>JAGRHQ010000220.1 GCA_020444905.1 Candidatus Competibacteraceae bacterium
TTGTGTCTAAACCGGCTTTTTCGCCGCTGACACCACAATTCAGCTTGTGCTAACGGTGGTGCTAAAATTAATGGCGCGCTTGGGCATCCAGTTTTTCTGACCGAGTTGCCGCCAGGCGGTGTAAATATGTTCTGGCTTGAACACGCGCTGCTTGCGCGGGTTCCAGGCGTGGATTTGCGCAAGAGCCTCTTGAGGGGTTTCTGCCGGGCGATCCTGGCGCGGTCCACCGTGATGAGCCGTCCAATGCACCGACGCCAGCAGTTCCATTCCATAAGGCGTTTCAAAGCCTTCGATCAGGTCGGTGATGCGCTCCAGCCGTGACAATGATTCAGGCCAGCCCGCAAGGAAGTCGGTAGCCTCTTGGACGGCACCCGGCAATAAATCGATTTCCGCATCGGGTTTCTGACGGTCGCCGTAACCCCGGATGTAATGGCCCTCCATCAATTCCAGAACTTTATTGAGGTTGGCGGCGTAGGGGCCGTAGTGTCCAGCCTGATATTTGAGCCGTAGCGGTTCCCCTGCCTCCTGAAGAAAATAGGCGAGCTTTTGCACTTCCAGCAGGGTGCGGCGGTAGTCCAGCGCGGCATAGGCATCCATCAATTGGATAAACAGGGCGCGCGCCGGGGTCATTTTTGGGCGATGAGTGTGGATCGGCATCGCTTTGGCTTCGGGCGCACCGGTTGGTTCGAACAAGAGTACGCGCACTTGGGGCAAGGCGGCGAAAGTTTGTTCGATGACCGGGCGCACGACGCGCCAGTCCAGGCCACCGAGGCCACAACCCAGTGGCGGCATGGCGATGGAATGAATACCCAGTCTTTGTACATCGGCGATCAATGCCGCCAGACCTGACTCGATATCTTCAAGGCGAGAGGGGCCGCGCCAGTGGCGTTTGGTCGGAAAATTGATGATGTAGCATGGGTTGACCAGATCGCCGTTGACGTGAATGAGCATTTTGCCGGGCGCGACTTTGCTGGCGCGGCAGGCGGCCTGATAGGCTTTGAAGTTGTCGGGAAAGGCTTGTTTGAATTGAAGCGCGATGCCCTTGCCCATGTGCCCGACACAGTTCACTGTGTTGACCAGCGCTTCGGCTTGCGCCTCCAGCAGGTTGCCTTGGGTAAGTTCGATCATGGCTTTTCCCTCTCAGTAGTACCAGTTCGATCTAATGGTGATTCGCGGTTGCTTTCGTTGCGGGAACTGGTTCAGGATGGTTTGGACACGCTGCTTCATTGTGGCGTTCAGCACCGTGATACCGTGAAGCAGAAACCAATCCAGCGATTGCCAGATCAGAAATTCGGCTTGCTTGCGGCGCTGGCGGTCGTTGTCCTCGGGCGTATCGGACCAGTATTTTGCGTTGACGATGCCCCAATCGACCTGATCCAGTTGGGCCAGATTGTCGTGCCAACTGGTAAATGTGGCGAGTCCATGCCCATTCGAGAACACGAACTGAACTCCTGCCTGCTGAATGGCCTGCGCGGTAGTGAGCAGATAAATCAGTGGTTCCTGTCCCTGATTGTAGTCCGCCACTCGACCGGTTTTCAGGTTTAACAGCATGACCGACAAAGGCCCGAAGTAGAACGGTACGTAGTCGTGAATCGTCCCGCCGGGACCGCAGGGAATCGCCTTGATATGACGGTTCGCCTGTACGCTGGCATTGTGGATAGGCCGGTAGGGCAAGCCGTCATTCGGGGTTGTGTGCGGCGCGTGCAGCGCCCCACGAGTTAGCAAGGTGGGCAGGTTATCTACATGCACCAACCGATACAGCCAGGTTGGGTTCGGAGGTGATGCAATGGACATCAGCCAAAATCGAGATCAGCAGGCACCCGAACCCGCCCAGTGAGCAGGTCGGTCATGAGGGCGGATTTGATTGCTCGCAACTTCGTCAATCCTGCGGCTTCAACCGTTAGCTGGTTATCCTGTGCCGAGAGAACCTTGATGATGGTTTCTTGCTCCGCGAGATGCGGCACAGGCACCTCGAACGCATTTAGTTGAGTTGAATTGATCGAAGCCAAATTAGTTGATTGCTTTGAACTTCTTAGGAAATAGCGCTTGCCGACTTCAGAACCTGAAACCGCTGTAAGAAAATAGCAATTCAGGATGTCGGATCTACAGCGAACACGAAATACATGATTTTGATGAAGGCAAACAGGGATTTGACTTTCCCAAACTGTGCCTCGACCGAGTTTGTCATAATCCCCGCCCTCGTTCATCAAAACATCACCGTACTTCAACTGAAACCGGTCCAATTCACTCGAAAATATCCTAACAGTCTTTACATCAGCTAAATCCAAGTATCCATCCTGCACGTTTGCAACACGAAGATATGGCAATTCCAAGGTTCCAGCCCCGGTGGGATTTTTGCCAAGGGTAACACCTGAAGCGATATCAGCTACTTCGCAAAGTTGAGCTATTCGCCATGCATTAGGAATCCTCCCAATCGGCGAATCCTGGAACTGTTCCGGGTGGGCGATGGGATCGCGGAGTTGGCCGTTTTCGTCGAGGCCACGGGTCAGCAGGTCGTGAAGCAGGCCGGCGCGTACCTGCTTGAGCTTGGCAATCACCGCCTCAGTCTTGGCAATTGCTTCGTCTACGGTGTCCAGAACGGCGGCGATGCGAGATTGTTCGGTAGGAGACGGAAGATGCAGCGTCAATTCATCTACGATTCCCTTGTTAAGATTAGGCTGACCTGAACCTTGAACAGAAGCAATCAGCCTTGACGCGCAATAGCTGGCAATCCAGTAAATCCATCGATGGGTAACGCTTTTGTTACGTGGAGTTAGTGCCAGAACTGCCTGATTTGTGCAGGCACGGAGCTCAAGCCACCCCACAACACCAGCCGTAGCCCCGTAAAGAGCAATCAGTGGCGTGCCTGCTTCCACCCACTTGGCAGCACTAGAGGTAAAGCCTTCATTTGTTAGGGTTTCCTCTGTGACAACGATTCGGCGCTGGTTCAACTCGCTAGATTTTACCCAAGGAATGCTACCTCCAAACATACCGCGACTTCCTCGCGATGGGGTTCCACCAGCGGATGTTTCCACAACATCACCAAGCCGGACCGTACCCCATTCCGAAGTGATTGAAATACTTTTACTAATGATTTTGCTCATGCGTATTTCAATCGCGCAAGGAAATTACCGAGTTGGTTTTCAATCCTTGACCGCTCAGCTCTCAAATCAAAGAGCGTCACCCGATACTTATCCCACACACCCTCCAAAAACCTCACCAACTCCTGCCGCTTCTCATTCACCGCCGCATTCAGGCCCGCCTGCACATCCTGCGCGAACAATTCGAGAATCAGGGCGCGTTTTTCATCCTCGCGCAACTCATCGCAACGCGCCT
Organism: Candidatus Competibacteraceae bacterium; assembly: GCA_020444905.1. Taxonomy (GTDB): domain Bacteria; phylum Pseudomonadota; class Gammaproteobacteria; order Competibacterales; family Competibacteraceae; genus UBA2383. Next base: position 3,337 of record JAGRHQ010000220.1, read on the forward strand.
TGAGCACATCTACAAACGCAGCAGTCAGTTCACGATAACGAGCGCGGGCTTCCGCCAGTCGTTTCTTGATGTCCTCGTAAGGCGCTAACTCGGCTTCAATCGCAGCCAGACGCTCCAGCACCGGCAGAAGTCGCGCTCTGGCGGTGGCGGCATCCTGTCCCGCGAACAACCCGGCGCGAGCTTTGGCAACCACTTTCTCCAGCTTCGCCAGTTCTTTCAACGCCTCCCGATGCTCCGCCTTCAACTCCTTCATTTGGCGCTCCAAATCCCGCGCCTGATTCCAGTTCGCCAACTCCTCCTCGTCGGCATCCTCGGGCGGGTTGCCCTGCTCAAACGCCTCTTTCTCGCCCTTGAACCGCGCCATATCGGCCTTGGCGGCGGCGATGCGCTCCAGATAATCGGCCATGATCCGGCGCACCAGCTTATGCCCGAACGGATCGAACGCCGGGCCAGCCGCTTCGTCATCCTCCACCGCGTCCGCAATTGCATCCACCCAGCCGTCAATCACGCCGGGAAACCCGTTTTCCAGCAAGGTCTTGAAATCCGGCAAGGTCTCCGTCCACCAGGTCGCAATCACCCCGGCCAGCTTGAAGCGATCCAGCGCGCCCAACGGCAGCAGCGCCGCACCGAAACTGTCGAGAATTTCAGCGCGGACCGCATTCAAATCGCGGCGTTCCGGCAAATCGGCCAAACGCGGCGCGTGAGCCGTCCACCATGTTGCCAGCGCCGCGCGCAAGGCTCCGATGCAAGCCTGAACGCCGGGATCGTTCTCCACCAGAGGGCGGATAGCGGCGCGGTCAGTGAGCGCCGGGGCGAAGTCGAGGTAGTGATCAGAAATCCCCTCCGGCCCCCCTTTTTCAAAGGGGGGAGCGCCGAACGCACAAGCCGCATCAAACCCCAGCGCCGCGAACAATGCCTGTTTCGCCGCCACCTCCGCCGCCGGTACCCCGCCCAGCAAATGCGCGCGCACATCCTGCGGTTCCGGCGGCGGCGAATTGTCCACATAGCGGCGGATATTCAGATTCCAGTCGTTGGCGGTATCGCCGATTTCCGCCAGCGCCACGCAACGCGCATACCCCGGCACATCCTCAAAGCGGTCAAAAGTCGAAACGATCTTCTCGATATGCTCCGGGCGCAAATAGTTCTGCGCGCGGCCCGCATGAAACTCGGCGTCGGCATTGATGAACAATACCTGGCCACGCCGCTCGATCGGCTTGTGCGGATTCAACGGCTGCCCGGTCAGATTCGGGCGCAACACCAGAATGCAGGCCGGAATGCCCGCGCCGTAAAACAGATTCGGCGGCAAGCCAATCACCGCCTCGATCAAATCCTGCTCCAGCCACTTCCGGCGAATCTCCTTCTCCGCCCCGCCCCGGAACAACACGCCATGCGGCATCACCGTCGCCACCATCCCGCCCGGCTTGCACACCGCCAGCATGTGCTGGGCAAACATCAAATCACCCTTCTTCCCGGAAGTCGGGCACCAGCCCCAGCGAAACCGCTCGGGGAACTCCATGTGGCTCCGCGTGTAGTTCTGACTGAACGGCGGATTCGCGATCACCCGGTCAAACCGCTCCAGTTCGCCGCCGTCGCGGTGCAGCGGATGCAATAGCGTATCCGCCAATCGAATATCTGCGCCCGGCACCCCATGCAACAGCATATTCAATTTGCAAATCGACCAGGCCGAGGCGTCGTTGACTTGGCCGCACAGGCGCAAATTACTGGGATCGCCGCCGGATTGCTCGACGAACTCGCGGCTGATGATCAACATCCCGCCAGACCCGCAGGTCGGATCGTAAATGCTCAGGCCCGGCTGCGGTTTGAGAATGCGCACCATCAGCCGGATCACATCGCGCGGGGTGTAAAAATCGCCGCCCTTCTTGCCCGCCGATTCGGCGAACATGTTGATCAGAAATTCATAAGCCGCGCCCAGCAGGTCGGAAAACTGGAAATCCTCATTGCGCAACCGATGGCGGCTGAAATGACGCACCAAGTCCTTGCAGGCGTCATCCGACACGATGCGCCGCATACCCTGCGTGCGCATGAAACTGATGTGATCGAGAACGTGCTCCAGCGACTCGTTATGCTCGCTCAGCGCGCCCAGCGCCTTATCAAGC
>JAGRHQ010000221.1 GCA_020444905.1 Candidatus Competibacteraceae bacterium
AGAGCGTGGCCAGCACTATGGGTTTCACCGCCGTGGAAGGACTGCCGATGGGAACGCGCACCGGTTCGCTCGATCCGGGAGTGCTGATCTACTTGATTGAACGGCATGGCATGGGTGCCAAGGATTTGACTAATCTGCTTTATAAGCAGTCCGGTCTGCTGGGATTGTCGGGCATCAGCAATGACATGCGTGAATTGCTGGCCAGTTCCGATCCCAGCGCGAAACTGGCGGTGGATTACTTCTGCTACCGGATCGCCCGCGAACTAGGTTCATTGGCGGCAACGCTGGACGGCCTGGATGCGCTGGTTTTCACTGGCGGGATTGGCGAACATGCGGCTGCGGTGCGTGAACAGGTTTGCGTCCGGTCAGGCTGGCTTGGCATTGAAATGGACCCAGCGGCGAATACGGAAAGCCGCCAGCGCATCGACCGGTCCGGCAGTCGCGTCGCAGTGTGGGTGCTACCGACCAACGAGGAACTGATTATCGCCCGGCATACCCGGCAGTTGGTGTTAAGCAAGTAAACAGAGCGGCTATTCTACCGTCGCCTCGAACCCGGCCACCACATCCAGCAATTCAGCGGTAATCGCTTCCTGGCGTTGCTGACGGTAAGCCGCGTTCAATTCCATTAATCGGTCGATAATATTGCGTTCAGCCGCTTGCATGGCCAACAGGCGACTGGCGTGTTCGCTGGCCAGCGACTCGGCGCAGGCCCGGAACAGTTCCACAAACAGCCATTCCCGGAGCAATGCCGCCAGCAATTCGGCCCGATCGGCAACATAACCAGGCAGGGAACGCGTTGATGGGGGTGCCTCGCGGCTTAGAGCTGCAGGATCGAGAGGCAACAGTTGCACTTGGGCCGGTTCATGGCTGTTCGCTCCACGATGGCGATTATGAAAGAGTAGAATCTCGATGACTCCCGCCTCTCGCCATTGTTCCAACACTGGCAATAATTGTCGCACGGTTTGCTGAATCGCACTGGCCGCCCCCGGTGTGTAGAACGTTTGCTGAACGGATAAGCCTTGTTCTTCCAGCGCCGCCGCCTGCCGGACGCCGACCGCCAGCACCCAGCGCTGCGGTTCCGGACGGTCGTGCAAGGTCATGGCGAGATATTCGGCCAATGCTTCGTTAAAACGCCCGCACAGCCCATGATCGGAGCCAAACGCCACCGCGCCGATGGCTGACGGGCGGCCTGCCGTGGACCGAACCTCTGGCGTTTCGCCGGTTAAAACCAGATTTCGCACCCCAGTTTCCATCGCCTGCTCGCGCAACACGACGGCCAATCCTTGCCGCACCGCCTGGTCGTAATCGGCCAATGCGCTCACCGCCTGGTCATACTGGTGGATGCTGACCGCCGCCAACGCTTTCATGGTGCGAACGATCGAACGCAATTCTTCGACAGTGGCCAAGGTATGGCGCAGCGCTTCCAGAGTGGGCATGGCGTTGATCGCTCTTTAAAACAGATTTCATTTGCAGGCGGCTGCCTGCGCATTGGAGTTTGCGATAAGGTCAACAACCGCCGCCCGCGCTGCTGTGAGCAAAGCATCCCGGTCTGTGTCGCTCGGTGGCGATCCCGCAGCGATGCGCGAACCGATGTCTGGGCAACGGGCAACGGCTTGCTCGCGCACCGCGCGTTCCGCCTCCGCCATTCGCTCCAGGGGGACCGGATCGAACACGCCTTCGGTGACCGCCAGCAATACAGCGATTTGCTCGGCGACCGGCAAGGGCTGGTATTGCCGTTGCTTCAACACTTCCCGCACCCGGCGTCCGCGCTCGATGGTCTGGCGCGTTGCTTCGTCCAGCCGCGTGCCAAAACGGGCGAACGTCTCCAGTTCCTCGAACTGGGAATACGCCAGCCGCAGTTCAGCGGCAATCGCCCGATAAGCCGGTAACTGGGTCTTGCCGCCGACCCGCGACACGGATTCGCCGACATCGACTGCCGGCAAAATCCCTTTCCGCGCCAGTTCAGGGGACAGCACAATTTGTCCATCGGTGATCGAAATTAGATTGGTGGGAATGTAAGCCGATAGGTTTTGCGCCTCGGTTTCAATGATCGGCAATGCCGACAGCGAGCCGCCGCCTTGCTCCGGTCGTAAATGCGTAGCCCGCTCCAGCAGACGGGAATGCAGGTAGAAAATATCGCCAGGATAGGCTTCCCGGCCTGGCGGGCGACGGAGCAGCAGCGAGAGTTCCCGATACGCCTGGGCATGGCGGGTCAAGTCATCATAAACAATCAGCACGTCGCGGCCTTGCGCCATGAACCATTCGGCCATCGTCGTCGCCGCGTAGGGCGTCAGGACTTGTAGCCCAGGCGGGTCTTCGCCGGCGGCGACCACCAGAAAGGTATAGCGCAATGCGCCGCGCTGGCGAAGATCATCAATCACCCGCGCAACCGCCGAACCGCGCTGGCCGACGCCGCAGTAAACGCAGATAACATTCTGCCCAGCCTGGTTAAGAATGGCATCCACAGCCAACGCCGTTTTACCAGTTTGCCGGTCGCCGAGAATCAGCTCGCGCTGACCGCGCCCCACTGGGATGGCGGCGTCGATGACTTTAAGGCCGGTCCCCAGTGGGACGCTGACCGGCGCGCGCTGCATGATGGCTGGGGCTGAGCGCTCCAGTGGTAGACGTTCGGCGGTAATCAGCGGACCCGCCTCATCCAGCGGCTCGCCCAAGGCGTTGACGACCCGTCCTAAAAGTTCCGGACCCACCGGCGTATCGACCACCCGCCCGGTGCGCTCGACCGGATCGCCGGCCTTGAGTCCGTTGCTGTCGTTGAGCAGCACCACCCCGACTTCTTCGGGATCGAGATTGAAAGCAATGCCAAGAATGTTGTTGGGAAAACGCACCAGTTCCATGGATTCAACCCTAGGCAAGCCATTCACCTGGGCAACCCCCTGGCCCACTCGTTCCACAATGCCGGTTTCGACCACGGCTGGGGAAGGGCGATAAGCGGTCAACGCGGCGTCGAACAAGGCAAACAGATTAAGCGAGTGGGTCATCATGGCCTGCATCCGCCGCCGGTGCGTTCAATACCCTGGCCAGCGCCGCATCGAAACCGTCAAGATAGCTATCCAGAGTCCAGGCCAGGCGATGGCCAGGCATTTCCAGGGTAATGCCGCAAGCCGCGTTCGAGTCCTGGTGAAAGGCAAAGCTAATTCCATCCCCCAGCAGTTCGCGCAGGGCCGCTTGGCAATGTTGCTGTAAGGAGATATCCAATGGAAATGCAGTGCTGATGACGCATCCCCCCAAAGCCGCTTGCGCCAGCGTTGCGCGTTCGCTCGCCTCCAGGGCGCGTAGCCGAGTCAGCAGCGGTTCGAGCATCCGCCGCTCCAAATCAGCATCCGCCAGTTCGCGCAAGGCATGGCGAACCGCTTCGGTTAACCGATGTGTGGCTTCCCGTTGCAGGGCGCGCTGGTTTTCTGTTTGTTCCCGTTGCCAAGCCTTCAGCCATGCTTCGCGCTGGGCGTCGATCTCACGCCGGGCTTGTTGCAACCATTTTTCACGCCGGGCTGCAATTTCCTGACGCGCCTGTTCCAGCCACTGCTCGCGCTGGGCCTCCAGTTCGGTGCGCTGATCCTGATATTTTTGAACTTCCGCCCTGGCCTGTTCCGATTTTTGCCGGGCCTCGTCCAGAGCCGCTGCAACCTTTTGCTGACGGGCAGCCATGGCCTCGATGATCGGCCCATACAGGAACCGTTTGAGCAACCACACCAGAACCAGAAAGTTGATAATCTGCGCAACAACGGTGAACCCATCAAGCTGCATGGTTCACTGCCCGGCGACGGTAATAAAATGATTCCAGAACGGATTGGCGAAAATCAGGATCATCGACACCACGAAGCAATAGATGGCCGTTGATTCAATCATCGCCAATCCAACGAACAGGCTGCGACTTAAGGTCGCTGCTTCGTCCGGTTGCTGGGCGATAGCGGCCAGGGCTTGGGCTACGGCTCGGCCTTCCGCCAGGGCGGGGCCGACTGTGCCGATAGCGATGGTTAGACCGGCGGTAATAATTGAGACGAGGCCGATCATGAGTGTAGCGTCCATAAGAATGAACCCTCAAATTCAGTGTTCAGTGGGGTTATTTCCTTCATGCGCCGCCGTGGCCGCCGCCAGGTAAACCGTGGCCAGAATGGCGAAGATATACGCCTGAATCAAGCCGGTCAGCAGTTCCAGCGCATGCATCAACACCGGGAAAAACAGGGGCGTGATGATCAACAGAATCGCCCCAACCACGGCGCCGCTCATTACGTTGCCATACAAGCGCACTGCTAACGCCAGGGTGCGGGATAATTCACCGATGATGTTCAAAGGCAACATGATCGGCGTCGGTTCAATATAATCCTTCAGATACGCCCGCCACCCCCGGCGTTGAACGCCATACAAGGGTACCGCGATAAACACACAGAGCGCCAGAGCGGTCGTGGTGGACAGCGACCCGGTAGGAGATTCAAAGCTGGGAACCACGGACAGCAGATTACTGGCAGCGATGAAAATGAATAAAGTGCCGATGAAAGGCAGATAAAGCGCTGGGTTCTGACGGGTTACATCGCGGATTTGTCCCTGAATGCCCTCTACAAGAACCTCCAGCAGATTTTGCCAGGGCGACAACACCGTATCCTGGGTCAAGCGGCGGGTGATCCAGCGCGCCAGCAACGTCAGCAGCGCCATGAGCAGCCAGGTAAAAACCAGCGTGGCGCTGATGCGAATGAAACCGGATTCAAAAAGCACAATTTGATCAGGACTGATGTTCATGGGTAAAAATTGAGACTGAACCCGCACCCTACCGCGCTATCGTCCGATCGAGCGCCCGGTAACTGATGGCTTCGGCGAGATGCGGCGTTTTGATGGCGTCGCTGCCCGCCAGATCGGCGATGGTGCGAGCCACCTTGAGAATCCGATGATAAGCGCGCGGCGACAAACCCAACCGTTCCAGCGCGTGTTCCAGCAGCTTGTGATCGGCGTCGCTCAGGGCGCAGTAGCGTTCAATTTCCCGCGTACCCAGCGCGCTATTGGGTTTGCCTGCCCGTTGCAATTGCCGTTCATGGGCGGCGCAGACCCGGCTGCGCACCGTGGCGCTGCTTTCTTCCGGGGCCTCGCTGCGCAAGACGCGATGCGCCAGGCGGGGCACTTCAATATGCAGATCAATCCGGTCAATCAACGGCCCCGACACGCGCGCCCGGTAACGGCGCACCTGTTCCTGGCCGCAGGCGCATTGCCGCTCAGCATCACCTAGATAACCGCAGGGACAGGGATTCATCGCCGCCACCAGTTGAAAGCGCGCCGGGAAATCCGCCTGACGCGCCGCGCGTGAAATCGTAATCCGTCCCGATTCCAGCGGCTCCCGAAGCACTTCCAACACCCGCCAGTCGTACTCCGGCAGTTCGTCGAGAAACAGCACGCCG
>JAGRHQ010000222.1 GCA_020444905.1 Candidatus Competibacteraceae bacterium
CCGGTCGCCTGTCTTACACCTTGGGCTTGCAGGGTCCCAGCCTAGTGGTCGATACCGCCTGTTCCTCCTCGCTGGTCGCTACCCACTTGGCAGTGCAAAGCTTGCGCCTCGAAGAATGCCGGTTGGCGCTGGCGGGCGGCGTGAACCTCGTCCTGCTGCCTGACGGAACCGTGTCCCTGTCGCGCCTGCGGATGATGGCCCCCGATGGACGTTGCAAGGCGTTTGACGCCGCCGCCGATGGCTTCGTGCGGGGCGAAGGCTGCGGCATCATCGTCTTGAAACGCCTGGCGGATGCTTTAACCGATGGCGACCGGGTGCTGGCGGTGATTCGCGGGTCGGCGGTGAATCAGGATGGCCGTTCTGCCGGTTTGACCGCGCCCAATGGCTTGGCCCAGGAAGCGGTGGTGCGTGATGCCTTGACCAATGCTGGTCTGAAGCCGGCGGAAGTCGCTTATGTCGAAGCGCACGGCACCGGCACCGCGCTCGGCGACCCTATCGAAATGAATGCGCTGGCGCAGGTGATGGCAGCTCATCGCACCCAACCGCTGCACGTCGGTTCGGTCAAGACCAACCTCGGTCACCTGGAAGCCGCCGCAGGCATTGCCGGTCTGATCAAGACAGTGGAAGCGTTGCGTCATGGCCGCATCCCGCCCAGCCTGCATTTTCATCAGTTGAACCCCCACATTCGGCCTGGCGACTGCCCTATCCAAATACCGGCAACGCCTGTCGATCTGCCTGCGGATTGCCGACGGATCGCGGGCGTTAGCTCTTTTGGGTTCTCTGGAACCAATGCTCACCTGGTGCTGGAGGGACCACCGGCGTCGGTTCGCCTTTCGCCTTTCGCTTTTCATCTTTCGCCTCGCGCTTTTGAGGTCTTGCCACTGTCCGCCCGTGATGCGAAAGCGTTGGACGCGCTCCGCGAGCGCATGAGTCATGCGGCAGCATTGGATGATTACCCCAATGCCTGTTTCACCGCTGGCGTGGGGCGCAGTCACATGGAATGCCGTTTGGCTGTGGTCGCTGCGGATGGGTGTGAGGCGCGGGAGCAACTGACTCGTCCGGCAACGGGGCATATCGTTACGGGGCGACCGCGCATCGCATTCCTGTTTACCGGCCAAGGCAGCCAATTTTCCGGTATGGGCTGCAGACTGTACGAAACCGAGCCGGTATTTCGTGAAACGCTTGATCATTGCGCGACAGTGTTGGACCCGCTACTGGGCCGGTCACTGACCGATCTCTTATTCTCTGGCGGTTCCGACCTGGATCGCACCGAATTTGCGCAACCGGCGCTATTGGCCTACGAAATCGCCATGACCGCATTGTGGCGGAGCTGGGGCGTGGAGCCGGACGCCTTGCTGGGTCACAGTCTTGGCGAATATGCAGCGGCCGTCGTCGCGGAAGCGGCAACGCTGGATGAGGTATTACGGCTGGTCGCCCAGCGCGGCCAGTTGATGCAGGCGCTACCCGCAGGCGGCGCAATGGCCGCGGTCATGGCCGATGCATCGCGTCTGACTTCGTTGCTGAATGCTGATCCACGATTAGCGCTGGCGGCGGACAACGGCCCGAACGCAGCTACCCTTTCCGGCCCGGAATCCGCTGTGGAAGCGGCGCGCGCCACGCTGGACGCGCAAGATATTGTCAGCCGCCGGCTGGCCGTGAGCCATGCTTTCCATTCTTCGTTGCTGGACCCGATGCTCGATGCTCTGGAACATGCAGCGACTCGGGTGAATTGGCGGGCGCCGCGCCTGCCGGTCATCGGAAATCTTACCGGTAGGAAAATCGAACATTTCGATGCCAGCTACTGGCGTCGTCATAGTCGGCAACCGGTCGCCTTCGCCGCTGGCGTCCGGCAACTGGCGGCGCTTGACTGTGAAGCGTTTCTGGAAGTGGGTCCACAAGCCGTATTACTAAGCCTGGGCCGGAGTTGTATAAAAGGCGGTGAATGGCTTGCTTCGGCCCGCCGCGATGACGACCGCGCCCTGATGGCGGCGCTGGGCCGGTTGTTTGAACTCGGCGTCAACATTAACTGGCGCGCGGTTCACGCCGGGCGTGATCGACGCCTGATCACCTTGCCGAGTTACCCTTTTCAGCGTCGTCGTTACTGGCGGGCCACTAAGAAGACGGCGGGAGACGATGCCGCCGCAATCCATCCTTTGCTGGGCGAACGGCTGGATTTAGCCGATGGTTCGGTGGTTTTCCACAGCCGCCTGCCCGCACCCGGCGCCGCTTATCTCATGGAGCATCGGGTGAGTGGTCAACCGATGGTTCCCGCCACCGCCTGGCTGGAAGCCGGCGCTTACGCCGCCATGCGTTGCGGTCATGCCCCGGCGCTGGCGGCGATCCGCTTTGAAGCGCCATTGATTCTCGATGCCCCTCATGAAATACAGATCGTGTTGAACGATACTGAAATTCGCATCCATAGCCGACTGCTTAACCAAGAGGCTTCCTGGACCCGCCATTTTTCGGCGCAATGGGCTGAAACTGGCGATCCACCCGAACCGGTTCAATCGGAGCAATGCCCGGAATCGGTTGATCCCGCCGCGATCTATGCCTGGCTGACGGCTGGCGGTTTGGAATACGGCCCGGTTTTTCGCCGTATCGCTGCCGCCTGGCGCGGACCCAACATCGCAGTAACTCGTCTGATTCCCATAGAAGCCGCCGAATATCAACTCCATCCAGCGCTGTTGGACGCCGCCTTACAAACCCTGGCGGTAGCGACTTTCGAGCAGGGTGATGGCGTGATGCGCATTCCCGTCGAGTTGGAAAGTTTCCATTTAGAGGTCGCCAGCACTGAAGCCAGCGAATGGTGGGCGCAGGTTCGCTTACAGGGTGCGGGCGATGACCTGAGCGCCGATTTGCGATTGGTCGATGCCGAAGGCCGCTTACGGGCCTGGGCGCGTGGCCTGCGGCTGGCGCGTCAGGCTGGTGATGAACCGTGGCGTCATTGGTTATTGGAGCCGGTCTGGCGCGCTAGGCCGCTGCCGTTAGCACCCGCTGAAATCATTGAACAATTGGCGGCGAACCTCCCGGTGGCGCTCGCTGCCCCGGAACTGATGGCCTTAACCGGTCTGGGTGAACGGCTCGATGCGATGGCGGCGTCCTATGCGGCCCAGGCGCTGGCTTCCCTGCCGCGTGAAGCGGTTGCGCCGCGTCATCTTGCCCTCTATGACCGGCTGGCAAGCATTCACCTATCCAAAATCCCCCCTAATCCCCCTTTGTTAAAGGGGGGAACTGTGGATACTCCTTTGTTAAAGGGGGGAACTACGGACACTACCCCCCCCTTTGAAAAAGGGGGGCCGGGGGGGATTTTGGACGCGCTGGCTGCCGAGTATCCGCATAGCGCTACGGAAATCGCCCTGCTGCGGCGTTGCGGCCAAGCGCTGACTGAAGTGTTGCGCGGCCAGCAAGACCCGTTGCTGCTGCTGTTCCCCGAACGGGAAGCAGGCAATGTTTACCGTGATTCCCCGGTTTCGCGGTTCTTAAACCGATGCATCGAGGATGCTGTTCTCGCCGCGCTGCCGGTTGATGGGCCGTTGCGCCTCCTGGAAGTAGGTGCGGGCACTGGCGGAACCACTGACGGTCTGTTGCCCCGATTGCCGATGGAACGCATGGCTGAATACGCCTTTACTGACATCGCGCCTAGCCTGCTAGCCCAGGCGCGCGAACGCTACGCCGATTACCCGTGGCTCGAACCCCGCCGGCTGGACCTGGACGCTGACCCCGAGAAGCAAGGCTTCCAGGCTGGACGCTACCATCTGATCCTCGCCGCCAACGTCATTCACGCCACCGCCGACCTGCGCCAGACTTTTGCTCGATTGCATCGGTTGTTGGTTCCCGGCGGCTATCTGGCGCTGCTGGAAGGCGCTGGCCCTCAAGGCTGGATCGACCTGGTTTTTGGTCTGACCGAAGGTTGGTGGCGATTCACCGACCGGGATTTACGTCCAGAATATCCGTTGCTTGATCGTCAAGGCTGGCTGGCGGTTCTTGAAGACGCGGGTTTTGCAGCCGCTTTACTGCCGACCGATTCAGCAGGATTGCTGGCGCGTCAGGTGATACTCGTGGCGCGTCAGCAGCCTGTGCGCATCGGCTCCTGGCGGCTGCTGGGCGACAATGACCCGGTGACTCAGGCGCTGTTCAAACAACTGAGCGACGCAGGACAGACCGTGACTCGCATCGCGGCTGACGATCCGCTGCTAACTGATGCTGAAGAACTCTCCCCTTTGCAAAAGGGGGGCCGGGGGGGATTTCGCATCGACGACGGGGTCGCAATTCCCCCTAACCCCGCTTTGCAAAAGAAAGGGATTGAATGGATACCTGGGGAAATATGCATTTACACCGGCGCACTAGCGATTGCCGAAGCAGATAGTCTGGATCAACTCTGGTTCAGCCAGCGTCAAATGCTGGAACCATTGCGTCGGCTGGCAGTGGAGCTGGTTGACCGTGGCGTGCAGTTGGTGGTTGTAACGCGCGGCGCGTTGGGAGCCGTGCCGGAACAGGCAACCGTCTGGGGACTAGCCCGCGCCATTGCTCAGGAACTACCGGAGCTGGCGACGCTACGCATCGACCTGGACCCGGCGCTGCGCCCGGAAAACGCCGCCGCTAACATCATCCGTGAGTTGCAATCCTCCAGCGCTGGCGAAGATCAGATCGCTCTGACCGCTGACGGCCAGCGCCAGATCGCCCGATTGATTCGCCGGGAACCTGAAGCCGTCGCCCTCTCCACGCTGGATACCGAGGCCAGTTACTTGATCACCGGCGGTTTGGGTGGTCTGGGTTTGCGCAGCGCTCAATGGCTGGCGGAACGTGGCGCACGGCAAATCATTCTGATGGGGCGTTCCGCACCCTCGACTGAGGCGCAGGCCGTTATCGCCGCCTTGGAGACCAGCGGTGTTCGCGTGATGATTGCCCAGGGCGACGTGGCGTGTGAAACCGATGTTCGCGCGGCGCTGGCTCTCGCTCCGGGACGGTTGGCCGGGGTAATTCATGCCGCTGGCGCGCTTGACGATGGCGTGTTGGCGCAACTCGATTGGCCGCGTTTCGAGCGAGTGCTGGCCGCTAAGCTGGCCGGAGCCTGGTTGCTGCACCGATTGACCGAAAACCTGGATTTCTTTCTACTGTATTCATCAGCCGTTGGACTCATTGGCGCACGCGGTCAAGCCAATCACGTTGCGGCTAACGCCTTCCTGGATGCGCTTGCTGCTCATCGCCGCCATCGCGGGCAATCTGCCGTCAGCCTAGCGTGGGGCGCATGGAGTGACATTGGTTCGGCCACAGACCCAGCGCTGGCGGAACGTCTGCGCAGCGCCGGGATGGATTTGATTCCGCCGGAACAGGGCGTCCGGGCGCTGGAATGGGCGCTGGCGAACGGCCCAGCTTGCATCGGCGTG
>JAGRHQ010000223.1 GCA_020444905.1 Candidatus Competibacteraceae bacterium
CATAACAGCGACATCTGGAGTCAATCTCATCGTCGACCGGGTTACGCCTTGTTGCGTCTACCTCTGCCAACTTCAGCGCGTCAATGGAAGGAGCCGCCGAAAAATCTGCCGGAGCGTCCAGAATTCTACGACTTCTCTCTGTTCGAACATCGCAAGGAGTGGGGCGAACTGCTCAATTACCCACTCAGTGCGCTTACCTACGTGGTGTTCGATACCGAAACCACCGGACTGGCGCCTTCCAAGGGCGACGAAATCATCCAGATTGCCGGGGTGCGCATTGTTAACCGGCGCGTTCTGGCAGGAGAAATTTTTGACCAACTGGTTAACCCGGGCCGACCGATTCCCAAAGCATCCATTCGCTTTCATGGCATTACCGACGACATGGTCAAAGACCAGGCGGGCGTCGATGTGGCGCTGACGCAGTTCCGCAAGTTTGTTGGCGATGATCAAACCGTGCTGGTTGCCCACAACGCCGCCTTTGACATGAAATTCCTCAAGATGAAAGAGCAGAAAGTCGGTGTGCGTTTCGACAACCCGGTATTGGACACTTTGTTGCTATCCGGCTATCTACACGACTACACCGATGATCACAATCTGGACGCCATCGCCGACCGATTGGGAGTGGATGTCCATGATCGCCACACGGCCCTGGGCGATTCGCTGGTCACCGCGCAGGTCTTTCTCAAATTGCTCGATCTGTTGGAAGCACAAAGCGTCAAGACCCTCGGCCAAGCGCTGGATGCCTCCGACAAAATGGTGGAAATTCGCAAGACGCAGGCTAATTTTTAGAGGCTTAAAGGTATTTTCGATGCGGCAACAATCCCGGGAATACATCACGATTCTATTTATCTGCGGCTTTCTGGCCATCAACTATCCCGTGCTGGATCTATTCAACCGCTCGTGGGCGCCATTCGGGATACCCTTGCTGTACTTTTACCTTTATCTGGTATGGCTGGTTTTGATCGTTTTATTGATTATCGTAGTGGAGCACTCGGAAATCCGCGAACCCTCCGAACCACCCAAATCTGGAGCGACCCGCATCAAAGGCTTCTCGCGGCCAGGCGGCGATAGCGGTATGCCGGATCCGCCGGAGTCCTCCTAAATGATGGGCGACGGCCTCATCATTGCCAGCGCCCTGGCTTACATGGGCCTGCTGTTCGGGATTGCCTATTACGGCGATCAACGCGCCGACGCCGGGCGCTCGATCATCGCCAATCCCTATATTTACACGCTGTCGCTGGCCATCTACTGCACGGCCTGGACCTTTTACGGCAGCGTTGGGTTAGCGGCGGTCAGCGGGGTGGATTTCCTGCCGGTCTATCTGGGTCCCACCCTAATGGCAGTGCTGTTCTGGTTCGTGCTGCGGCGGATTGTGCGTATCACCAAGGTGCATCGCATTACCTCCATTGCCGACTTCATCGCGTCCCGTTATGGAAAAAGCGGTCTGCTGGCCGGGATGGTGACGCTGATTGTGATGCTGGGCATTCTGCCGTATATCTCGATTCAACTGAAAGCGGTCGCCGCCAGTTTCAGCCTGCTGCGCCAGTATCCGGAAGTCAGTCGTCTGGCGATATCCACGCAACATCCCGTGTGGATGGACACCACCTTCTTCGTCGCGCTCGTGCTGAGCGTGTTCACCATTCTGTTTGGCACGCGGCATATCGACAACACCGAGCGTCATGAAGGGATGGTGGCGGCGGTCGCCTTCGAGTCGATGTTTAAGCTGTTGGCCTTCATGTCGGTTGGCGTCATGGTCACCTTCTTGATCTTCGAGGGTCCCGGCGATCTGTTCCAGCGTGCGGCAGCGCACCCGGATTTGGCGTCGTTGCTGCGTTTTGAAGTGGTGCCGGGTAGTTACGGCGGCTGGTTGTCGCTGACCTTTCTGTCGATGATGGCCTTTCTGTTTTTGCCACGCCAATTCCAGGTGCTGGTCGTGGAAAATGTCAATGAGACGCATATCCGCAAAGCCATCTGGCTGTTCCCACTGTACCTGTTCGCCATTAATCTCTTCGTGTTACCGATTGCCCTGGGTGGACGATTGCTGTTCAACCAGGGCATCGTGGACGCGGATACCTTTGTACTGGCGTTGCCCATGGCCGAACACATGCCCCTGCTGGCGCTCTTCGTGTTTCTGGGCGGCTTATCCGCCGCCGCCAGCATGATCATGTTTGAAACCGTCACCCTGTCGACCATGGTTTGTAACGACCTGGTCATGCCGATCCTGCTGCGCGCCAATCCGCGCTGGCTGGCCGCCCAGGCTGATTTATCCGGCCTGCTGCTGGGCATTCGCCGGGCCGGTATCATCATCCTGATCCTGCTGGGTTACCTGTATTTCCGGTTTGTTGGCGAATCCTATGCGCTGGTCGCCAGCGGCCTGGTGTCGTTCGCCGCCGCCGCGCAGTTTGCGCCGCCGATTCTGATTGGGCTGTACTGGAAGCGCGCCAATCGGCGCGGCGCTTTGATCGGACTGAGCGGCGGTTTTGTGGTCTGGGCCTATACCCTGCTGTTGCCCGCCATGGCCCGCTCTGGCTGGATCGATACCGATTTCGTGGAAATCGGTCCGTGGGGTTTGGAGCTGCTCAAACCGTATGCCCTGCTAGGTCTGGAGAATCTCGATCCTTACATGCATTCGGTCTTCTGGAGCATGCTGGCCAACATTGGTGGGCTAGTGTTTGGCTCGATGTTGAGCCAGCCGGATCCTCTGGAACAAGTGCAGGGCAGCCAGTTTGTCGATATTTTCAAGCGCGAACGCCATGACGGCGACTCGCTGCTGTGGCGGGGCGTGGTGGAAACCGCCGAATTGTATGATCTGCTGGCCCGGTTTCTCGGCCCGCAGCGCGCGACCGAAGCCTTCGACCGCTATGCTCACGATCATGGCGGTTATCCGTTGCAAGCCGACTCCCGGCTGATTCATTACACCGAGCGCTTGCTGGCCGGAGCCATCGGCGCAGCATCCGCCCGGGTCATGATCTCGTCGATTGTGATGGGCGAAGTGCTCAGCATCGAAGAGGTCATGACGATCCTTGACGAGAGCACTCAGGTCCTCGAATACAGTCGCCGGCTGGAGCAAAAATCCCGGGAACTGGAAGCAGCATCCGCCGAATTGCGCGAGGCGAACAACCGTTTGCGCGAACTGGACCGCCTGAAGGATGAGTTCATCTCTACAGTAACTCACGAGTTGCGCACGCCACTGACATCAATCCGCGCCTTTTCAGAGATTCTCCTCGCCAATCCCGACATGGAGGTTGCGCAACGCAGCAAGTTCCTGAGCATCATCGTCAAGGAAAGCGAGCGACTGACCCGATTGATCAACCAGGTGCTGGATATGGCCAAGATCGATTCCGGTCGCATCGACTGGCACATCGATCAAATCGATCTGCGTGGGCTGATTCAGGACGCCATTAACTCTACCAGCCAATTGTTTTACGACAAGGCGGTGGTGTTGCATGAGGAGTTGGGAGATGTACCGGTGATCATTGACGGCGACCACGACCGGCTAACCCAGGTTATCATCAACCTGTTGTCCAATGCGGTAAAATTCTGCCCTGAACAGGACGGCGAAGTAACCATTCGCTTGCAACCGAGTCTGAGTCGCTGGCGCATCGAGGTCATCGACAATGGCCCTGGCATCACCGCTGACCAGCATAAGCTGATCTTCGAGAAATTCCATCAGGTCAGCAACGCTCATGCCGGTAAGCCAAAGGGCACTGGCTTGGGATTGCCGATTAGCCAGAAGATCATCGAACACCACAATGGGCGTATCTGGGTAGAAAGCGAACCTAGGCGGGGTGCAACCTTTATCGTGGAATTGCCGGGAACCACCGGATAAAGGCTCGGGAGAAAGAGCGCCGCTTTAGCCATTTGCTTCGCTCCACTCATCGGGAGTAGCTGAAAATGAATGAGCCAGCGGACGTCTTCCGATGCGCCCATGCACTTGGCTACCCAACTGCAACAACCGGATTCCCAAACGGTAATGACCGGCGACGCTGCGCTCCACGAAGCCATGTTCGATCAGGGACGCCAGGATCCGGAAGGTGGTTGAAGGATGCAGTCCTGTGGCGTTGGATAGGGTTTTGAGGCTGACCGGCTCGTCATGCGCGGCCAATTCGTCCAGTATCAGTGAGAGTCGAGTGATAACCTGAATCGAGGAGGTTGCTTTGACAGTCATGCGTTACCCTGTGACCGGTCAGGCGGTCATTCTATTCAATCGTGGAATAGAAATGAATATATTGCATTGCACAATAAAATACTACCGTCCCGATGCGAAAACCAGCTATCAGAATCATCGGCAATGAATGAATACCTGTACTTGTTGCGGCAGACGCTGAATCAGGGCGTTCGCAAGCAGGATCGAACCGGGGTTGGAACCCTCAGTATGTTCGGCGCCCAGTTGCGTTTCGATCTTCGCGCTGGCTTTCCCCTCGTCACCACCAAAAAACTGCATTTGCGCTCGATCATCCACGAACTGCTGTGGTTTCTGCGCGGCGACAGCAATATTCACTATCTGCATGAACACGGCGTGACCATCTGGGATGAATGGGCCGACCAAAATGGCGATTTGGGCCCTATTTACGGCGCGCAATGGCGGGCCTGGCGCACGATTGACGGACGACGCATTGACCAATTAGCCAATGTAGTTGAACAGTTGCGACGCGATCCGGATTCACGGCGGATCATTGTATCCGCCTGGAACGTGGGAGAACTGGAGCAGATGCGGTTGCCGCCCTGCCATCTGCTGTTCCAGTTTCATGTCGCTAATGGCGCGCTGTCCTGCCAACTCTATCAGCGCAGCGCGGATCTGTTCCTGGGCGTACCGTTCAATATCGCCAGTTACGCGCTGCTGACCCATCTGGTTGCTCAGCAAACGGATTTGACCGTAGGTGAATTTATCTGGACCGGCGGCGACTGCCACCTGTATCTCAATCACTTGGAGCAGGTGAGCTTGCAGTTGAGCCGAGAGCCGTATCCACTACCACAGTTGGTCATCGACCGACGGCCAGATTCGTTGTTCGATTATCAGTATGACGATTTCGCCATCGTCGGCTATCAGCACCATCCGGCGATCAAGGCGCCGGTGGCGGTTTGAGCTTTAGCTATTTATTGCAGTCATAATGATCGCAGAACAAGGATTGACTCTGATTCCTGACCTGTTGCCGACTGCTTGGAAGAATGTTGCTTGACGGTTTCGATAAATTATGTTGCGATGCACAATAAGAGAATGCAGCGAGGATTAGATAATGAATACTGAAAGAATGCTTGAACGCCAGCAAGCGGTGAATCTACTGGCTTGGCAATGCGCATTACGGATTAGCGGACTGATGAACATCGCCGCTATTGGTTCGGTTCGTCGATCGCTGGACACTTATTCATTGTGTCTACAGCAG
>JAGRHQ010000224.1 GCA_020444905.1 Candidatus Competibacteraceae bacterium
GGCGCATAATAATCTCTCACATTGACATTAGAGAGATTATTATAGTTAATACTTTTTTGACCGCAATTTGGTATGACTAACCTGGCTTCGTCGAACCCTTCGCTGAACGCAGTTAGGCAAAGGCGCTTGATGGTTGGCTGTGGGCAGGCGCTACGCAACTAATGGATTAAACGGGAGCAACGGTATGGCTGGGCATGACATACGGAGCTGGATCATTCATATCCGCAAGGACTCTCTCAAATTTGCGGCGGCGCACATGACGGTCTTTCCCGATGGCGCGAAGGAAGGTTTGCATGGCCATAATTACCAAGCGGAACTGACGGTGGAATTGACCGAACCGGCGCTGCCGCGCATGCTCAGCTACGAGGTTTTCAAAAAGGCGTTACGGACCGTTTGCGCGGAATGGGATGAGAAAGTGCTTATCGCGGGCGACAATCCCTGGATGGAAACTTTGCCTGCCGAACCGGGCGAGTATGCCTTCCGGCTGTGCGGCAAGCGGTATGTGCTGCCTACCGATGAGGTCGCGGTATTAGCGATAGAGAACGTGACTGCCGAAAATCTGGCTGAAGTGCTGTTCGAGCGATTCTGGATCGAACTGACCCGCGACCGCTCGGTGTGCTGGCGGGAGCGGATCATTGCCGTCAGCCTGCGCATCGACGAATCGCCTGGCCAAGGGGCCACGTACACTATCCGCTGGGGTTGAGCCACAGCTTACGGCCCTGAAAAACCTATGCAACACACTCTGGTTATCACGCTTAGCAATCTGGGCGACGTAATCATGACCACGCCGGTGATTATGGCGCTGGCCGCCCGGTTCCCGTCCGCAAAACTCACCGTGCTGGTCGGCCCGAAAGCCCGCGATCTGCTGAACAAAAGCCCGCAGATTCACCAGGTCATGGTTTACGACAAGAAAACCGACTGGCGCGGAAAATGGCGTTTGCTGGGCGAGTTGCGCCAAGTCCACTACGATTGTGTAGTCGACTTGCGCCATACCCCGATTCCCTGGCTGCTGCGCTGTAATCAACGCAGTCCGCTGTTTCGCCGCTTCCGTAAAACCAATCAGCGGGATCGCCATTGGGAAATCCTGGAAATGATGAGTTTGAATTCGCCCCGCCCGCCAGTCTTTCAGTTTTTCGATGAAGCCGACGTTTACGCGGGCCTGGAGAAGCTACGCGCCAAGGGCATTCTGGACACCAGTGGCTGGATCGTTGCCGCGCCGGGCGCGGCCAGCGAGAAAAAGCGTTGGCCGGTCGAATCCTTTCAATCCGTCCTGGGCGAACTGAGCAAGCGCGCCTCCCGACCCATTGTGCTGGTCGGCGCGCCAAACGAGCGGCCCATTGCGGAAGCGGTCGCGCGGGAACTATCGGGAATGGCCGCTGTGCTGTGCGGGGAAACCAGCATTAATGAAACGGCTGCCTTGTTGTCAAGCGCTACGCTGGCGTTGGCTAACGACAGCGCCGTCATGCACCTGGGTTTTGAACTAGGCATTTCAACCGTAGGGATTTTTGGCCCGACGGATCACGAAAAGTATGGTCATACAGGCCCACAGTTTCGCATTGCCCGTGAAGACGCAAAAAGGTGTTCCTGCAACGCGCTGCGGATGCCCGAACACGAGCGAAGCTGTTTTCATGGACTCCAGCCGGAAAAAGTGCTGAAGCTCTGTTGGGAATTGCTGGAACCGGCCTTGGAGAATTGAGAATGACTGCCGCAAATGACTCTTCTACCCTGATACCACCCTTTCAAGGTATAATTTTCTAAAGATTTTCCCCGCATCGCGGGAATTCACCGCAACCATACTATTAAAGGGGCTTTCTCCGTGCTCGATACCTACCGCCAACAAGCCGCCGAACGCGCCGCCATGGGCATTCCCGCGCTCCCGCTGAGCGCCCAGCAGACTGCCGACCTGGTCGAGCTGCTCAAGAACCCACCGAAAGGCGAAGAAGATTTCTTGCTGGAATTGATGACCCACCGCGTACCGGCGGGCGTCGATCAGGCCGCCTACGTCAAAGCCGCCTTCCTGGCCGCCGTGGCCAAGGGCGAGGCCCAATCGCCGCTGATCTCCCGGATTCGCGCGACCGAGTTACTCGGCACCATGCTGGGCGGCTATAACATCCAGCCGCTGATTGACCTGCTTGATGACGTCGAATGCGCCCCAGCCGCCGCCAAGGCGTTGTCACATACCCTGTTGATGTTTGATTATCGGCATGGCGTCAAGGAGAAAGCTGATGCCGGTAATGATTACGCGAAGCAAATCATGCAGTCCTGGGCCGAAGCCGAGTGGTTCACCAGTCGCCCCAAGGTGCCGGAGCAAGTGACGGTTACGGTGTTTAAGGTCACTGGCGAAACCAATACTGACGATCTGTCGCCCGCCCCGGACGCCTGGAGCCGCCCTGATATTCCGTTGCACGGTCTGGCCATGCTGAAAATGGCCCGGCCCGGCATCGAGCCGGACGAACCCGGTAAGCTCGGCCCGCTGAAACTGATCGAGTCCCTCAAGACCAAGGGTCATCCCGTGGCCTACGTGGGCGACGTGGTTGGCACCGGCTCCAGCCGTAAATCTGCGACTAATTCCGTGCTGTGGTGGACCGGCGAGGATATTCCCTACGTCCCCAACAAGCGCTATGGCGGCTACTGCCTGGGCGGCAAGATCGCGCCGATCTTTTTTAATACCCAGGAAGACGCCGGGGCGCTACCGATTACCGATTGTGATGTGACGAAGATGAACATGGGTGATGTCATTGACATCTACCCCTATCAAGGCGTCGTCAAAAATCATGACTCCGGCGCTGAACTCAGCCGTTTCAGCTTCAAATCCGATGTGCTGCTGGACGAAGTGCAAGCCGGCGGGCGCATTAACCTGATTATCGGGCGCGGCCTGACCGACTGGGCGCGCGAAGTGCAAGGCTTGGAGCCTTCCAAGGTCTTCCGGCGCCCGGTTCCAGCAGTGGATTCCAACAAGGGCTTCACGCTGGCGCAGAAGATGGTGGGCAAGGCGTGCGGCGTCGCGGGCGTGCGCCCCGGCACCTATTGTGAACCGAAGATGACCACTGTGGGTTCCCAAGACACCACCGGCCCGATGACCCGCGATGAATTGAAAGACCTGGCCTGCCTGGGTTTCTCCGCCGATCTGGTCATGCAGTCCTTCTGCCACACTGCCGCTTATCCGAAGCCGGTCGATGTGCAAACCCATCACACCCTGCCTGACTTTATTTCCAGTCGCGGTGGCGTGGCGTTGCGGCCCGGCGATGGCATCATTCACAGTTGGCTAAACCGGATGTTGCTACCGGATACGGTTGGCACCGGCGGCGACTCGCACACCCGCTTCCCGATTGGCATCAGCTTCCCTGCTGGCTCTGGTCTGGTCGCCTTCGCCGCCGCCACCGGCTCCATGCCGCTGGACATGCCGGAATCGGTGCTGGTGCGCTTCAAAGGCAAAATGCAGCCGGGCATTACCTTGCGCGATCTGGTCAACGCCATCCCCTACGCGGCGATTCAGTCCGGCTTGCTGACCGTAGCGAAAGAAGGCAAGAAAAACATCTTCTCGGGCCGCATTCTGGAAATCGAGGGGTTGCCGGATTTGAAAGTGGAACAGGCGTTCGAGTTGTCCGACGCCTCGGCGGAACGCTCCGCTGCCGGGTGTACGGTGCGGCTGAACAAGGAGCCGATCATCGAGTACCTGAACAGCAACATTACCCTGCTCAAGTGGATGATTGCCAATGGCTATCAGGATGCCAAGTCCCTGGAGCGGCGCATTAAGGGTATGGAGGAATGGCTGGCTAACCCGACGTTAATGGAGCCGGACGCCGACGCTGAATACGCGGCGATCATTGACATTGACATTGATCAGATCAAGGAGCCGCTGCTGGCCTGTCCCAATGACCCGGATGATGTGAAGACCCTGGCTGATGTGGCCGGCGACAAGATCGACGAGGTGTTCATCGGCTCGTGCATGACCAATATCGGTCATTATCGCGCGGCGGGCAAGGTGCTCAGCGGTCAGGCCAACATCCCGGCCCGGCTGTGGATTTCCCCGCCGACTAAGATGGATGCTCACCAACTCAGCGAGGAAGGCTATTACGCGATCTATGGCGCAGCCGGGGCGCGGATGGAAATGCCGGGCTGCTCGCTATGCATGGGCAACCAGGCGCGGGTGGCGGACGGCGCAACTGTGGTGTCCACCTCGACCCGCAATTTCCCCAACCGCTTGGGCAAGGGCGCCAACGTCTATCTGAGTTCCGCAGAGCTGGCGGCGGTCTGTGCGTTGCTGGGCAAGATCCCAACCTTCGACGAGTACATGAAGTATATGGGCGAAATTGGAGCGAAGGGCGCCGAAATCTACCGCTATCTGAACTTCGATCAGACGCCGGAATATCGTGAAGTGGCCGAGAAGGTCAAACTGGCGGCTTGAGGTAAAACGCAACCCCGGTTAAGGCCGGGGTTTTTCCATACTCAACATAAGTGTTCTATACTAACCCTATATGAAGTTAGACGATTTCTGTCTTCACTACCTTTATCCCAGTAGCAACACGAATCGCTTAATGATAACCTCCTATTTCAATGGTAAGATCACCCCCATAGGGGAGGCTTCCAATCCTACTTCCTCCTTGGGCGCGGGTGAATGACTCCCGTCCAGAGGCTCTTCAACCCGAATCACCTAACATCAGAGGGGATTTTATCGATGGCAATCACTCACGACGGCGCAACCCGCACCCGCAACGCCAAACTGTTAGGCTGGGTCGACGAAATTGCAGCCCTGTGCAAGCCCGACAAGATTGAATGGGCCGATGGTTCGCAAGAAGAAAATGACCGACTTTGCGAACTGATGGTCGAGGGCGGCACCTTCATTCGCCTGAATCCCGCCAAGCGTCCTAACAGCTTCCTGTGCCGCTCCGATCCCAGCGACGTGGCGCGGGTTGAAGACCGCACCTATATCTGCGCCAAGAACAAGGAAGATGCCGGTCCGACCAACAACTGGATGGCGCCTGATGAAATGCGCGCCACCCTGACCGGTCTGTTCGACGGTTGCATGAAGGGACGGACGCTGTACGTCATCCCGTTCAGCATGGGGCCGCTGGGTTCCGACATCGCCCACATCGGCGTGGAAATCACCGACTCGCCCTACGTTGTGGTCAACATGCGCATCATGACCCGCATGGGTCAGAAAGTGCTGGATATTCTGGGCGACGGTGAATTCGTGCCCTGTCTGCACTCGGTGGGCAAGCCGCTGGCTCCAGGCGAAAAGGACGTGGCTTGGCCCTGCAACGACACCAAATACATTTCCCATTTCCCGGATACCCGCGAAATCTGGTCGTTCGGCAGCGGTTACGGCGGCAACGCC
>JAGRHQ010000225.1 GCA_020444905.1 Candidatus Competibacteraceae bacterium
ACTCAACAGGGTGTACAGGGTGGGCCGGGTAATGCCCAGCAACTCGGCGGCCTGGGAAAGATTGTTCTGGGTGTAATTGAGCGCTTGCAAAATAGCATGCCGCTCAGCTTGCTCGCGCGCCTGGCGCAGGTCAGGCGGAGGTTCGATGGCAACCGCCACATCTTCATCGTCCGCTTCCAATTCCAGGTCCTGGGCAGTCACCTGACTCGATTCGCTCATGATCAACGCTCGCTTGAGCCGATTTTCCAATTCTCGAATATTGCCCGGCCAGCGATACCTCTCCAGCGCCCGCACTGCATCAGAAGCAAAATTCAGCCGGGCCTTGCCCAGCGATTCTCCAAAGGTATTCAACAACGCGCGGGCTATCAGCAATACATCTCCCTCCCGTTTGCGCAGCGCGGGAATCTGGACCGTGATCTCGCTGATCCGGTAGTAGAGATCTTCACGGAACTGGCCCTCATCGATTAAGGCTGAAAGATCGCGGTGCGTTGCGCACACCACACGGACATCGACGGGGATCATCTCGCGGCCACCGACTCGCTCGATCACCCGTTCCTGCAAAAAACGCAACAACTTGGCTTGCAATGGGAGCGGCAAATCGCCTACTTCGTCGAGCATCAGCGTCCCACCGTCCGCATACTCGATCTTCCCCCGGTTCTGCTTGACGGCGCCGGTAAAGGAACCTTTTTCATGGCCAAATAACTCGCTTTCCAACAGGGCGTCAGGAATCGCCGCACAGTTAATGGCCACGAATGCGCCTTGGGATCGGCAACTTAGTTCATGCAGCGCTCGCGTCAACACTTCCTTGCCAGTGCCGCTTTCCCCTAGTAGCAATACATTCGCATTGGTCGGCGCGATTTTCCGAATTTTCCGGCAGATCTTGAGCATCTCCGGGCTACCGGCGATCACACCCGGTAACGGCATGGTCGTCTGACGAGCCAGCAATTCCCGGTTCTCCTGCTCCAGCGTATACAGGTTATAGGCGCGATCCACCAATAAGCGGAGCACGTCGGCATCCACCGGCTTCTGGTAAAAATCGTAAGCGCCCATTGCAATCGCTTGAAGGGCGTTTTTGCGCTCGTCATTACCGGTGACCACGATAGCCTTGGTTTCCGGAGCCAGCGCGCGAATTTGTTCCAGCGCTTTCAATCCCTCCGAGGCATTGGCCGGGTCCGGCGGCAACCCCAGATCCAGCAGCACAATCGACGGCGTATGCCGCCGCATCTGGGCTAAACCCGTCTCACGATCCTCGGCCATGAGTACTTCATAACCGTCAAAGCACCAGCGCAATTGGCTGCGCAAGCCGGAATCATCTTCAATGATTAATAACTTTCGGCTGGATTCCGCCATTCGCGGGCCTCCGCTTGCATGCTCGTCACGTTCGGATTCTCAATCAACGGCAACTGCAGGAAGAAGGTCGTACCTTGACCAGGCCGGCTGTCGACCGTCAACTCGCCGCCTGCGGCGTGGGCGAATTCACGGCTTTCATAAACGCCGATACCCATACCGGCGTTGCCTTTGGTGGTCGTAAACGGACGGAACAATCGCTCGCGAATAAATTGTTCGTCCATGCCGCAACCATCGTCACGCACCGCCGCCACTGCCATTGATCCTTCGGAATAGACTGTCACTTCCACCATGCCTTCCACATGGGTCGCTTCCTGAGCGTTCTGTAGTAAGTGCTCGAGAACCGCCGTCAGGCGTTCCGGGTCAGCCTGAACCCAAAGTTCATCATCAGCAACAAATCGCGCGATGGGCGCCGGACGCTGTACAGCACGCGCCTCGATTGCGCGTTTTACCACCGTTTTTAACGCCATTGAACGTGCGGTGCTGGCCGGTGGTTCCTTGCGCAGCTGCGCCAGTAGCCGGTTCATGCGCTCAGTGGCGTTGGCCACCGTCTGAAAAGCGTCTTCAACAAACGCCGGGTTTTTCCTGTGGCGCGCGGCGTTAGCCACCACCAGCGCCAATTGGGCGGCGATATTCTTGAGGTCGTGAACCACGTAAGCCGACAATCGGTGAAATGCCTCGAATTGCCGCGCTTCACTTAACGCTTCACTGGTTTCCAGCAAGGCCACATAGCTGGCCGCCTGACGACCGGCTGTTTTGAGCAGATCGCGATCTTCCCAGTTGATCTGTTGGGGGGCGCGCGCTTCGGCGAGGACCAGGAAACCCTGCAAATGATCGCCAAGCAGCAAAGGCACGATTAACCAGACCCGGCGCGTTTCCTGCAACCAATCCGGCAGAACCAAATCTCCATACAACTCCGGTTCGCGCTCATACTCATCCAACTCAATAACCCACTGGCGTTTTTCCAGAAAATGCGCCAATGATGAATTGACCGGCTCGACTTGAATCGCTGATGCGTTACGGTCACGCAGATTATGGCGGGCGATCAAAGCGAAGCCGCCCGGCTCCCGTCGCACCCAGAGCGCGCCGCCGGTGCTATGAACGATTTCGGCTACCGCGCGGATGATCCGTTCCCGGGGAGGCTCACTGGGATCGCCGCAGGACAGGGTGCCGATGAACTTCAACCATTCTTCCCGATAGTCATATTTATAGCTAAAAAAGTGCTTGTTCATCAGCACCAGCGCCCTGGCGCGCACTTGCCCGGAAAACAATAGCGCCGCCAGCAGGACGCCCGCGCCGGTCAGAAACGCCAATTGCAAGGTTGCCCCCCAGGCGCCGCCGTAAGCCCGGACGTAATACCCCGCGCCCGCCATCGTCAGCAGATAAACGCCCGCGCCGAAAATAGTCGCCGAATGCAGCACAACTCGTCGCGAAACAAACACCTCCATCGACCATTCCGGATTGCGCGCCGCCGCCAGGGCGATCATAGGCGCGGCGAAGGCGCTTACCAATCCGCGCGCCTCCCAGATGACCGGATCCAGCCGTTTGAACAGCAGCGCATCGGCATACAGGAAAAAATCGTAAGCGAACAACAACCCTAACCCTAGATAGAGGAATTTGGTGGCCCAGCGCCGTTGGGGATGAGTATTACGGAAGAGTTGTTCAATCAGCGCCAATCCCGCGATGGCCAAACCAATATGCCCCAGAATTCCGGCATCCACGGGTAGTTCAAACTGGGAACTCCACAAGGGTTGCAGGTCAACTGCGAACAACACGATTGCGTAGCTCGCCAGTCCGGTCCAGAACCATTGAACCCAACGGTTCGTCCAGGTTTCGCGAACCAGGGGTTCGAGCAATGCCGCCAGAAACGCCAGCCATGCCACACTATGGATGATTTCCAGCAATTGATACAGCCAGTCCGGCGCCAGCACTTCGGCGCTGGCGTACATCGCCGCCCGTAATGCCCATAACAAGGTGATCAGCACGGCGATCACCAGCAATCCCCCCTGCAAACGGCCCCGCCAACTGGTCAACAACAACAGGAAGAGAATGAGCCAGCCGGCTGCCGCCATACCATAGCCAATCACTCCCAACAAGCTCATAGATACTCTGTCCTGTAGCTAGTGCGCGCCCCGGCCCCACAGCACGGTATGCACCGTCTGCAACAGGATCACGATGTCGAAAAAGAAGCTGTAATTCTTAATGTAGTACATGTCGTACTGCAATTTTTCGCGGGCGTCTTCCTCGGATGCGCCATAGGGATAACAAATCTGCGCCCAGCCGGTGATGCCGGGCTTGACCATGTGGCGCATCGAATAGAAAGGGATTTTTTTGGCCAATTCGGCGACAAATTGCGGTCGTTCCGGGCGCGGTCCTACAAAGCTCATATCGCCGCGCAATACATTAAACAGCTGCGGCAACTCATCAATACGGGTATCGCGCAGCACAGCGCCGACCCGGGTAATCCGACTGTCGTTGGCTTGCGCCCAGCGCGCCACGCCATCTTTTTCCGCATCGGTTCGCATACTGCGAAACTTGATCACCTCGTACAGATCATCGTTCAAACCGACCCGGGTTTGCCGGTAGAGAATCGGCCCGCGGAATCCCGACTCGATCCAGATCGCCAGGGTCGCGCCCAACATCAACGGCCAGGCCAATGCGAGCAGGATTAAACTGACGGTAATATCGAACAACCGTTTCAAAGTTTCCTTGATCAAGGCCCGGCGAAACCCATCCGCGAAAATCAGGTTGCTAGGTCGCAAGGCATCGAGCTGGATCTTGCCGGTCTCCCGCTCGTAGAAGTGCAGGAAACTGCTAATGCGAAATCCCTGAATTTTACATTCCAGAACCTGATCGACAGGAAACCCTTTGCGCCGATCGTCCAGCGCCACTACAATTTCGTCAATCCGCAACCGATTCGCCAAATCAGACAGATGGCCAGACGCTTCAAGCAAATCACTTGCTGGAACACGCAAATTCTCATCTTCATGAAGCTGCACATAACCGGCGACTAGAAAACTGGTATTCGCATCCTGTTGCATCTCCTGGATACGGCTGGCGTTTTGACCCGCGCCCAGCACTAGCACCCGGCGCTTGAGCGCTTCGCGATCAGACGCTTCAAAGAATAAAAAACGCAATAATAAAATACCGAAAAAGGCGATGACGAAGCTCAGACTGAACTCACCGCGCCCCAGAGACAGGTCTGGAAACAGATAATACGCCAGCGTCATCGTAAACAGGCCGACCAGAAAACTGACGCCAATGCGCAACAGCATATCTCCACGGCCGCTCCAGAAATTGCGCTCATACAAACCCATCGCGGTCATAATGGATAACATGACCCCAACGAAAACCAGCGCGCTTGGAGCCACTTCGCTCAGAGGCGGCGCAGTGCTTTGATCGGTAAGCACCATCAGACGCAAGGAGCGACCGAAATAGATCGACCAGAACAGAAAGAGCATCTCGGCGGCTAGTAGCGTCAGGAATGCACGGGAAACATAATGTCTGAATAGACGGATCATAGAGTGCTTGATGCAATATTGATCGGAATCGGTTAGAGCCGGTCGAAACCCGCATTTTGATGGAAAGCAGTTATGCTCCCGTCATTATTCCTCTCCTGTGTACGTTCTATACTAATCCTATACTCGTACCAATTAAATCATTGTGAATGGAGCATGATCGATGTTTGACCTCGCTACGACCCGTATCGGGATTATCGGCCTCGGTTACGTAGGGTTGCCGCTGGCCGTCGAATTTGGCCAGCATTTTCCTACCTTCGGCTTGGACATCAATCAGGCGCGCATTCGAGAATTACAGGCGGGAGCCGACAATACGCTGGAAGTGACGACTGAGGAACTCCGTCAGGCCCACCAGCTGCGCTATACCGACAGCCCGGAGGATTTGGCGAATTGTAATGTGTATATCATTACCGTTCCCACCCCCGTGGATGAGTATAGACGTCCCGACTTCGCTCCGTTGATCG
>JAGRHQ010000226.1 GCA_020444905.1 Candidatus Competibacteraceae bacterium
ATTTCCAGAATATGGCGGATTTCCTCGGGTTCCTTGCCATCAACTAATAATTGTAGTGCTTTGGAAGCGAAGGGGTCAGGTTCTTGCTGAATGTAATCCTCCAGTCGTAATAAACCCTCTTTACGAGCGATGTTGCTCCATTCAACTATTTTTTCAATAGAAGCCTGCAGATCCACTGTGGGTGGCATAAACGCCCACTTAGCCCGGCCCAGCGCGCGTTTGAAAACGTCCATAGGCAATTGAATCAAAACCGCGCCAAAAGTACCTCCTACCACGATGAGGAACGCTGGGGCATTCATCAGCGATCCGATATGGCCGCCTTCCAATAACATACCGCCGATGATGCCGCCGAACCCGACGATTAGACCCACAAGAGTCAAAATATCCATGCTTTTTTACTCTCTAAACAAAATGAAAATATATCTTCTTATCCATTCTTGCTTGCAACTCGGGCGCGCAATCGAGCTAGCGCCTGGCTATGCAGTTGGCTAACCCGGGATTCGCTGACGCCCAACACCGCGCCGATTTCCTTCAGGTGCAACTCTTCATCATAATAGAGTGATAGCACCAGCCGCTCCCGTTCTGGCAACAGGTCAATGGCTGTTGCGAGTAGCTTGCAGAAATGTTCGCGGCTCACATTTTCTGACGGGTCATTATCATTGGCCGGGATATGCTCAAGTTCACTCTCATCATCCGCGCCCGCTTCATCCAGCGACAACAGTTTCTGACCGCGCAGGTCATTCAGTGTAGTGTGATATTCGGCCAGCGTCAGACCCATTTGTTCAGCAATTTCGCGATCGCGCGCTTCGCGTCCTGTCGCTGTTTCCACGGTATGAATGGCGGCGGACACCTCTCGCGCCTTGCGATGCACCGAGCGTGGAGTCCAGTCGCCCCTGCGGATTTCATCGAGCATCGCACCCCGAATACGCGGCTCGGCAAATGTTGTGAAATTCGCGCCCTGCGCCGAATCATAACGGTGCGCCGCTTCCAAAAGACCCAACATACCCGCCTGGATCAAATCATCAATCTGGACCGAGGCCGGCATGCGCGCCAAAAGATGATAGGCAATGCGCTTTACCTGTGGCGCGCCCCGGGAGATCAGATCATCCGCCGTGTCGCCGCCGAGGCTGGCGTACAGGGCCAGACCTTTCATTCAGCGCGTTCCTCAACTGCATAATCCGGATTAATCAACCGTTCGATGAAGAATTGCAGATAACCGCTCGCTGTGCGCGGCATGGGCCAACGACTGACCACCTGAGTAGCGAGCCGGTGAAAGGCTTCCGCAGAGCGACTGCCCGGGAATGCTTCAACCACAGCGCGTTGCGCCTGAACCGCTTTGCGCAACTGTGGGTCCTCTGGAATGGAGCCAAAGAAGTTCAGAGTGACGTCCAAAAACCGGTCGGAAACCTTGACCAGTTTGGTGAACAGCTCCCGGCCTTCCTGCGCGGTCACCACACGGTTAGCCAGAATATGAAATCGGTCGACATCATAGTCTTGGCTGAGTAGCTTGATCAGGGCGTAAGCGTCAGTAATCGACGCCGGTTCGTCGCAAACGACTACGACCACTTCGTGAGCAGCTCGGCAAAAGGTGACCACGCTGTCAGAGATGCCGGCCGCGGAGTCGATCAGCATAATATCCAGCGAATCGTTCAACTCACTGAAGGCATTGACCAGCCCAGCATTTTCTTCGGGTCCAAGTTCCGCCATGCGCTTGATGCCGGAGCTGGCCGGAATAATCCGAACGCCATTGGGTCCGGCAATGATAATCTCTTCCAGTGTACGTTCCTGACTGATTACATGCGACAGGTTGTACAAGGGATGCAGTCCTAAAATCACATCGACATTCGCCAGTCCCAGGTCGGCATCCAGCAGCATCACGCTCTGGTTTTGCAGGCTCAGCGCCAGGGCGAGATTAACAGTGATGTTGGTTTTACCTACGCCGCCCTTGCCGCTGGTAACGCAGATAACCCGGACCGGTCGATGGTGGCTCGGCATGTTCATGGATGAGTTTTGCTCGGAATCAACAGGAGGCATGGGCGGCCAACCTCTTGCCAAAGGTCAAGGCAAGTGTGTCATGCTCAGCGGGTTCGTTGTACAAACCGGCGAATTCTTCACCCATGCGAATTAAGGCGTCAATGCGCGCCACCAGGAGATCTTCGGGTACACGCTGACCGTTGCCGATGTAAGCCAGCGGCAGCCTTTTTTCGTGGACTGCCGAAAGCGCCGCACCCAAGCGAGTAGTTTCGTCAACCTTGGTGAGAATAGCGCCGCTCAGTGGGACGCGGCCAAATACTGTCACGGTTTCGCGCAGCACCGCGTGCAAGGCATTAGCCGCCAGCACCAGATAATTACGAATCTGTGGGGCGTCTTTTAACAGCGCAAATTGTTGCGATAAACGGAGATCGCGCTGGCCCATGCCGGCAGTATCGACCAGGATCAGAGATTTATCGGAAAAACCAGTGATTGCATCACGCAGTTCTTGCGCAGTGCGCACTAGCCGGACGGGTGCGTCCATGATGACCCCAAAGGTACAGAGTTGTTCGAAGGCGCCGATCCGATAGCTGTCCGTCGTGATCAGCGCGACATGATGTGGACCATGTCGAAGATTATAGCGCGCCGCCAGTTTGGCGATAGTGGTGGTTTTGCCGACACCCGTCGGACCGATCATCGCAACAACGCCGCCCTGCGTCAAAATATCGTCCTCAGTGACGGTAAGACTGCGCCCGAGGGTTTCCAGCGCCAGCCGCCAGGCTCGTTCTGGATGCGGCTCATTGGCGGCTGCCTCGGCTAATCGCAAGCACAGGTTGGGGCTAAGGCCAAAATCCAGCAATTGACTTAACAAATCAGCCCGGTGGGGTTGCCGACGCGCTAGTTCTCCCCAGGCCAGGCCAGATAACTGCCGTTCCAGCAAGTTATGCATTACCTTGATTTCATTA
Organism: Candidatus Competibacteraceae bacterium; assembly: GCA_020444905.1. Lineage (GTDB taxonomy): Bacteria > Pseudomonadota > Gammaproteobacteria > Competibacterales > Competibacteraceae > UBA2383. Next base: position 2,937 of record JAGRHQ010000226.1, read on the forward strand.
CGCATCTCGACGAGTAGCGGATCCTGGGCCCAGACTACTCGCGACTTATCGAGTCGCGCGGGCGCTGCCCGCTCTTGGGGAGTATAAGTTGCAAGTCGATCCTGTTCAGGCGTGGCGGCGACCTGCTGGGGAATTGAATCAACCGCTGGTCGATCCGTTGACGCCGCTGATGATGCGTCAAGGTCTGGATGTTCCTCAAATTGCGCCTCGGTTTCCCGAGCCAGCGCGCGACGCTGGGCAGCGGCGTCCAGGGTTGCCTGTCGCAGGGTTTGCTCGTCGTAATCGATGGCTGCAACGATTTCAAAACCGGCAGCGGTCCGCTGGTTGGACAGGATCACGGCTTCCGGTCCCAGTTCCTCGCGAATCTTGCGCATAGCCTCGCGGATATTGGCGGCGCATAGTCTCTTGATCTTCATCGCTTTCTTCCCGCTGTTATCACGGCTTCCGCACCCCGGGCCAGCCGCATCGGTTCGCTTACTTACCTACTGTGGCGATCACCTTGAGTTTCTTGTCCTCGGAGATCTCGCTGAAAGCGAGGACATGAAGATTGGGGATCCCATGCCGGGTGAAACGCGCCAACATGAGACGGATCGCGTCTGGAACCAGTAGTACCGCCGGTTGCCCGACTAGTTCCTGTTTCTGGGCAGTTTCCAGTAGCGCCTTGTGGAGGCGTTCAGCGAGTCCCGGTTCCAGGGGCGCCTGCTCGTCCCTGCCTGTTTGCAGAGTACGCAGCAATATCTGTTCCAGATCAGCCGCCAATGTAATGACAGGTAATTCATCCTCCAAACCATTGATATTTTGAATAATCATCTTTCCGATCGCCACGCGGACGGCTGCGGTCAAGACGTCAGGGTCCTGACTCCGGACTCCATGCTCCGCCAAAGTTTCGGCGATAGTTCGCATATCGCGGATCGGCGCCTGTTCCAGCAGCAGGTTTTGCAGCACCCGCACGACGACGCGCAAGGTCAGAGTCTTGGGCACCAAATCCTGCACAAGACGCGGCATGGTATTAGCCAATCGATCCAGTAATTGCTGGGTTTCCTCGTGACCAAGCAATTCATGAGCGTGGCTCATCAAGATTTGATTGAGGTGAGTCGCGATGACGGTGCTGGCGTCCACCACGGTGTAGCCAAGGGTCTGCGCCTGCTCACGCAGATTCGGCTCGATCCACACGGCAGGCAACTTGAAAGCTGGATCCTGAGTAGCGATCCCTGGCAGAGTACTTTGCACCTGACCTGGATTGATCGCCAACTGCCGATCAGGGAAGGCTTCGGTTTCAGCGGTGGTAACGCCTAGCAAAGCGATTCGGTAGGCGGTTGGTGCCAGATCCAGGTTGTCGCGAATATGTACGGGAGGAATCAAAAAGCCTAGTTCCTGGGACAGTTTTTTGCGAACCCCCTTAATTCGCGTCAACAGTTGACCGTTCTGATTACGATCAACCAAAGTAATCAGCCGATAGCCGACCTCCATGCCGATCGTATCCAGAGGCGGTACATCATCCCAGTTGACCTCCCGGGTTTCCGCACTCTCAATGGCGCCGCCCAGTTCTGCGGGAGCGCCGCCAGCAGCGGGCTGTGTTACGGTTTCGATTTGTTGTTGTCGGTAAATGCGCCAGGCTAGATAGCCAGCTACCGTGGCAAGACTCATGAACACCAGATTGGGCATCCCCGGAACCAGCCCTAGCATGCCGATGATGCCTGCGGTGACCGCCAGGGCTTGCGGACTCCCAAACAGTTGCCGAGTTACTTGCTGCCCCATATTCTGAGAACCGGAGGCGCGGGTGACAATAATGGCGGTAGCGGTAGACAGAAGCAGTGATGGTATTTGGGCCACCAAGCCGTCGCCGATCGTCAGCAGAATATAAAACTGCGCTGCTTCCCCCATTGACAACTGGTGCTGCAGCGTACCGATGGCGATGCCGCCCAGCATGTTGATAAATGTGATGAGCAACCCGGCGATAGCATCGCCGCGCACGAATTTGCTGGCGCCATCCATGGAGCCATAGAAATCGGCTTCTTGCACCACTTCGGATCGCCGGAGCTTGGCCTCGGCCTGATCGATGACGCCAGCATTAAGATCGGCATCGATCGACATTTGTTTGCCGGGCATGGCGTCCAGGGTAAAACGGGCGCTGACTTCCGAGACCCGACCGGCGCCTTTAGTGACAACTACGAAATTGATGATTGTTAGAATGGCAAATACGACGATACCCACTGCGAAGTTGCCGCCAATCACAAATTGCCCAAAAGCTTCAATAACTTTACCGGCAGCATCCGCCCCTGCATGACCGTTCAGCAGCACCACTCGGGTCGATGCGATGTTGAGCGCCAGTCGTAGCAAAGTGGCGATCAGCAATATGGTGGGGAAGGCAGTG
>JAGRHQ010000227.1 GCA_020444905.1 Candidatus Competibacteraceae bacterium
GAAGCTGCAAATGCAACAACCCTTACCCCCTTTCTACCGGGTTTGCCCCGTAATGAGGAACTGATAGGTGGTGAGACGTTACCCCCTTTACGGCTCTTGCTGATCCTGGATAATTTAGCCGGTCATAAAAGTGCTGCTTTCGTGTGCTGGTTGATGACGCATGGCATTATGCCATTGTATACACCCTTGAGTGGTAGCTGGCTGAATATGGCCGAGTCCATCCAGCGCATTCTGGTGGATCGCGCCTTAGCCGGGCAACATCCGGAGAATCCGGCACAATTGATTGCTTGGTTGGAAGCGGTTGCGCGCCACTGGAATGCCCATCCAACCCCCTTCATTTGGGGCGGTAAACGGGCGCTCCGTCGCCAACGGGCACGAGAACGGCGCTATATCCTCAGTGGTTCTGGGGCGACAAGTTATCAGCCTATTCCAAATCCAGGTGTGGATCTTAATGGCGATAAGCAAACCGTTTGACCCACTAGATACTGATCACCACCGCCGCCAGCATCCCGGCGAAGATGTACAGTTCCGTGTCAACGGTGCCGATGGCCAGGTAGCGCGCCCCGACCACCGAGGCCAAGGCGATGATCATGACCGGGATGAAATCCACATAGCCCACCCCGGCGGCGTGGCGCATCTCCCGGATTTTGCGCTTGTCCACCAGCCGTTCCTTGGCCGAGTCGTCCAACATATCGGCGATGGCCTGGGGATTGCCGCCGGATTGCTTCACGACATGCCCCACGAACAGGCCGGGCGATTCGATCAGCATCCCTTGCCGGACGATGTACGCCTGAACAATGTCGCACGTCGCTTCGGGGGTGAGCGGCGGAATTTCGATCTCGGTCATCTTCCACCACAGCTTGAACACATTGGCCTTCTTCTGGCTGGCGCAGCCGATGACCTGAGCGACCTCGAAGACCGCCAGCCAGAACGCAATCAGCGTCGGCGTCAGGCGGGTCATGTCATCCACCGCAATAATGACCTTGCCTTGATGATCATGCAGGGCCGGGATAATTGCCGCCGTGAGATCGCGCATACTCAGCCGGTTCACCTGCCGGCGAATCCTTGACCACTCGATCCGTTCGGGCGGTAGATAGCGGTATTCCTCGGGCAACTCCAACGCCGCCGGATCGAGCAGACCGACCGCCAGCAGTTTGCGGGCGATGTCAGGGTATCAACCCGATTCGTGCAAAAATATGCTCTAAGCTAGGTAGTGGCTACGGAAAGGCATAAAGGCAATTTTATTAACAACGCAAAAAACCATGCCCTTAGGGCGTGGTCAGAGACAGACGGCTTTGCCAGTCTGTCAGCGTGCGTTCAAAGCATCAGATAGATAGCTTAATGCTCAGCGAGGACTTGACTCAATGATCCTCAGTAGAACCTCTGATGAAGCCTCAAGCTTCCGGTATGGATGCAATACAAAACCGAATGATTTGAAAGCCACTTTTGAGGTTATCCAAGAAGGTAAACTAAGTCCCCTTTGGGGGCAATCAAAGCCACCCGCTCTGCGGGTGGATTCTTTAACTTGCCTAATATTGTTTATATTGTTTACGCGATGTTCGACTTTTTTCAGGCGATCAAACTCTCGAACTGGAGGTCTGACCGAGCGAGTTTTCGATTCATGAAAATACCCAGGGTGTGCGCTAAGACTTTTCGGGCGATCCGGCTTGTCAGGTGCCAAATATCCCGTGCCCGGATTTTTTCAAAATGAAACTGCGCGGTGAGCTGACCGATGACCGTTTCCACCCGGCGGCGGGTGCGGGTCAGTTGCCGGACGGCCCAAGAGGGACGTGGATCAGCCATCTTGGCCCGCAACGGGGTTTGCAGATCGATACCGGTGGCAGCCAATTCTGCCTGGAGAAAAGCGCTGATATAGCCCTTGTCGCCAATGACCAGGCCCTGAACGCCCTCGGTCAAATCCCACAGCGCCTCACGTTCATCGCCGGTGGCTGGAGTGACCGTACAGGCGGTAATGACGCCACCCATCGTGATCATTAAGTTGGCGCAGGGTTTTCCGATGAATCTGTTGGGACCCCTGTGATCACCCGGTCCATCCATCCGATTGCCGGCGCAGCGCCTGTCCCGGACACCCTGGGTGGACAAGGAACGAAGGACGTGGGCGAGGCGTTCAGGCTCGGTAGAAGATTACGGAGTCGGCCCAAGAGATCCGTATCATCGATCTGCACCGGATACACAATATGATGATATAAAAATCGCTTTACCGCACCACCTGCCCACCGCCCAGCACGACGATACCTTGAATGGCATCCACCGCCCGCACAATACCCAGGCCGTTTAATCGGTCACCCGCAGTGACGGTGACTTCCCGACCCTGGGGTGTTCGCAACCAGGCGCGGTTGCCGCTGACGGCCTTGATCGACCAGCCCGGGACCGACGCCCGGGCCTCACCGCCATTAACTTAAGATCAAAAACAGATTTTTTTCAATCGCCTATGATAATAAAATAACCTTTTTTATCAGATTGATATAGGTCAGTGATAACTTTTACACGTATCCTGCACCTACCCCTTCGGTGCCGGCGGAGACCAGGGTGCAAGTGGAGCGGATCAGCAGTTGGCCGCGCTGGACGGCGGGGCAGGGCACGTTAGTGACTTGCGTAGCGCCGGTTTTCAGGAATTGGAGGATTTGTTTCATCAGCGTGGAAATGTCGTTTAAAAATGGGATCTTGGGCTTCAGAACAAGCGCGGATCGTACAGCCATTTGCGAAGTTTGGTGGCGGTCAATCCGACCGCGTCGGGATGTTGGGGATTGATGAGGATAATCTGATCTTCAGGCACGATGACCGAGGGCAGGACCAGCACAGTGTCGCGCCGTCCGCTCAGCCAGACGTCGCCGAAGTCAAGACTGACCTTGCCCGTGGGTACGGCATCCCACCCCACTGGCAGGGAGGCGGGCGTCTCCACTGCCCGCGCCGCCCAGACGGCGTCCGGTATATCGATCGTGACCAGGTAGCGATTCATCGGCAGGCTGCCGGTACCCAGATGGACCAGGGTTTCCAGGCAGGCGAGCGCGGGCGATGCCGCGCAGTACAAGACGGGTTGTCCCGGCCGGTTCCAGCGCCCACCGGTAAGGCGCGCGCCCGTACCCGCGAGATCGTCCGCTACGAAATCCGGGGTGTCGGTGGCGATGCGCCAGACCCGCATCAAGCAAAGACGCCGGCTTGGGATTGGGCGAGCAGCCGGGAGACCAGCGCCTGACCTTGCAAGGTGTCCATGAAATCGGCGGGCTTGGCCCCATCCAGCGCCGGCACGGGGCGATCGAGCCATTGTCCGACCCACCGGCAGGCGTTGAAATCCGAGGCAGCTTCGGTATCTTGGACCATGGCCTGGACTTGGCCGATGAGGCGCTCCAGTCCGACGACCCGTTCGGAGTGTTCCGGCGACAGCCGCTCGTGCTGGCGAATCTTGTGGTCCATGGTCGAGCGCGGTAGCTTGAGCGTGCGAAACAGCCACTCTCTGGAGCGGTGCAGACATGCGCCGATTTCGATGAGCCGCTCCGCCGGCACTCCTTGGCGGACAATTTCGATCACTTTTTCCGGGGATTGACGGTAGTGCACACCGATCGGAGGAATAGCCTGATCTAAATCTTTCGAGCGGTGTTGGGTCGCCGCCGCGCTGGCCTTGACGGGAGGCTGAGCCGGGTGCTTTGCGGTTTTCCCAACAGAGACCTGTTCCATGGGGATCTCCTTGAATGAGTATATCGGATTACTTGTTTGAGTCTAATCCTCTGCCATTCCCTTTGCACGCTATTTTTCAGGTTCTGTTGCGTTGGCGGAGAGGGTCCGATTTCGGTAAGCGACACGGCCCCTGTCCTGACTTGAGAACCCGCATGATCGACTTGAGAGGCCACCGCTTTGAACGAGACATCATTCTGACGAGTGTCCGGTGGTATCTGGCGTAGGCAGGACTTTCGCTTCACACTACATGTACGGTTGTTATTGCCAGGAAATCCACTATATACGGTGGTATGGAGCCATCCAAGCGAAAGTCCTGGTAGGAAAAGGTCACTAACTACACCCGATGCAGGTAGTGATCGCCGGCATTTTCAGGTCACTCATCCCTTTCACCCGCTGACGGGACAATGGTTTGAGGTACAAGCCTAGCGCTACGGCTTACCCCAAGATCGTGTGTTCTTTTTGGATTCACAAGGCCGTGAGACCTCGATTCCGCTCGCGTTTACCGATCTTAGCAGCCCCGACCCATGGGTGGTTTTAGGTGCTGGCCGCAGTCTTTTCCGGGTCACGGATCTAGGCCCAGAACTAGCGAAGCTGTCATGCGCCGCCATATGCGTTTTCTTTAATATTGGATTCATCCCAACAAAGGTCCGTGAGGCGACATAGAGAGATCCGACGTGATCGCTGATGCGCAGGAGGGTCTGTCGGCTTGTGCTGAATTGACGAACAGTCGCTGAGAGGGTTTTTCCGTGCTCGATTTGCTTCAGAGGCTTTCCTTGAGCGAAGGATGTCCGAAAAGGGTCGTTTTTGGACAGGCGGCAAATATCTGTCCAAAAATTATCTTAAACGACTTCAGGACATGCCTGCAATTGCGTACACCCATTATCTTTACAAGAAACAGCCCTATGTCGCCTCACGGACCTTTGTTGGGATGAACCCAAGTTTCGTGCGGTCTGCCCTCCGGCAGACTTGGCCCTTCCCCTCTTGTCATCCCCTCTTTCCAGCTTTCGTTACCCTTAACCGATCTTCACGGTTTTGTAGGTCTTTCGCGGTTATCATGGATTGCAAGTTGGTTGCGGAATATCCGCAAACGCACCCCGCCCGAGGCGGGATGCTCGACTTGGCAAGGGGGCGTTGCCCCCGTTGCATCCCCCAACGTGACGGCTTCGCATGGCGATTTTCAGCCTGCACCATGCGGCGATTGGCCGCAGTACACACCGCGCCGGAACGGCAGGCGCTCACGCGGCTTACGTGTTGCGCCAAACCGCCGCCCGTGCTGTGATCGGGCAAGCCCGAGTTCCGCAGTTAATTCGTTAAACCAATGTTTTTGTTGAGAGTGATTTAAAAACGCTCCACTACAAAATGGCGAGTTGTGAAGTGGCGGTTGGTTTTTTGATGTCGAGTGCCTGGAAGACCTGTGCTTGTTCGTCGGTAATAGTGGAGAGGCCGGCAATGGGTGTTTGCCCATTGACTCGGACTCGGTGGGCCTGAATGCGTCGCAGGCTAGCGAGCGCTCGTTCCGGGGAGTACGGGCTCTTAGCTGCCTTCAATTTCATGCGCATCACCCGGTACAGGATCAGGGCCATGAAA
>JAGRHQ010000228.1 GCA_020444905.1 Candidatus Competibacteraceae bacterium
TGCCGCCGAAACTGGTACCCACATCCAGACCGGCCAGCGCCAGGAAAAACCGGGCCGTTCCCAACAGGGCAACGATGGCGATCAAATCGGCGGTCCAACTGAACGGCAAACCGCTGGCGAAGGTTGGCACCAGCGCCGCCGCCACCCAGAGCGCGGCGAAGATCAGATAAGGCGCGACCCGGAACAGCCACGAAGCCGAGTCCGCCAGTACGACCTCTTTGCGCAGCAGCTTGAACAAGTCCCGGTAAGGTTGCAGCAGCGACGGCCCGCGCCGCCGCAATAGCTGCGCTTTCAAGGCGCGCACCCAACCGGTGAGCAGTGGCGCCAACAGCAGGATCAGCAGCATTTGTCCGCCCTGCACCAGATAATCGGTGATCAGCGCCATAGCACCATCCCCAGCAGTAGCAACACCAGTGCGCCGAACACCAGACTGAGATAACGGCGAATCGTCAGGTATTGCAAATGGTTCGCACGGGTTGAAATCGTGATAACCGCTTGGGTGATTGGCGCATAGCCATAGTCCCAGACCGGGTCGCACAGCTTAGCCTCGAAGTGCGCGGCTCGCCCATCGCCGGGCGGTGGCATCATCACCTGCTCGCGGGCCTGGAACACCACACTGCCGAATACCCGGCGAATCGGTTGGGCGAAGCTGCCGGCGGTGTACTGGGTTGCTGGACTGGCGTCCGGGAAACCACAATCCCAGGCGGGTCCGCGCCGGAGTCGATCAGACGCGAATCGATGGATCAGCACGATGGCCAATACGGCAGAGAATCCCATGAACAGCAGCACCAGCAGCCCATTGTACGAGGCTTTCACATCCGCCACCGGCGCCAGGCTCAACCAGGGCTGACTGTGTTGAGCTGGCAACTGCGCGCCGCCGTTGATCAGCCCCACCACCGGCCCCAAACCATCCACCACCAGTCCCGGCAGAATCCCAGCCAGCAGGCACAGCGCCGCCAGGATAAACATCGCGGTTAATGAATAACGATCAGTCTCATACGCGCGCGCTGCATCCGGCGAACGCGGGCGACCAAGGAAAGTAATCCCGAAGGCTTTGACGAAACAGGCAGCGGCTAAAGCAGCGGATAACGCCAGCAGCGCTCCGACTGCCGGGGCCAGGAATTTGAGCAGCCATTGCGGCAATTCCGGGGTGAGCAGAATCGCCTGGAAGGTCAGCCATTCCGAGACAAAGCCGTTCAAGGGCGGCAGCGCCGAAATCGCCGCCGCGCCGATCAAAAACGCCAGCGCGGTCCACGGCATCGGATGAATCAGTCCACCCAGCCGCTCCATATCGCGCTCGCCGGTCGCCGTCAACACCGCGCCGGTTCCCAGAAACAGCAAGCTTTTGAACAGAGAATGATTGAAGACATGAAACAGCGCAGCAGTCAGCGCCAACGCCGCGCTGGCGTACATCTGATTGCCCTGGAACGCCAGCGCCAGACCCAGGCCAATAAAAATAATGCCAATATTTTCGACGGTGTGATAAGCCAGCAACCGTTTCAAATCGTGCTGCATCAGCGCATACAGCACCCCAAGTACGGCGGTAATTCCGCCCAGCGCCAGTACCAGTCCGCCCCACCACCACGCCACCGGCTCACCCAACAGGTCGAAGACGATGCGGATGAAGCCGTAGATGGCGACCTTAGTCATGACGCCGCTCATTAATGCTGACACATGACTGGGCGCGGCGGGGTGCGCCAGCGGCAACCAGACATGCAAGGGAACCAGTCCGGCTTTGGAACCGGTTCCAAGTAGCGCCAGAATCAACGCCAGCGCCGCCAGTCCTGGCGTCAAAGCATCCGCTCGGATCGTAGCGAAGTCGTAGCCGCCGTTGGGACCCGCCAACAGACCGAAGGCCAGTAACAACGCCAGCGTGCCGAAGCAGGCCATGACCAGATACAGATAGCCAGCGCGGGCGTTAGCCGATTCCCGATGATGAGCCATGACCAACGCCCAGGAACTCAGCGACATGAATTCCCAGGCAAATAGGAATGTGAAAGCATCGTCGGCCAGCAGCACCAGGTTCATACCTGCTAGAAAGGCCGGGTAAAACGGCAACACTCGCTCGGGGGCGCGTTCATGCTGGCCATAACCCAAGGCAAACAGGCTGGCGACCGCCCCGCCCAGATTGACCACGATCAGAAAGAAAGCCGATAACGCATCCAGGCGGAAATGTACCCCCAGCCAAGGCAGACCGAGGGGTAAAGTCAGCGTGACGGGCGCGGGGGTGCTTAACAGATGCGCCAATGCCAACCCCAGCAGAATGACGCACATAACCAGACTGATGCTATAGATTTGACGGCTGCAACCTGATCGGCGCAGTGCAGTGATCGCATAGAGGCCGAGGGTGAGCAGGGCCACGGATAAGCCGAGTAATATTGACAATGGCATGATAGTGAGATTCATTCGCGGCCCTAAGTCACCCAAAGATTAGTCGATATTCCTAGCGTTTCAACCGAACCCCACGCCCGCCGCCTTCACTGATCGCGCCTTCTCCGATTAATTCCACACCGGCGGTTTCCAACGCTGCGATGAGCTTGACCAGAGAATCAACATTGCCACGGATCGTACCGTCGCTGCCTTCCATGCGCTGGATCGTGGGCAGGGATAAGTCAGCCGCTTCGGCAAGGGCGCGCTGGTCCATACCCAACAACGCTCGCGCTGCTTTTAACTGGGCCGCTGTGATCATGATGGGTTGTCTTTGAAAAATGAAAACTAGCTTATGATAGGTTATTATTGATGTAAAATAAATAATATCTGATGTATTATGATCCATTAACCGCATATTACGCAAACTGTGGACCACCCTTATCCTGCTATCATCGCACCAGGAGTGACTTGAACCATGGCTGACGATTTCAATGAACGCGCCCTGCGTTACCATCGCATGGTCCCCTACGGCAAGATCGAAGTCACTCCAACCAAGCCGCTGGCTAACCAGTTCGATCTAGCGTTGGCCTATTCACCCGGCGTCGCTGCTGCTTGTGAAGTAATTGTCGATGATCCCCGCGAAGTCTCCACCGTCACCGCCCGGGGCAATCTGGTGGCGGTCATCACCAATGGCACCGCGGTCCTCGGACTGGGCGACATTGGCCCACTCGCCGCCAAACCAGTCATGGAAGGCAAAGGCGTACTGTTCAAGAAATTCGCCGGCATCGACGTGTTCGACATCGAAATCAACGAGCGCGACCCTGACAAACTGGTCGAAATTATCGCCAGTTTGGAACCGAGCTTTGGCGGCATCAACCTGGAAGATATCAAGGCCCCGGAATGCTTTCAGGTCGAACGCCGGTTACGCGAACGGATGAACATTCCGGTGTTCCATGACGACCAGCACGGCACCGCCATCATTACCGCCGCTGCCGTGCTGAACGCCCTGTTGCTGATGGGCAAGGAAATGGGCCAGGTGAAACTGGTCACCTCCGGCGCCGGCGCGGCGGGCATCGCCTGTCTTGATCTGCTGGTGGGTTTGGGCCTGAATCGCAAAAACGTCATCGTTTGCGACAGTCGGGGCGTAATCTATCAAGGCCGGGGTCCGCTCGATCCAGAGAAAGCTGCTTATGCCGCAGACACTCCAGCGCGCACCCTGGCCGAGGCCATTGTGGGCGCTGACATCTTCCTGGGGTTGTCCAAAGCTGGGGTGCTAACCGGGGAAATGGTGAAAACCATGGCAGCGCGACCGCTAATCCTGGCCCTGGCTAATCCGGTGCCGGAAATCATGCCGGAAGAAGCAAAAGCGGCGCGGCCCGATGCGATTATCGCTACCGGTCGCTCGGACTATCCCAACCAGGTCAATAATGTCCTCTGTTTTCCCTACATTTTCCGGGGAGCGCTGGACGTGGGCGCCACCACCATCAATCAGGAGATGCAACTGGCCTGCGTCCGCGCCCTGGCGGAACTGGCCTGTGAGCCGCATTCTCAGGAAGAAACCGCCGCTTACAGCGATCAGCCGATCAACTTCGGGCCGGAATACCTGATTCCCAAACCGTTCGAGCCGCGCCTGTTGCTCACCCTGCCGCTGGCCGTCGCCAAAGCGGCGATGGATAGCGGCGTGGCGACTCGCCCCATTGAGGATTTCGCTGCTTATCACACTCAACTGAGCCAGCGCGTTTACCGTTCCGGCCTGATCATGCGCCCGGTGTTTAGCCGCGCCAAGGCCGATCCCAAGCGGGTGATTTACGCCCAGGCGGAAGAAGAACGCATGCTTTGGGCGGTGCAAGGCATCATCGACGAGGGTTTGGCTCGGCCCATCCTCATCGGGCGGCGCTGGCGCATCGAACAGCGCATCGCCGAGTTAGGCTTGCGCATCCGTCCTGAGCAGGATTTTGAGATTATTGATCCCCAGCACAATCCTTATTACGAGGAATGCTGGCAGGAATATCATCGGTTGCGTGGACGCTACGGCGTCGATCCCAACAAAGCCCGGGTCCGGGTCAACACGCGCGCTACGATCATCGGGGCGCTGCTGCTGCGCTTGGGTTATGGCGATGCGCTGCTGTGCGGCTTGATTGGCGGCTATCCTGATCATGTGGAATATGTGTTGGATATCATTGGCCTGCGCGAAGGCGTCAAGACCCCGGCGGCTATGAATATGCTAATTAGCGCCCAGGGACCGTTGTTCTTCTGCGACACCGACATTAATGCCGATCCCACTGCCGAAGAAATCGCCGACATCGCTTTGCTGGCGGCGGAGGAAGTGAGCCGCTTTGTACCGCCGAAAATCGCCTTATTGTCCCACTCTAGCTTTGGTTCGCACAAGTCGCCATCGGCGCGCAAGATGGCTGAGGCGATAAAACTCATCCGCCAGCGCGCCCCCGATCTGGAAGTCGATGGCGAGATGCGCGGCGACGCGGCCTTGTCCGAAGAGTTGCGCAATCGGGTCTTCCTGCACTCGCCACTGAAAGGCGCAGCCAACCTGTTGATCATGCCAAGCGCTGACGCCGCCAATATCTCTCACAACCTGCTCAAGGAAATCACCCATAGCGTCTCGGTGGGACCGATTATGCTCGGACTGGCTAAGCCGGCGCATATTCTGACCCGCTCAGCGAGTGCGCGGCGGATCATCAACATGACTGCGATTGCGGTGGTTGACGCGATGACGGCCTCATGATTAAGAGGTCTTTTAACCAACTGATATATTGACGAACTGTTGCAAAACCCCTTTCCGTTATACCCACTCAAAGGGGTATGACGGAAAGCATGCGCCTT
>JAGRHQ010000229.1 GCA_020444905.1 Candidatus Competibacteraceae bacterium
GCCTCTTTAAGCGATAGCATCGGGTGTTTCCTGTCGTTAACCGGTGTGCAAAAGTTATCGTTAAACCCGTTAACCGCCAGAGGCAAGCCCAAAGAAAAACGGCCCGCCCCAATTCAGAAAATTGAAACGAGCCGTTATCACCATCGACGGCCATCGGCATCCCTGCCTGTACCGTGTTTCAAGACGTAGCACGAGAGAGCCGGAGAGGAAAGAGGCGAACCGGGAGGCGAGGACAGCGCAGGAGGAACAGCACGGGCAGGATGGAAGGAAAAGCAGGGCGCGAACCATGACCCGGAAAGGAAGGCGCAGACCGACGAGCGAGAGCGCAAGCAAAGGCCATCACCAGAGAGAAAATATCCTCGGGGGTGAATGGGCGACCGGAGGGAGGCCAGAGGGGGCAGACGGCCCCTTGCTAAAGAAAGTGGTGAGCGCAGCGAACGCCTTTTGTGGGAGCCGTGCGCGTTTTTTTCTGCGAAGAAAATTTTTTCTGTGCATAACGCGATTTTGCGGGGAGCGCGCACCAAAAAAATTTGTTATCTTCATAGAAGGTAGAAGTAGGAGAGTAGCGAGATATACCTTTTGTTTCACAAAAGGCCCTTCTCGCCAAGGGGCAAAGCCCCTGTGGAACCCCCCGCCGCCTGATCGGAGCGGCAGAAAAAATTTTCGTGGCCCAGTATTTTTTTCACCGAGGCTGAAAAATGGCGCAGTCCCGCAAAGCGGAGACGGAGCAGAAACGGGCATGGATTGGCTTTCGTGGCACGGACGCGCAACGGCGAGAGATTGAACGCCGCGCGGATTTGTTGAACCTGTCGCTCTCGGAATATGTCCGGCGTTGCGCGGTGCAGGGCACCGTGCGGATTGTTCAGGAAGAAGGGCACGACCCGGCAAAGGTTCGGGCACTGTCGGCGATCGGGAACAACCTGAACCAGATTGCGCGACGGATGAACGCGAGCGGAGCCTCGGCTCCGCCGCAGTTGGGCGCGTTGCTAGAGGCTATACAGGAGATCATCAAGGACACAGGAACGCGGCATGGTCCCACGGGTTAGCCGAGGCGGACGGAGCTTTGCGGGCGCGTGGAAATATTACGCGCACGACCGACGCACCCCAGAGCAAGCGGAAGAAGGGGAGCAAGTCCGCACCCGCGAGCGCGTGGGCTTTGTGCATACGGAAAATCTTTGCGGGATCGAAGACGACCGGGCGGCGATTGGTTTTATGATCTTCACGGCAGAGCAGAACACCCGCTGCAAGCAGCCGGTCTATGCGTTTTCCTTGGCGTGGCATCCCGAAGAGCAGCCGAGCCGCGAGGCGATGATTGAAGCGGGACAGGAGGCTTTGAAGGTGTTGAAGATGGAAGAACACCAAGCCCTGTTGATTTCGCATACGGACACCGCGCACCCGCATATCCATATCATCGTGAACCGGATTCATCCCGAGACGGGGAAAGCGGTTTCCTTGAGCCACGATCACCGGAAACTTTCGACCTGGGCGCAGGCGTACGAACAAAAGCGCGGCAAGGTTTACTGTCAAGCGCGGCAGTTCAACGCACAGGCCCGCGCCGTGGCGAAAGAACAGGACGGAAAACCGGCCCCGCGCCGCTATGTGGACGACACAGTAGCCGCGAGCTGGGCGCGAAGCCAGAACGGGAACGACCTTCGGGCGGCCTTGTCGGCGAAAGGTTGGGGACTGGCGAAGGGCGACAAGAAAGAGGCCGTCCTGATGGCGGTTGCGCCGAACGGACGGGCGTTTTCGATCCTTCGAGAGTTGAACAAGGGACTGGACAAGACGCAGAAGATCAAAGCGCAGGACTTTGACCGGCGCATGAGCGACCTCAAGCGGGACAAGCTGCCTTCGGTTCGGGAAGTGCAACAGTCCATGCAACGGCGCAAGAGCGGGGAGCAATCGCGCCAGCACACCCCGGCGACCGGGAAGAAGCCGGAGGGCCAGAAGCAGCCCGACCCGGACGAGGGGCGAACGTGGGCTTTGGAGATGCGCATACGGGCGGAACACCGGGGACTGGAGGCACGGCAGGAGGAAGCCCGTAAGCACCAGCAGCAAGCGGCCAAGGAACGGCTGGAGAAGGCGCAACAGGACGCGATGCAAGCCCAACATATCGCCGAGCAGAAGAAGGAATTACGCGAGGCGCGGGAGCGGATCGAAAAGGGCGGTCTGGGCTACCGGATGAGCGGACAGGCCCGGCAGGATCGCGCCACGGCGCAGGAATTACCCAAGCAGCTTGAACAGTCTATGCAGCACGTTGAAAACTGGATCACGCGAGAACGCGGGAAAGTGGCGGAGGCGTTCAAGGCGTTTGACCAGAAACAGGCGAACGAGCGCAGGGAATTAGAACGGAAGATCGAATACGCCCGCGAGGCCGGCGCATGGCCCGAGACGAAACGCCGGCAGGACACGCAGGAGCCACAACGCCAACCGGAGCCGAGTCCGCAGAAGCAACAGAGCCAAGGCCCACCCCAAGGCCGCAGCCGGGGACGCGAGCGGTGAGTATCGCCTAGATCATGACGCTGGACACCTGCTGGAACGGTTCCCCTTGTTGATGGCGGCTAATTTGAATTGTGACTTTCAAATTGAGCTTGTTCAGGAAGCTGATAAGCCGCTCTTGGCTGAACCGGTGAAAACGTGCGCACATGAGCGCGGAAACTTCGGGTTGCTTGATACCGAGAAGCCTTGATGTTTCCGCCTGTGTGTAGCCTTCCTGCTTGATGATTGCCACCACTTGAGACCCGAGCGCGGCACGGGTGTAAAGTTCCTCCGCATCATCGAGGCCCAAGTCCGCAAAGACATTGCCACTGCTTTTTTCAAACTCAATGTCCGGTGTCGTCATCTTTTGCAAGCTCCTGTGCCTGTTGGTAACGCTGTTTCACCAGCAATTCCCGGTCTCTTTCCTAGTCTTTGATTGATAATGGTTTTTTCTAAAAAATTTATCAGTGTTTAATAAAAAATATATTTATTAATCAGTTAGATGGGCAAAAGAGACCGGGAATTGCTGCTGTTTCACCAAGTCCACGTCCGATTTTGGCGTTTTAATCCCGGTCTTGGATTTCTTCTGGAAAGCGTGCAGCACGTAAATTTTTTCGCCAATCTGCACGCCATACACCATCCGGTAAGCATTCTTATGGTGGCTTTCGACAATCTCAAACACGCCACTACCCACGCCTTTGAAGGGTTTTACGTTGTCTGCGGTTCCGCCGAATTGCGCCAACATGAGCGCACCCCCCATTGAACGCTGCGTTTCTTTCGGGAATGCCTTTAATTGCTTTTTGGAATCCCCTATCCAAACGACCTCACGAGGCATTGGTACTCCTCAGTTTTTATCTTATAACAAAATTGTTATAAATTCAATAACACACCCGGTCTATGAAGTAAACGAGAGGTTTCTTTCCTATCGCCAGAGCCTTTCAAGGTGGGCCGGGGCCGCGTGCGTAATCTTTTTCGATTGACAACTGTACGGTTATACCGTACATATAAAAGATGCAGATTTATAGTGTTCGCCACAAGGGCCTGAAACGTTTTATCGAAGACGATGACGACCGAGGAATCCGGCGTGATTTAGTCGGCAGAGTGCGGAACGTGCTGACGGTCTTAATGGCGGCCACGGATATGGACGGCGTTCAAGGGCCACCGGGTTGGCGCATTCACCAGCTTTCCGGTGATCGTTCTGGAACATGGAGCATTTCGGTATCGGGTAACTGGCGGATCACGTTCGACATTGAGCAGGGAGAAATCGCCAATTTGGATTTGGAGGACTATCACTGATGAGTGAAACCATTAGCAAAATTGGGATGAAACCCGTTCATCCGGGCAGCTTCATTCGCATGGAAATTCTGGACGAGTTGGGTTTGTCGGTTTCTCGCGCCGCTGAAATTCTCGATGTTCGCCGTGCAACGTTATCCGATCTTGTCAACGAGAAGGCGATTTTATCGCCGGAAATGGCCCTTCGGATCGAAAAGGCTTTCGGGGTTTCGATGGATACCTTGTTGCGGATGCAGGCATGGTACGACATCTATGCAATGCGGCAGCGGCAAGGGGAAATCAACGTGCAGAGATACCAGCCGGTTTGATAAAAATCTGAAAAATAGGGCTTGATTGGTTGACAAGTGACAATTGACGCTTTACAAATAAAGGATGATCGAAAATTTCAAGGATCGGCGGCTGAAACGCCTGTACGAGCGTGGCGACCGCAGCAAGATACGGGCGGATTTAGTCGATAAGGCGGAGCGTATCCTTGCGCGATTGGATCAAGCCCTTGTGATTGAGGACATGGATCTTCCGGGGTATCGGCTTCACGAACTCAAGGGCGATTTGAAAGGCTATTGGAGCGTCAGCCTGTCGGGCAACTGGCGGATTATGTTTAAATTCAAGAACGGAAAGGCCAGTGATGTCGAAATGATCGACTATCACTAGCGGGAAGGAGCAACGATCATGGCGATGAAAAACCCACCGCATCCGGGCCAGTCGATCAAGCTGGATTGTCTGGAGCCGCTTGGTTTGTCGGTCACGGAGGCGGCCAAGGCGTTAGGTGTGACCCGTCAGGCTCTTAGCAATGTGATTAACGGCAAGGCGGGGATTTCGGCGGAAATGGCGATCCGGCTTTCACAGGCTTTTGGGGGTACGGCGGAAGTCTGGTTACGGATGCAGACGGCTTATGATTTGGCGCAGGTTCAGCAAAAGAGCATTCACGTTCCACGCTTTGAACCCGCCTAGAAATATGGTTCAGGGTCTTCCGCTTTCCTATCGCCAGAGTTTTTCAAATCGGGCGGGATTGGCGGCGGTATAGCGGACGGTGTGCTGAATGTTGCGATGGCCCAGATAGTCCTGAATCAATCGGGTATCCGCGCCTTGGTCAGCGAGCGCGAAGCCGCAGGCATGGCGGAGCATGTGGGGATGCGCGGCGAGCGGCAGGCCGGCCAACTCCCCATAGCGGCGCAGGGCCGCCCAGACCGTCCGGCGATTGAGTGGCCCCCGGCGTTCGCTGATAAAGAACCGTTCGGAGACGGGCTGCATTCGCGCCCGTTCTTTGAGCCATGCCTTGATGCAGCGGAGTTCTTCGGTGCGGAGCGGGTGCGTGGTGGAGAGGCCCTGCTTGAGCCGGGCGACATGCAGGACGCGGCTTTCCGTATCCACTTGGGCGAGGGTCAGGCCACAGGCTTCC
>JAGRHQ010000022.1 GCA_020444905.1 Candidatus Competibacteraceae bacterium
TTGCTGTTCCTGCGCGGCGCGCTGGAAGGCGTTGGTCGCTCCAGCCGGGTCGATAGTGAATGGATCGGGCCATTGCGCCGAAGGATGATGGCGCAGCAGGCCGGTCTGCGCATCGTAATGGAAAAAATGCGCCTCGGTCAGATCAAAGAGCAGCGCTGCGCATCGGGCGATCGCTTCCCGTATTTGCGATACATCTTCAACGTTGTTGAGTTCGCTGCGGATAGCGTCAATCAGCGCCAGTTCATGAACGGCATTGGGCAGCGCTCCACGCACGGACGCAGGCCCCGCCCGAGGCTCGGCATCGGTCGCTGCGATTCCCAGCTCGTTGATCAGTGGTTCAATCAGTGATTCTATTCCGGCGCGCGCGTGTTCCAATGCAGACGGATTCAGGTCCAGCAATTCACTCTCTTCAACCAGCGCCGTTTCCGAACCTCCGGTTTCCTGGCTCAGGGCATTCGCGGCGTGTAGCAAACACAGCAGGGGATGAGCGCCGCGCAACTCGTGAGCGTTCAAGTGATGGTAGCGGATCGCGTCGCTCAACAACGGAGGCAATTTCCAGTTGTCCAGCAGCGCTGCGCCCAGTGCGCAATGATCAGCGCCCAGCAAGCGCTGCTCCAATTCGGGAACTTCGTTCAGAGTTCGGGCGATGTGGCTTAAGGTATGAATTTCATCGAGCGCCGTGGCCTGGCGGGCGCTGAGCGCCAGTTTGCCCAGATCGTGCAGCAACCCGACTAAATAGGCGGTTTCCGGATCAGGGAAACTTGTAATCTTAGCCAACCGGCGGGCGAGATGAGCGCAACGCAGGGAGTGACGCCAGAATCGTTTCAGCGCCGGGGTTGGAAAACTGTCCCGCTGGATTGCGGACTGTTGAAGCGCATTGGCGACTACCAGGGTTCTCAAGGTGGTTGGATTAATGGTCGCCAATGCATTTTGGAGGTTTGGCGATTGCAAGGTCTGATCTGGTGCAGCATGCTGCATGGCCAGCAACCGCAGGCTTAAAACCGGGTCGCAACTCATCCATTGCGCCTGCTTGTGGATATCGATATACCCGCTTTCACTGATGTCCAGCAATTTTTCAATGACAATCGTCAGAATTGGCAGCGCTAACAGATCACTTGCATCAAACTGATCTTGGAAAGCTGACATTTCCAACCGAGGAGAATCAGACACTTTATCGGTTTAACCGTTTCAATTTCAGGGCTTATGTTTGGAGAACTGCTGTTATATCCCTTGCAACGGATATACCTGGTTTTTTTATTTATCTTTCATTTTGTTTCGTATCAGAATGAACATAATGGGCTTGCAGACCGACAGTGGGTCTGCCAAAAAATAACACTTACCTGTCAGAAATAACGAAGGAGAAATCAATCAGGTCAAATTGGCCCGATTGAGAACAGATAAAAGCAGAGCCAGGATGGAATCACGGGAAAGGCGGGAAAAGAGGGTTTAGCTAAACAGTGTTATGTCAATTGGCTTTTATATAATAAACTATTGTTATAAATTATAAATATAAAAATATCCAAACTGTTCAACTATAGAAAAACAGATCCCGGCCAGATCCTGGATAATTCGGATTCCAGGCGCTGGCTGGCTAAAACAATGTGATTTCAGCGCGCTGCCGTCAGTGCCTGCTCAAGATCGGCAAGAATGTCGTCAATATGTTCGATGCCAATCGACAGCCGTACCAAATCTTCGCTGACGCCCGCCCGGGCCATTTCATCCGGCGATAACTGTCGATGCGTTGTAGTCGCTGGGTGACAGGCCAGAGATTTCGCATCGCCGATGTTGACCAGCCGGGTCACCAATTTCAATGTATCGATGAACTTAGCGCCAGAGTCACGTCCGCCCTTGATGCCGAAACTGAGAATGCTCGAGCCGCGCCCGCCCATGTATTTGTCGACCAGCGGTTTCTCCGGGTTGTCAGTCAGCGCTGGGTATTTAACCCATTCAACCTGCGCGTGACCACGCAAGTATTCCGCTGCCTTGACCGCATTTTCGCAGTGGCGGTCCATGCGCACCGGCAGGGTCTCGATACCCTGCAAAATCAGGAAGCTGTTGAAGGGCGAAATCGCCGCGCCGGTATTGCGCAGCGGCACCACCCGCGCCCGCCCGATGAATGCCGCTGGTCCCAGCGCCTCAACATACACCACACCGTGATAAGAAGGATCGGGTTCGTTTAGCCGCGGGAAGCGGGCCTTGTGCTGATCCCAGGGGAAACGTCCGGAGTCAACAATAACGCCGCCCAGGCTTGTGCCGTGGCCACCCATATACTTGGTCAAGGAGTGGACGACAATGTCAGCGCCATGTTCAAAAGGCCGACAGAGATAGGGCGTAGGTACGGTGTTATCGACGATCAGGGGTACGCCATGCGCATGCGCTATCGCCGCCAGTGCGCCAAAATCGACCACATTCGCTGCTGGATTGCCAATCGATTCGCAAAACACCGCCTTAGTCTTTTCATCAATCAGGCGAGCCATGCCTTCGATGTCGCGATAGTCGGCAAAGCGCGCCTCGATGCCGAAGCGCGGCAACGTATGGGCAAACAAATTGTAGGTGCCGCCATATAGAGTGGAGGTGGTGACGATATTGTCGCCGACTTCCGCAATCGTCATTAACGCGTAGGTAATCGCTGCGGAACCCGCGGATACCGCCAGCGCGCCGACTCCGCCTTCCATGGCCGCTACCCGCTGTTCCAATACCGCCGTCGTGGGGTTCATAATCCGGGTGTAGATGTTGCCCGGCACTTTCAGATCAAACAGGTCGGCCCCATGCTGAGTATCGTCGAAAGCGTAAGACGTCGTCTGGTAGATGGGAACAGCCACTGCTTTGGTGGTGGCTTCCGGTTGATAGCCGCCGTGAATGGCGATCGTTTCGATTTTCATTGGATCAGGCTCCATGGTGGTCGGGGAAAACGGTTAAAGTCTGGACGCTGAGATCGGCAAATGTCCAGTGAGAGGTGAAGCAAGTTTCATGATGAAGAGGCGCTTTCCCGCACGGGCGCCCGCTATAATGTTCTCAATTTTTGATTCATGGGCCGTATTCCCTTAATCTTATCCGGGGAGCTTAACGCGCCAGCCCGATCCGCAAGGGAGCCTGGCGTATTTTTGGCCCTCCGTCGTCCCGGATTTCAGTGGCCGAACGAAAAAACCATTTAACAACCAACGATATAATCAGGAGAAACCCATGAGGTCTGTTCATTCCCATACTGGAGGGTTCGCATCATGGCAGCGATAGGATTGATTATCGCATTGCTCTGCGCGGTCGGCGCACTCATCTACGGCGTCCAGTCGGTCAAATGGGTGTTGGCCAAGGACGCTGGCAACGCCCGTATGCAGGAAATCGCCTCCGCCGTGCAAGAAGGCGCCAGAGCCTATCTGAACCGGCAATACACCAGCATCGCCATTGTTGGCGTAGCGATCGGCGTGGTGATCTTTTTCACTCTGGGCGCGCTGTCGGCAGTTGGCTTCGCCATTGGCGCCATCTGTTCCGGCGTGGCCGGCTACATTGGCATGTATGTGTCGGTGCGCGCCAATGTTCGCACGGCGCAGGCGGCGCATGATGGCCTGAATGCGGCGCTGGAAGTCGCCTTTCGCGGCGGCGCGATCACCGGCTTGCTGGTGGTCGGTCTCGGTCTGCTGGGCGTAGCTGGCTATTACATTTTGCTGTATCTGGCTGCAGGCCAAGTGCCCGACCTCGGTCCGCTGGTCGGTCTTGCCTTTGGCAGTTCGCTCATCTCAATCTTTGCCCGTCTCGGCGGCGGCATTTTCACCAAGGGCGCGGACGTCGGCGCCGACCTGGTCGGCAAGGTCGAAGCCGGTATCCCTGAAGACGATCCGCGCAATCCAGCGGTCATCGCCGATAATGTGGGCGACAATGTCGGCGACTGCGCTGGCATGGCCGCTGACCTGTTCGAGACTTATGCGGTGACGATCATCGCCACCATGCTGGTCGGCAGTCTGGTGTTCACTGGGGACGCCGTTCAGGGTTCCATCGTCCTGCCGTTGCTGATGGGCGGCGTGTCAATCATTGCTTCGATTATCGGTTGCGGCTTTGTCAAGGCTAAGGAAGGCGAAAAGATCATGAACGCCCTGTATCGCGGGCTGGCGGTTGCCGGTGGTATCTCCGCAGTCGCTTTCCTGCCCGCCATTTTCGTACTGTTGGGCGATCAGAATCCCTGGGGTTTGTACGGTTCGGCGCTGGTCGGACTGGGCCTGACCGCGGCCATGGTGGTCTTCACCGAATACTACACTGCGACTGAATTCAGCCCGGTGCAAAAACTCGCGGAAGCCTGCACCACTGGTCACGCCACTAATATCATTGCTGGTTTGGCGGTATCGATGAAAGCGACTGCTTTGCCGGTGCTGGCCGTCTGCCTCAGTATCGGCCTGTCCTATCATTGGGCGGAGTTGTACGGCGTCGCTATTGCCGCGACTTCGATGCTGTCCATGGCGGGCATCATCGTGGCTCTGGATGCTTACGGCCCCATCACCGACAACGCCGGCGGCATTGCCGAGATGGCGGAAATGGACGAAAAGATTCGCGGCATTACCGACCCGCTGGATGCGGTGGGCAACACCACCAAGGCGGTGACCAAGGGTTACGCGATTGGCTCGGCGGCGTTGGCGGCGCTGGTGCTGTTTGCTGATTTCGAGCATAAACTGACGCTGGCGCAGATTAAAGTCGAGTTTTCGCTGACGGACCCGGTGGTGATCATTGGCTTGTTCATCGGCGGCATGATTCCGTTCCTGTTCGGGGCGATGGCGATGGAAGCCGTGGGTCGCGCGGCGGGCGCAGTGGTGCGCGAAGTGCGTCGTCAGTTCCAAGAAATGCCGGGCATCATGGACGGCACTACCCGCCCCGATTATTCACGGGCGGTGGATATGCTGACGAAATCGGCGATCAAGGAAATGATTGTGCCTTCACTATTGCCAGTGCTCACGCCGATTGTCGTCGCCTTTGGCATGGCGTGGCTGATGGGGCCGGAGGCGGGTCCCAAAGCCTTGGGCGGTTTGCTGATGGGCACCATCATCACCGGTCTGTTCGTGGCGATTTCCATGACCGCTGGCGGCGGCGCTTGGGACAACGCCAAGAAGTACATCGAAGATGGCAACTTCGGCGGCAAGGGTTCGGAAGCGCATAAGGCTTCGGTGACGGGCGATACCGTCGGCGATCCCTACAAGGACACGGCGGGTCCAGCGGTGAATCCGCTGATCAAGATCATTAACATTGTGGCCTTGCTGATCGTGCCCTTACTGGCGAGCATGTAGGATGATGCAATACGGGCTTTACAGCGAGTCCGTATTGCACAGCCCCTTATAACGGGCAGGATGCCCGTTCTACACTTCCTCTATGTCTCTGACTCACTTCAACGCCGCCGGCGAAGCTCTTATGGTTGATGTCGGCGACAAAGCGCCCACCCATCGGATCGCAGTCGCCGAAGGTTCCATTCTTATGCAAGCCGCCACGCTGGAACGGGTGATGGCGGGCGCTCAGGCCAAGGGCGATGTGCTGGGCGTAGCGCGCATTGCCGGCATTATGGGCGCTAAACGTACTGCCGACTTGATTCCGCTCTGTCATCAGCTGGTCCTGACCCAGGTAACAGTGGATTTTGAACCGTTGCCCGAGCGTAACACTATCCGTTGCCAAGCGACCGTGGAAACCCGGGGTTCTACCGGCGTGGAAATGGAGGCGCTAACAGCGGTGCAAGTTGCGCTGCTGACCATTTACGATATGTGCAAGGCCATGGATCGCGGCATGACCTTGACCGATATCCGCCTGTTGGAAAAAACCGGCGGTCAATCGGGGCGCTGGCAGCGTGATTCAACAAAATAAATGAGCGACCTGCTCTACATCGTTGACCAGCCCGCGCTTATTGAATTCTGCGCCGGATTAAACGGCGCATCCTGGCTCGCGCTCGACACCGAATTCATCCGCGAACAGACCTTTTATCCACAACTCTGCCTGATCCAGATCGCCAGCGCTGACTATCTGGCCTGCATTGATCCCATCGCGTTACCTTCTCTGGAACCGTTGCTGGCGGTGTTGTGCAACCCGGCGATCACCAAGATTCTCCATGCGGCCTATCAGGATCTGGAGATTTTCCATCATTTGCGTGGCGAGGTTCCAGCGCCCGTTTTCGATACGCAACTGGCCGCGCTGGTGCTGGGATATGGAAACCAGGTCGGGTATGCGAACCTGGTGGAGCAGATGCTGGGTGTGACGCTCGACAAAGAACACACGCGCGCCGACTGGCGGCGGCGGCCGTTGCCGCCAGAATGGTTGGCTTACGCGATTGACGATGTGCGTTATTTGCCGGAACTGTACCGACGACAGCAAGCGATGCTGGCGGAGCGGGGTTGGCAAATGGCATTGAACGAGGATTTCATGGCGTTAACCGATCCTGCGCGCTATCGCTCCGATCCTCGGGAAGCCTGGCGGCACGTGCGGGATCACCAACGGCTGCGCGGTGTGCAACGGGCGGTTCTGCGAGCGCTGGCAGCCTGGCGGGAAGAACAGGCCAATCGCCATGATCGTCCGCGCCGCTGGATTTTGAGTGACGCCATCCTGTTGAACCTGGCGCAGAGGATGCCTGGCAATCTGGAGGATTTAGCACGCATTCCTGGGTTGCCGTCGTCCACCTTGCGCCAGCATGGCGCGGCCTTGCTGGAACACATTGCAGCAGCGCACGCTGAGCCGCCCGAACAGTGGCCGGCGCCTCAGCCACGCCGGCTGCGCTTGACCGCTAAACAAGCGGCGCGGGTTGATGATCTTTTGCAACGGATCGCAGATCGCGCCAGTGAATGCAGCATACTTCCCCAGGCTTTGGCGAGCCGGCGGGATGTGGAGCAGTGGTTGGCGGGCCTGGATTCTCCATTACGGCATGGCTGGCGAGCTGCAGTGCTCGGACCCCACTGGGGAAGCCCATAACGCGTATTCAGGAGAGATTCACCTTGCCAATGAAATACTGCGTTCCATGCATTGGGGATGTTGGTGGGTTTTGAGGGCGGCGCTGTCGCTGGGGCGCTGTGCATAAGCGACTGCCGCCCGCTTTTTCCCAATCGTCCTGTCGAACAATTCTGGAGAAACCCTATGTCGATGCCACTGAAACTCATGGTTCTGACCGCTGTGCTGGGTCTGATGACAGCGTGTGCGACGCCGCCGCCACGAGGCGCTCCGCCCAACTACCATACCACAGGCGGCGCGCTGATGGGCGCGGCGGCGGGCGCCGCGATTGGACATGCCATTGATCCCACGGGCGGCGCGCTGACCGGCGCGCTAGGGGGAGCGCTGATCGGCGGCGCTGTTGGCAATCAGATGGATTATCAGGAGCAGCGAATCCGTCGCTTGCGGCGTCAGCGTGCTTATGATCCTGGACCACCGCCTGATTACTACCGTCGTTACGGACGATCGCCCGCCTATTACGACGATCCGCCTCCTTATTAATTGTAATGTAAGGTGAGTTCATCATCCGACAGTTCCGCATGACTTGGCAAGACCCATAGCCCGAACCTGCGTGGAGCGGGAGCGCTATTTAGGCTACCAAAGAACATTAAAGTGGAAGCCTGCTTGCAGGCGATTTTGCGGATTATCGCCTGCAAGCAGGTTCCTGCCCGTCAAAATTGGGTATTACGCATTGGTTAGCGCTTCATTCAGCGAGATGCCCAGCGCCGCCGCCACACCCTGCCCGTAAGCCGGATCGGCGGCATGGCAATGACGGATGTGGCGCAATTGAATCAGGCGCTCAGCGCTGCCGATGGAGCGGGCGGTGTTCTCGAACAATCGTTGCTGTTCATCAGGCTGCATGATGCGAAACAGATCACCGGCCTGTGAGAAGTAGTCGGCGTCGTCTTCCCGATAATTCCAGCGGTCGGCGTCGCCGTTTAGCTTCAAGGGCGGCTCGCGAAAATCCGGCTGTTCCTGCAAGGCTCCATAGCTGTTCGGCTCATAGCCCACTTCACTGCCCTTGTTGTCATCAACCCGCATGAATCCATCGCGATGGAAAGTGCGGAATGGACACTTGGGCGCATTAACCGGAACCTGATAATGGTTCACGCCCAATCGGTAGCGCTGGGCGTCGCCGTAGGAAAATAGCCGACCCTGCAACATCTTGTCCGGTGAAAAACCGATACCCGGCACGATATTGGTCGGATTGAACGCCGCCTGCTCCACGTCGCAGAAGTAATTCTCCGGATTGCGATTCAACTCCAGAATACCGACTTCGATCAACGGATAATCCTCATGGGGCCAGACTTTGGTCAGATCGAAGGGATGTATCCGGTAAGTATTGGCATCCGCCTCCGGCATAATCTGCACATAGAAGCGCCATTTGGGAAAGTCGCTGTTTTTAATGGCCTCGAACAAGTCGCGCTGAAAACTCTCGCGATCCTTGCCGACCACTTCTTCGGCTTCCTGGTCGGTCAGGTACTGAATACCTTGCAGCGTCTTGAAATGGAACTTCACCCAGAATCGCTCATTGGCGGCGTTGATGAAGCTGTAAGTATGGCTGCCATAGCCGTTCATGTGACGATAACTGCGCGGCAAACCCCGGTCGCTCATGGTGATGGTCACCTGGTGCAACGCCTCGGGCAGCAGCGTCCAGAAATCCCAGTTGCTATTGGCGCTGCGCAGGTTAGTGCAAGGATCGCGCTTGACCGCGTGATTAAGGTCAGGGAATTTCAGCGGGTCACGCAGGAAAAATACGGGCGTATTGTTTCCGACCATATCCCAATTGCCTTCCTCGGTATAGAACTTGACCGCAAAGCCGCGAATATCCCGTTCGGCGTCCGCCGCGCCGCGCTCGCCGGCCACAGTGGAGAAGCGCGCAAACACCTCCGTCTTTTTACCGACTTCAGACAAGAACCGGGCGCAGGTGTATTGTGAGATATCATGGGTTACGGTGAATGCGCCGAACGCGCCAGAGCCTTTGGCGTGCATCCGCCGTTCTGGAATCACTTCACGATCGAAATGCGCCAGCTTTTCCATCAGCCAGACATCTTGCATTAACAAGGGGCCGCGCGGCCCAGCGCTCAGACTGTTCTGATTATCGGCAACCGGCGCGCCAGCGGCGGTGGTTAAATGAGTTTTCACCTCGGACATGCTCAAACTCCTGCCAGTCATGCAGGCGACATTGCCTGTACAATCACTATGGCAAAAACTCAGTTTTCAGAAAAATTGAATATAACAAAACAATGGATAGCTTATATCTATTAAGACATCGGCCATCGCCATGTCTTCCCGGCTAACGGCGCGCGCCTTTCGCCGGCGCGTACTCCGTCCGGCGGAAGGAGTATTTCTCTTCCATCCCCGCATGTTGCAGCGCCTGGTTCGTCGCCATCTGGGCGAAGGATCATCGAATCTGGCGATTCCGTTGCTTCGCCACTATCTGATGCCCCGGAAGATTTTGCTGATCGGTCTGGGGGATGAGAATCCCGATGTATTGTCGGTGATTGAGGGATTGAATCTGCCGAGTTGGGTGATTCTGTTGCCGGCGCCATCCTCACAGGAATTAGCTGTCGGCGCACCCGAACATTGGCTACGCGATTACTGGGGACGCCGGTTCGAGGCCGAGGTGGCGCGCGCCTGGCAGGTGGCGCGTCACGATAATCAGGACCAGGAGGCGTTTGGCGCTCAGGGATTGGCGCAACGCATCGGCGAGCGCGGGCTCCGCGAAGCACGGACCCTGCTCGAACAGGATCGCCGGGTGGCGCTGGGTTTGGATGATGAAACCCTATGTCGCCAATGGGTCGGCTTTATCACTTACCTGCGTTATTTTATCCCAGGCGCTCGGGCCTATTTTTTTCCAGCCATCCAAGACTGGGCGGCGCTGGATCGCTGGCTGAAAGACAGTGGCCTGGACCTGCCACAGCCCCGGCACGGCAGTCGTTGGCCACATTTGTTGACCCGGAGTCGCCCATCTGGCTTTAATGGCGCTCCCGATTACGAGCCGGAATTACCTCTTCGTCTGCCATTTGGCCGCAACGATCCCGACCTGGCTGAGGGCGCCAATACTGTCCTGCCGCTGTTGGCAAAACCGTTCTCCTCAAGCAAGCCATCAGTTGCTAGCGCCCATCCGTCCGACCACCGGATCACGCCAGACCTTGCATCCTGTTGCCAAGAAGCCCTGCGGCAAGCGTCCACCCTGATGCGGAAACCCAGCGGGCTTGCCGTGTTTTGGCGCACTCTGGCCGGACATCTGACGCCTTTCGTTCTGCCGTTGGCCCTGCTGTTCGATCGCTGGCCTGTTGCATTTGATCGCCAGGCGGCGGCTAGATTGGCGACCGCCATTCGCTTACAGGGATTCCGCCATGCTGTCCAAAGCGCTTTTCGGGCAGAGATGGCTGGGCGCTATGGGGCGGCGCTTCACGATTTGTGCCGGGCCGTTGACCAGTACCGGCAAATGGCCGGTCATGCTCTCCCGACAAGCAAAGAAACGGAGTTTCCGCCGTGGGAGAGTGGACTTGAAAGAGACGCCGTGATGCGAACTTTGCGCGAGCGTCAGGAGGAAATCATTGAAGCGCTTGCCCATAATCTTGCCGCAACTTGGAAACTGGACGCGCAATGCACGCGAGTCCTGGAGCATTTGATCGAACGCTTGCTGGACGAGCCGGCCACAGCGCGCGCATCCAGTCCGTATTCCCTGTTGTTGCATGATTTTGAACATATTTTCATGGAGGGGCGGACCAATTATTACCGATTGCAACCGTTGGTTAGGCTGTGGAGTCGCCGCCGGCAACCCCTCCAACTGGGTTTGCCTTTCCAGGGTTCACTGAAAGCCTTGCGCGCCCTGAATGCGGCGAGAACGCGCCTTGGTCAATCATCGTGGTCCGGGGCCGAAGTGGCTTATTTCAGCGCGCCCTTGCAGATTCTGGGTAGTCAGATCAGCCAACGGCTTCGCCAGCAGTTACAGCCACGCTTGCGCGAACTGTTCGATGTCGCTGGCTTTCTCCCCAGCGATGCCCATCAGCGGATAGCGCGAAATATTCTTGAGGAAGAATTATTTAAGATCATCTTGCAGCGTTGGCATTTACGTTTCACCGACCTGCGGGACGCGGTGGCGCGGAATGAATTGCGCCTGCCGGATATGGGTTGGCGTGAACTGTTGCTCGGGGATCGATTGGCGCGTTTCGATCGCCGGGCCAGAATGGCGTTGCCCGGAGTTTATCAACCCGGCGAGTTTTATCTGAAAGGATTGCAGCAATTGAGCGCTCCGTTGTTTGGCGCGGCGATAGGCCGCTGGATCACCCGCTTTCTGTTGCTGCCGTTCAGCAGCGCTTTCATCGGTCTGGAAGCTTTGAGTTACATGTTGAGCGTGATGCCGACGCTGGAGGGTCCAATACAACTGGTGAATTTCGGGTCGGTGCTGGGGGTGGGTCTAGGGTTGATCTTCATACTTTACACCCGCCAAGGACAGGGCATAGCCACCGCCTTTGCTTATAGCTGGCGCTGGTTCTTCGTGGAATTCCTGTATCAGGGATTGACGCGCTGGCTGCGCTGGGGACGGGCGACCCGCTGGTGGCGTTATCCTCTAGTTCGGAAGGGTTTGCGCTACTTGTTGGAACCGCTGCTGATCGGCCTGATCCTGGCGCTGCCGCTGGTCGCCATTACCCATGGTCTGGATTTGCATATCGAGGGGTTGCCAGCTTTCTTGCTGACGCTTGGTTTCATTCTCGGCGCCGTTCTGCGTAACAGTCCATTTGGACGCCGGATTCTGGATGGCGTTATTACCTACCTCGCCGGTTTTTGGCGTCGGGTCCACCACACTTTGCTGGTTGGTCTGTTTCATTGGGTGATGGATCTGTTTAATCGCCTGATGCATGGTGTGGAACAGCGCCTGCATCGGGTCGACGAGCTGGTCAGTCATCATCGTGGCGAAAGACAAAGCGTCATGGTAATCAAGGCAGCGGTTGGGCCAGTCTGGCGGGTGTGCAGCTATTTGATCCACTTCTATGCAGCGGTGCTGGTGGAGCCACAGGTGAATCCGATCAAACATGTCCCGGTCGTCCTGGTGGCTGACAAGCTGATGATGCCGTTTTTTCCCGTGATGACGATGGCGTTGCTGGCGCTGCTAAATCCGGTTTTACCCGTGTTCATCAGTCTGCCGCTGGCTACAGTGACGGTATTTTTGTCGCCTGGCCTGTTTGGATTTCTGGGCTGGGAACTGAAGGAAAACTGGAAGCTGTACCGTGCGAATCACCCGGATCGGGTGCAACCGGCGTGCTTCGGGCCACAGGGAGAAACGCTATACAGTCTGCTGCGACCGGGGTTTCATTCCGGCGCGCTGCCGCAGGCGTTTGCCGATCTCAGACAGGTTATTAGCCTGGAAAACGACCAGCAACATCCATATCCTCAACGCTTGCGTCAGGCCGAGGCGCGCTTGAGCGAGATTCTGGAAGCGCTTTCGGCATTTGTGAACCGTGAATGGGCGTTCGCCCTCATGGAGCGATGTCGGGAAGCTGGTTATGCGCGCGCCGAGGTTGTGGTGACGAAGTGGACGGCGGCTACCGCTGCGCTCATGATCCAGGTCACGCTATATCCCGATGGTCGAGAGGGGACCGTTATTGAACCGATTATGCTCGATCTCGATGTTGACCTACGGGGTGATCGCCTCCACGGCGCAATGCATTTAACAGGCTCCATCGAAGTACTGGGCGATATGGGAGAAACCTGGCTGAAAACGGAAGCAGCGCGCTTTCTACGGCGGGCGGCCTGTCTGAATTGAAGATGTTGAAACGAGGTCCATTTCAGGCGGTTTCATTTTGAAATGCGCGTCATTTATCTGTATTGTGGTTTTTTCAGGTATCAATAATCAGGCCAGTGCGCGCATTAATCATGACATGCAAGAGCGTTTCGTCTTCCCGCCAAGCAACGACTTGCCAGCACAAGGTTCCATCTTCGTCAGTATAGAGCGAAGCTGAGTCGGGTTCGATAAACGGGGTGTTGGCGCGCGCATTCAGGGTTTCCAGGGCTATCGGCATTACCGTATCGAGATCGCATAACCAGGGACCCAGCCGCAAGGGCGAGTGTAGCAGAGAATCCGTCTGCATGGACTGCCATTCACTTTCGTCAGCGGCTTGTTCAGACTCCTGCTCCATAGCCGTGACTGTCATCAGTCCGGCATCCGAATCAAGCATGACATCGAAGCCACGCAGCCGGCGAATACGCCGCGCATCATGGTAGAGAATACTGCGGAATGAGTAACTGAGCTTACAGGGAACTATAATTCCAGCCGCATCGCGATCCAGTTCCACTGTTACGCTTTCCAGTACGGCGCCAGGATCGGTGTGCTGGGCCAGCGACCGGGCAATGCTATAGCCAGCCCCAACAGTAGTGACCGGGCCGACTTCCGACGGAATGGGTTGGCGATCAACCACGATCGAGATAGCGCTGCCGCTGAACTCATTGGCGTCAATGCCGTGTTCGGCCAGCAACTGGCGGGAACGACGGTCAGCAGCGCGCAGATATAAGCTGGCGAGTGGCCAGGCCTGTCGCCAGACCCCGGCCAGCGCTCCCCAAAAATGCACGCGGACCTGGTTCTGGCCAACAACCGGCTGCATCCATCCCTGTTGGATCAATGCTTGCGTTTCGCGAATATAATTATTGGCCAGTATGCTCGCTGGATCCTGGGCTGCCTGCTTGAGCCTGGCGTGTTTGACTGCTTGCGGCAGAGAGGCCATTAACTGCCGATGCACCACATAGAGCGCGCGCGGATCCCGAATATCCTTGAGTTGCAAGCGGGCCAAGTAGGCAGGCGCTGGCAGACTATAGGGCAAATTGAGGTTATTGGTGGTCAACATCCGATCATCGTCGAAATCGGTTGAAAATTCGACGAATTGACGGCAAGGCGGTCTACCCTTCCTGAATTCGACATAGGCGATCATTGCTCCGATGCCTTGTTCGGATTGGGTCAGCAGCCGCAGCCACAACGCCGCATTCAGGATTGTCTTGTCGCAGCGGAAATCGCCCTGGCGGATAAAACCGTCAGGCGCCAGCGCGTCAGTCGCGTCGGTTAGGGCAATCCAGGCGGCATCAGGCAGATCTGCTTCGCGCAGCGGGACTAAATCAGGGCGCATGGGCTGCCGGAGGCGCAGCGCCAAGGGAACGCCGATCAGTATTTGTATCAGTAAGGCAGGCGGCGCGATTAGCCACTTAATCAGACGAATCATTAGCACGAGCAGGTAGGAGGGCAGTAGCACGATTACGCGCAATAGCGATAGCAGGGATGGGCGCACGGGTGATCCTTGGGATTCAGGTTTCGTCATTCAATCGGCCAAGGCTGAAGAATTGTCCCTGACTCCAGACTCCATAAATACGATCGCCAGCAATGAACTGTTCTTCCCCTAATTCTGCTAATTCCACAAAAACCGCCCGACTTAACAGTGCGCGCAGCCGGCCGCGGATATGGAGATAAGGCGCGGGTTCGCCACCGGAAACGCGGTATTCGACATTGAGTGGATGGTCCGGGCCAGCGGTCACGACATCGCCCACATTCGTGGTGAACGTCAGGCGCTGATGAGCGCCTGTCCCGCTCGCGTCCAGCCGAATGGCGAGGAATGGCGCGTCATCGACCCGGATCCGCCATTTTTCGACGGGCGTTACCAGATAATATTGTCCATCCTCATCCCGGCGCAGGATCGAGGCAAACAGGCGAACCAGGTTTTCGCGCTGAATCTGGATTCCTTCGTGACGCCAGACGCCATCGCGGGCGATGCGCAGATCCATATCGCCAAGCAAGGGAGGGTTCCAGCGATCGACGGACGGCAGAGAGCGAGAGTTTAGTTGCGCCGCTAGCGTGTCGGGATCAGGATCAAGGTGGGGCATGAAATTGGATCACAGTCAGTGGTTGGATTCATAATTATAGTGAATTCCAACTACCGCGACGGATCCGCTAGATCAACAGGACTTTCGCGCTATGAAACGTCTGAACGGGCAAGGTGCCCGTTCTCCCTCTACGTTCTTCAGCCTTCGACCGTAACCCGCTTCAGATCACGGTAGATACGGATGACTCGGTCTGGGAATGACGAGCGCGAACCCAGGCTTCCGTTGTAGCGCAGCAACGCCCGGCGCAGATTGCCGGAATCGATGTTGAGGTAATTCACCAGGATCCGCGAACCGACATGGATATTCTTGGCCGGATCGAATAACTGGTGAGAACCGCCAATTTCCCTGACTTTGCGGGTGTGTGAGCCAGGCATGACCTGCATCAAACCACGAGCGCCAACCCGGCTGACCGCCCGCTCTTTGAACGTGGATTCGACCGCGATAACGGCCAGGATCAGTTCCGGATCCAGCTGGTGTTGCTTAGCGTTACGAATCGCTTCGCACACGATATTTCGGGCCTTGCTTTCAGAAACCCGATACTTGCGTTGAATATGCCCGGAGAGACGGGTGATTTTCCGCTGCTCGGCGGGCGAGGCGGCAGTGGAGCTGGCGGCGGTGTCTTCCGCTTCCACGGCCGTAGCGACATCAATGGACTCATCGCTACGGACCATCTCCGGCGATTGAGCCAGCGTTGTGGCGGGCATGAGCATGACCGCGCACAGCAGACCTGACTTAAGGGTCAGAGCAAGTCTTTCCTTGACGCATTCGGTGAATTCCATAAAGACCTCCGTCGTTAATCAGCACGAACTGATAGTGCTCGATGGACTCGTGTTCCCTGTCAATGAGAACTCCTCCCTGGATCGAGCTGGATTACTCCAGTCGTCTCCCAAGTCCGACCTAAGCAACTCCGGTTTGGGGCGCCAGACCCAGCAACCGGTGTCGCCTGACGTTCCTGAGCCGGAGTTTCAATAGAGTCGGCTCATGGCAGGAACATACTGCAATACAGCATTGCGGCTTTATGAAAGCACAGACGAAAATTATTTTGCAAGTATTTAATTGCCTAATGAATACTTCAAAATGATTTCAGAAATAATTTTCGATCATTAATTATTTAAATTTTTATATTTAAAAATCAGTTTATTAAATAAAAAAAGCGCTTTTTAGTATTAAATTTAAAATTAATTTATAAACAATAACTTAAAAAATTTTATGTTTTTTTGGCAAATTGAGACATTTTGGCCTTGTTGGAAGTCCAGAGGCGTCACTGACATTTTTTCTGGACGATGCGCGGTAAAGTTTAAATTTTATATGATTATCAGTCATTTATTATATAAATAGAGAGATATATTAACTTATTGAATTTTATCTGTAATATCTTGTAGAAAGCTGAATCTTCAAACGAAGAGACTAGCGAGAATTGGTTGCAGAATGGAGGAATAGGTTGCTGCTAAACAGCAAGGTAGATGAATTTGAGAGAAAGAGACTTCGCAGTCGGATTGGGAGGAGTACAATACAAACGGCAGCAAGTGTGCCAAGATGCACAATAAACCAATTAAGTTACTGATTTTATTTATTCAGGAAGAGTAGCATGGGCAATCGACTTTCCAAAATCTATACCCGCACCGGCGATCAGGGCACAACCGGGCTGGGCGACGGCGGCCGGGTAGCCAAGGACTGCCCGCGCATCGAGGCGATTGGCGCGGTGGATGAGTTAAACTGCGCCATTGGACGGGTGTTGGCGCATGACTTGCGAGGACCGGTGCGCGACTGCTTGCAGGACGTTCAGCACCGGTTGTTTGACCTGGGTGGCGAGCTGAGCATTCCCGGCTATCAAGCCGTGAAGGATGAGGATGTGGCTGCACTGGAAATGATGTTAAACAGCTTCAACGAACAACTTCCTTCCTTAAAGGAATTTATTTTGCCCGGCGGTGGCCGGGGATCTGCAGATTGCCATATCGCAAGGGCCATCTGCCGGCGCGCTGAACGACGGGTCGTTTCACTAGCGCGTGAAGAAAAAATTAATGAACCGGCCCGGGTTTACCTGAACCGGTTATCGGACCTGCTATTCGTGCTGTGCCGGGTCATTGTCCGCGACGAAGGCGGTCTCGAAGTGCTATGGCGCAATCCTGGTCGGATATAACATATTAAAATTTAAGATCTTTAATCCAGTCCCAGTTTTTTGAGCCGATAACGTAACGCCCGGAAACTGATGCCCAATTTCTCTGCAGCAGCGGTCTTGTTATAACGGGTGGCTTCCAGCGCGCGCATGATGGCCGCTTTTTCCAAGCTCTCCAGATAGCCCTCCAGATCGCTGACGACGGGCGCTGAGGGGTAAGGCACGGTCTTCGGTTCAAAGTCAACCGGCGCGGACAAATCGCGTAACAGTTCAACGGGAACAGATTCCGAAGCAGGCGCGCTGGCCGGCGAGGAATGCGGGGAAGTCGATTCCCTGGCCGGCAACAGCAGGTCGCCCGCCTGGATCACATCGCCTTCGCACAACGTAAAGGCTCGCTCCAAAATATTTTCCAACTCGCGGATATTCCCTGGAAATGGATAGGTGCGCAGCGCCGCCAGCGCAGTCGGCGCCAGTTTCGGCGGCGCATCGCCGATATCCTGACTTAACCGGACGAGAATCGACGCGGCTAATTCCGGAATATCCTCGGGATGCTCGCGCAAACTGGGCATCCGCATCTGAATCACATTCAAGCGGTAGAACAGGTCTTGGCGAAAAACGCCGTCCTGCACTAGCGCTGTCAGATTCTTATGCGTAGCGCTTAGAATGCGCACATCGGTTGAGACTTCAACCTGAGCGCCCACTGCGCGCACCGCCCGCTCCTGAATCGCCCGCAACAGCTTCACCTGCATGTGAGCCGGCAGTTCCGCAACCTCATCCAGGAACAGGGTGCCGCCCTGTGCGGCTTGGAACAACCCGCCCTTGTCCTGAGTCGCGCCGGTGAAACTGCCCTTTTTGTAACCGAAGAACTCGCTTTCCATCAGATGTTCGGGAATCGCTCCGCAATTCACCGGCACAAATAGTTTATCCGCGCGCGGCCCCGACAAGTGGATCAGCCGGGCAGCCAGTTCCTTGCCGGTGCCTGATTCGCCATTAATCATAATCGGCGCTTGACTGCGCGCCAGCTTGGTAATCAATGCGCGGACTTCAGCCATGATCGACGATTGACCGAGCAGAACCGGGCGATTATCACCGGGATGGCCCTCACCGCTGCGATTGAGTCGCAATGCAGTCGATACCATGCTGCGCAATACTGCGAGTTCAAAGGGTTTTGACACAAAATCGAAGGCGCCGAGTTTAAGCGCCTCTACCGCGCTTTCGACATTGCCATGCGCAGTGATGACCGCCACGGGCAGGCTGGCGTAGTGCTTTTGAATATGCGCCACCAGTTCCAGTCCGCTGCCGTCTGGCAACCGCAAATCGGTAATGCAGAAGTTAAACGGCTGGCGTTTGAGGAGCGCGCGCGCCTCGTTCAGGTTTTCCGCCAGCAGGCAAGTGACGCCGAGTGGCAGCAGAGTCATTTCGATCAGTTCGCGGATGTCGGCTTCGTCATCCACAATCAAAGCATTGCAGGCATCCATCAGTCCTTCTCCGATACGGAATGGGTGGGAGCGAAGTTGATGCGAAAACAACTGCCGCCCTCGGCGATAGGCAGGTATTGTAATTGGGCGCGATTGGCTTCGCACAACTCCCGGGCCAGATACAGGCCCAAACCGGTGCCCTTGGCCCGAGTGGTGAAAAAAGGTTCAAAGAGGTGGGAAATATTTTCCGGCGCGATCCCAGGTCCCGCATCGCACACTTCTACGAACGGTCGCCCATGACTGTTTTCACGGCCAGCCCGTAGCTCAATGCGTGGAATTTGATCCGACCGCACACCGTGTTGGCAAGCGTTAGCGCAAAGATTCCAGAGCACCTGCCGCAATTGATGGGGGTCGAAGACCACAACCAGGTCAGCCGGATCGACCTGTTGGCGCCACTGGGGCGAGGGGCCGTCAACGCTGCGCAAAAGCTCTTCACTGAAAGTTTCCAGCCAGGGTTCCAGCGCTAGCCGTTCCGGTTTAATTCGATCGCGCCGAGCCAGGTCAAGGACATCATTAATAATGCGATTAGCGCGTTTGACGTTATCATGAGCGATCTGCGCCAGCCGTTGATCGCTGGCGCTGGCGCTGGTTGATTCCTCCAACAACTGGACAGCGTGACTGATTGCTGCCAGTGGATTGCGGATTTCATGAGCGATGCCGGCTGTCAAACGCCCTAGCGCCGCCAGCTTGATCTGTTGCAACTGCGCAGCCGTCTGGTCCGAGTCCTCAAGCAGAATCAGGATGCTGGCAGCCTGATGACCGCTGAGGCGGGTAAAGCGGGGAATCAGTTCCGGGCGATATTCAGCGGGTCGAAACGGGGAGACGTCAGGGTTGCCTTGACGCAGCCAAAGCTCTAAGCGCTGGGCTAATGGCAATGATAATTCGTGTAATGGCATACCTGGCGCAACGTCCGGTATGTCAAGCCATTCGCGAGCGGTGTCGTTTAATAGCTGGACTTGACCCACGGCATCGACCACCACCACCCCGTTTTGCAGGTGACGGATAATTCCCTGATTCAACTCGGCGATTTCCAACAGCTCCCAGGTCCGCTGTCGCGCCAACGCCTCGCCGCGCCGGGCGCGCTCGGCCAGTGCGTGCGTCAAGCCGGCGGCGATGAACAGTACGCAACCCAGAACCCCCAGGCGCACCCAGTCGTCGCTGGTGTTGCTCAAGCCGTCCCAAAAATCGATCCAGGGATCAGGTTCGCGTCTCAGGCGAACCAAAGTCTCGGCAGCTTGCCAGCGATCCACCAGCCAGGAAGCAGTTAGCAGGAAGAAACCCATCGCGGCGGCCAACAGCGCCGAAATGAGCGGCAACAGAATAGCGCTGGCCGCCACCGCTGCAATGAGCAGGCTGTTCAAACTGCTGGATAAACCGCCCGAGGCGTTGATCATAATGGTCAGCGCTGTCAGGTCAATGAGCAGTTGCAGGTGGGCCTGTATCGAAAGATGGGGGCGTCGCCAGTAACTACCCGCGATCGCCACCATCGCCACTATCATATAAACTGCCGCCGTACTCAAAAACAACCGCGGCTCCTGCTTGCCAAACAAGCGGTTTTGTTCGTCCAGCGCAAACGCCGCCAGCAACAGCGCCGCCAGGATTAGCCGATAGATATTGGTAGCGCGGAACACCCGCCACAGATGGCGGCGATCCATGAAACGGTCGGTCTGGAAACCAGCGAGTGGGTTGGATAAGGTCATGACAAAATGGCGCGCAGTAGCGACTCTCCAGTAAAATAACGATACAACAGTTATTCTAATCGCTACAGACCAGCGATGGATTGATTTTCGCTAGTCTCGCGCTGGCGGATCGACAATCTTGCAATCAAGATTATGGAGATTGGGGTTTTTCAGGATACAATGCTGGCTTCAACACAAGAGGGGGATGTACTCCATCATGAACCTGCACGAATACCAAGCAAAAGAACTTCTCCAGCAATTTGGCGTGGCGATTCCCAAAGGCATCAAGGTCACTTCCCAACAGGAAGCGATCGAAGCCGCCAAGGAAATCCAGCCCGACGGACCATGGGTCGTCAAGGCCCAGGTTCACGCCGGTGGCCGCGGCAAGGCAGGCGGCGTCAAGTTTGTCACCACTCTTCAGGACGTTGAAGCGCAGGCTGGCCGGTTGCTCGGCTCGACGCTGCATACCCATCAGACCGGGCCGGAGGGTGTCAAGGTTCACCAGCTGCTGATCCAGGATGGCGTGGACATCGCTAAGGAATATTATTTGAGCTGCCTGGTGGATCGCAGCAAGAAGCGCGTTATTTTGATTGGCTCTTCCGAGGGCGGCATGGACATCGAAGAAGTCGCTGCCAAGACGCCGGAAAAAATTCTGACCCTGACCATTGATCCCACCGCTGGCATTCAGCCCTATCAGGCCCGCGACCTGGGTTTCAAGATGGGCATGGGCAAGAAGGAAGTGGACCAGCTGGTCAAGGTGGTGAGCGGCGTCTACAACCTGTTCGTCCAGAAAGACTGCAGCATGGTCGAGATCAACCCGTTGATCGTGACCGCCGACGGCCAGGTGATGGCGCTGGACGCTAAAGTCAGCCTGGACGACAACGCGCTGTATCGGCACAAGGATACTGCGGAAATGCGCGATCCTACCCAGGAAGACGAGCGCGAGCATATCGCTCACGAAATCGGCCTGAACTATGTCGCCCTGGACGGCAATATCGGCTGCATGGTCAATGGCGCTGGCCTGGCGATGGCGACCATGGACGTTATCAAGCTGCATGGCGGCGAACCGGCCAATTTTCTGGATGTGGGCGGCGGCGCGACCGCAGACCGCGTGGCTCGCGCGTTCAAGCTGATTCTGTCCTCTTCCAAGGTCAAGGCGATCCTGGTCAACATTTTTGGCGGCATCGTCCGCTGCGACACGATTGCTGAAGGCATTATCACTGCGGTCAAGGAAGTTGGTTTGACCCTGCCGGTGGTAGTGCGTCTACAAGGCACCAATGTGGAAGCGGGCCGCGAGATGTTGGCCAAGTCTGGCATGAATATCATGGCCGCCGACGATCTGACCGACGCCGCCAAGCAGGCAGTCGCCTCTGCGCAGTAATCCAGCGCGCCTCCGGTTTCCACGAACAGAGAGAATAAGACGACCATGAGTATCCTGATTAATAAAGACACCAAGGTGATCTGCCAGGGCTTCACCGGCTCGCAAGGCACTTTCCATGCTGAACAAGCGATCGCTTACGGCACCAACCTGGTGGGCGGCATCAGTCCCGGCAAGGGCGGCAGCGCCCATCTGGGCAAGCCGGTGTTCAACACCGTGTATGAAGCGGTCGCCGCCACTGGCGCCGAAGCCAGCATGATCTATGTCCCCGCGCCTTTTGCTGGCGATGCGATCCTGGAAGCGGCGGACGCTGGCATCAAGGTTATCGCCTGTATTACCGAAGGCATTCCCGTCACAGACATGCTAAAGGTCAAGGCAGTGCTGACCAGCAATTACCCGGATGTCTACCTGATCGGCCCGAACTGCCCCGGCGTCATCACTCCAGGCGGCTGCAAGATGGGTATCATGCCTGGCCATATCCATTTGCCCGGCAAGATCGGCATCGTCTCCCGCTCCGGTACGTTGACCTACGAAGCCGTTTGGCAGACGACTCAGGCGGGCTTGGGTCAGAGCACCTGTGTGGGCATCGGCGGCGATCCGATTCACGGGATGAGCTTTGTCGACGTGCTAAGGCTGTTCAAGGATGACCCACAGACCGAGGGTATTGTAATGGTTGGCGAAATCGGCGGTTCCGCGGAAGAGGAAGGCGCTGAATTCATCAAAGCCAATATTAAGAAGCCAGTGGTGGCTTATATCGCGGGCGTCACTGCGCCGCCTGGCAAGCGCATGGGTCATGCCGGCGCTATCATCATGGGTGGCAAAGGTACGGCGGCGGACAAGTTTGCGGCCCTGGAAGCCGCCGGCGCCAAAATTGTGCGCTCTCCGGCGGACATCGGCGCGGCGATGAAGGTTTTTTTTAGCTAACAGCCGTTGTTGAAAGTTCAGCGCGGGATACGATAATGAAAGCGTATTGTGTCCCGCGCTTTTTTATTGCAATGGATGTTAGCGGCAATTGTCTCTCTCCCGCATTGGGAGATAGAAATGGCCTATAACCGATTTACCATAGAGTCCATTAAAAAGAACTTTGGCGTAAGGATTATCGGCGATGTTTCCCTGTTTGAACCGATTGTTCCGGTAGAACCGAGCGATATTCTGGCTCGGTTTCTTGAACGCTATTTACCATTGGGCAGCGCGATTGGCACAGAAAAAGCGCGATCGGAATTTATTATTGCGCCAATTTTGGCCGAAATTACCGAACTCACTCATCACACCGTCAGCCTGTTTTCCGGGGTGGAATTCGATGTCGATGAGGAAAAGGGTTTGACGGGAAGATGTGGCTTTATCTTTAGCGCTTCACCGGTTCGATATACTGTGGAAGTCCCCGTCCTGGCCGTCGTTGAGGCTAAAAATGATAATATCAACAGCGGATTGGGCCAGTGCATGGCTGAAATGATCGCTGTGCGACTCTTCAACGAACAGGAAGGGCATGCATTTGATGTTTCTTATGGCGTCGTCACCACAGGCAGTGTGTGGCGATTTTTAAAATTGCAAAATAATGATATTTTTATCGACAGGCAGGAATATTTTATCGATAACCTGAGAAACTTGTTGGGCATTTTGATGGAGATTGTTTCAAAGCATACCTCCTGTTTATCCTCTGCTTCCGGTAAAAACCAATGACTGATCGGGATTCACCCTTCCGGGTCGTTATGGCCCAACTGGATTTTCTGGTCGGTGACCTTGCAGGCAATACCGACAAAATCATCATCGCCGCTGCTGAGGCTCGTGACCGGTTAAACGCCGACTTGATTGTATTTCCCGAACTGACACTGACCGGTTATCCCCCCGAAGATTTGTTGCTGCGCCCGAGTTTTATCCGCCAGGTAGAGCCGGCGTTGCAGCGACTGTCTAATGAAATTCATGGCATTGCCGCTGTGGTCGGTTGTCCATTCTCAACCCCGGAAGGGTTGCGCAATGCTGCTGTGGTTCTGGCGAATGGCGCGATTCAGGCCCGCTACTTCAAGCAATGGCTGCCTAACTACAGCGTATTTGATGAAAAGCGTTATTTTACGCCTGGCGAGGATCCTGTGGTGTTTGCAGTCGCTGGAATGCGTGTGGGCGTCACAATCTGCGAAGATGTCTGGTTGCCGGGACCCGTGGCCCAAGCTGCCGGAGCCGGAGCGCAACTGCTGGTTAATCTCAATGCTTCGCCCTATCACGCTGGCAAGGGCGAGCAACGACTGGCGGCTCTGCGGCAGCGGGTGCGCGAGGGCCGTATCCCCATTGTTTACGTCAATCTGGTCGGTGGTCAGGACGAACTGGTTTTCGATGGTGGTTCGCTGGTGGTGGGCGCAGATGGCGTCTTGACCCAACGCGCGCCCTTCTTTGCCGAAGGACTGTATCCGGTAGACTTTGAATTATCCGCCGCTAGGGCGAAGCCTGCGCCGGCTGAAGTGGTTGGCGAACCGGGAATGGAAGAAGGCGTTTATCAGGCGTTGGTCCTGGGGGTGCGGGATTATGTCAACAAGAACGGCTTTCCCGGCGCGGTGCTGGGTTTGTCCGGCGGCATCGACTCGGCATTGACCCTGGCGATCGCCGTCGATGCGTTGGGCGCGGAGCGGGTTGAAGCGGTGCTAATGCCCTCGCGCTACACGGCGGAGATGAGCAATAGCGACGCGGAGCAGGAAGCCCGAACCCTTGGCGTGAAGTATCACATCATGCCGATTGAACCGGCGTTTCAATCTTTTCTGCAAATTTTGCAGCCGGTGCTGGCTAGGTTGCCGCCCGATACGACCGAGGAAAATATCCAGGCGCGTTGCCGGGGCGTACTGCTGATGGCGATTTCCAACAAGACCGGCAAGCTGGTGTTGACCACGGGCAATAAGAGCGAAACGGCGGTTGGCTATTCTACGCTGTATGGAGATATGGCGGGCGGTTTCGCACCGATCAAGGATGTGTTGAAAACCATGGTTTACCGACTGGCGGTCTGGCGGAACCAGCAGTCGCCCGTCATTCCACAACGAGTGATCGACCGGCCGCCTTCGGCGGAACTGCGCCCGGATCAGACGGACCAGGACAGCCTGCCGCCTTATGATCTGCTGGATACTATTCTGCATGGTTATGTGGAGCAGGATCATTCGGTTGATGAACTGGTGGATGCGGGTTTTGACCAGGCTATTGTTGAACGGGTCGCGCGCTTGGTGATCCTGAACGAATATAAACGTCGTCAAGCCGCGCCGGGTGTGCGCATTACTCCGCGCGCTTTTGGGCGGGACCGGCGCTATCCGATCACTTCGGGATTCCGGCGCTGAGCGGGTAAGGCGTCTCTAGCCTTTCTTAGCCTCAAGATGGGGTTGCATCTCCTGCAATAGTCCCTTGAACACCTTGGGATTGCCGGCCACGATATCGCCTGACTTCATAAACTCGTTGCCGCCGGTGAAATCACTGACTAATCCACCCGCTTCCTGCACCAGCAATACCCCCGCGCCGATATCCCAGGGTTTCAGATTCATTTCCCAGAAACCATCCAGACGCCCCGATGCGACATAGGACAAGTCCAGTGACGCAGCGCCGGCGCGGCGAATCCCCACGCATTTGCCAAAC
Organism: Candidatus Competibacteraceae bacterium; assembly: GCA_020444905.1. Taxonomy (GTDB): domain Bacteria; phylum Pseudomonadota; class Gammaproteobacteria; order Competibacterales; family Competibacteraceae; genus UBA2383. The sequence goes on from JAGRHQ010000022.1 coordinate 25,072, forward strand.
AAACTGTTGAAGAAACTCAGATAGGCTGGCTGGCGCGCTGGATGCAAAAACGGAAAGCCCGTTCCAAGCAGCGCATGCTCCACGCTATTGACTCCGCTAACCCGGATGCGCCGGTCATTGATCTGTGCGCCTTCGCCGCGTGATGCGCTGAACATCTCCTGCCGAATTGGATCGTAAACCAGCCCCGCTTCGAGCCGGTTTTTATGGCGAAAGGCGATGGAAATGGCGAAGTGCGGAATGCCGTGCAGGAAATTGGTGGTGCCATCCAGTGGATCGATGAGCCATTGATATTCGTCCTGCCCGGTTTGCGCGCCGCTTTCTTCGGCCAAGATGCTGTGGTTGGGGTAGGTCTTGTGCAGGATCTGGATAATCTCCCGTTCAGATTGTACGTCCGCTTCACTAACGAAATCATTGCGTTTTTTTTCAGTGACGTTGAGCCGCTCAAGATGGTCAAAATGGCGGAGTAGAATACGGCTGGCGCTCAGTGCGGCGCGTTTGGCGATGGTCAGGACTGGATGCATAGCAGGCTAGGGGGGGGTTGAATAACAAGAGCAGCCGGAATATCCGGTGTGGAACTTTATGATAGCAGAACAGGGCCGTCCTCGAACGTCAAAGGCGCGGTCTTTCTCCCGAAACAAAAAATTTTGGCACAAGAGTCAATCTGAATCGGTTCTTCAGACTATTTATCGTTTTTGAAGTCATCTATTTCAGATGATATTCGATTATACAAATTTGATTCAGCCACTAATATGCTACAATAACAATGAATGATAGGAATCTCATAAAGTTGAGATTTTTGAAGTTTGATAATTTATGTGGCATGTAGATTGCTTACATACAACCTGACACAATGTCTTGATTCAATCCAGGTTTAACCTAAACTAGGGAGTGTATCGATGAAACTGAATAACATCATGATCACCGTATTGTGGATTTCTCTACTGGCTATTCCCCCTTCCACCCAAGCAGGCAATGATGAAGTACTGCGGGGATTCATGAGCATCATGCAGGAGATGCAAAAACAGTCGGGAGCTGACGCGGATCCAAACAGTAAGGCGATTATGGACGCGTTCGGTAAGGCAATGGGGGGCAAAGGCGACCGTGACCGTCAGGGAAAAGGCAAAGGCGACCGTGACCGTCAGGGAAAAGGCAAAGGCAAAGGCGACCGCGACCGTCAGGGAAAAGGCAAAGGTGACCGTGACCGTCAGGGCAAGGGCAAAAAACGTCAGGCAAAAGGCGACCGGCAACGTCGTCAGAATTAACTCCTACCACAAAAATTCGCCATCCCGGCGAATTTTTTCAAAGTTTTAATTAAACACTGTTCATATAAAAGTTTCCCCACTATACTCAAGACTGCTTCCTTCCCCTGTTACTTAAAGCGCCTGGAGGTGTTTCATGGCTAATTTATTCAAGCGTATTAGTGATGTACTCACCGCAAATCTGAATGATCTGGTTGATCGGGTCGAGGATCCGGAGCGGATGATCAAGCAACTCATTCGTGAAATGGAGGAGAACGTCAACAGCGCTCGCGAAGGCGTTATCGACGCCCTTGCCAGTGAGAAGCAGCTTGCCAAGGAGTTGGATCACCAACGCCGGCAGGCGGATGACTGGTACAACCGGGCGCGACGCGCAATGGAGAATGGCAATGAGACCCTGGCGCGGGAAGCGCTGATGCGGAAAAAAGAACACGATGACATTGCCAGTAACCTTCAAGCCTCCTGGGAATCCGCCAAACGGACCAGTGAACGGCTAAAAGCCCAAATGCGGGCGCTGGAAACCAAGTTGGAAGAGGCGCGGCTGAAAAAAGGCAGTCTGGTGGCGCGACAGCGGGCTGCCCAGGCTCGTGAACAGATGGATCGAATTAATGACCGGTTTCAGACCGGTCTTGATCTCAATCATTCTTTTGATCGAATGTCGGGCAAGGTGGATGAAATGGAGGCGCGGATGGAGGCGCGAGCGGAGCTGTATGGGGAATACAGCCAGGTTGAAAAGGAATTCCTGAAAATGGAAGTAGATAACGAGGTTGAAACGGAACTGGCGATTCTTCGGCAGGAAGTGCGAAAGGCAAATTAGGAGTTTTCAGTTTTAAGGGTTTTCTCACCTGATGGGGGTGATCATGGACTGGACGATTCTCATTATTTTGGTCGGGCTATGGCTGGTTTCGCCGATTGTGTTGTTGATCGCTCTCATTGTCTCGCGCCATCAATTGGCCGAGGCACGGCGGCAGTTGGCAGCCTGGAAACAACAGGTGCAGGATGAATTGCCCGATAGGGAACGATCTTCCAGCCCGGCAAACCCGCTTCGATCCAGCGCCAGCGTCACAGAGCCTTTACAACCCATCCCACCGCCGCTTATACCTCTTTCGCTGCCGATTCCACCCGCTCCCGTTATTCCATCACAGCAAACCGAAACTGCTCGGTCTCCTCTTTCAACCCCTCTCCCGTCTGCACCCAACGAACAACGAGATGCCGATTGGCGTCCGGCGGAACCGGGGCCTTTGGAGAAGGCGTTGCAGACGATGTCCGGTTGGCCGGGATTGATCGCGCCATTTCTGGTCCAGAATATTGGCTGGTTTATCGGCGGATTCTGTTTCGTAGCCGGAGCGCTGTTTCTGGTGGCTAACACCACCGGTTTTATCAACGCTCTGGTCGTGTTCGCCAGTCTGCTTACAGCGACTGCTTTCCTCATTTGGGCGGGTTACCAGTTCCGTCGCGCCCGCCCGGAATTGGTTGTC
>JAGRHQ010000230.1 GCA_020444905.1 Candidatus Competibacteraceae bacterium
GTATTCCTTGCTGGAAGGGCAATCAACATAAAACTGTTTGACTATAGCTTACCGCAAACCGCGAGTTTCCCCATGCCCAAGATGCGCACCAGCTTTCAGGGTCTGGTCCGGTTGCTGGCGAAAAGCCTGTATCCGGAGCCGGAAGTATTTATTCGTGAACTGCTGCAAAACGCCCATGACAGCATCCAGTTACGCCGAGTTCACACGCCGGATCCAGCAGGTGAAATCCGTATTGATGTGGACGAAGCGAACCGGACGTTGCGCTTCACCGACAACGGCAGCGGCATGGATCAGCGCGACATTGAGGAATTTCTCAGCGTCATTGGCAGCACCGGTACCGGTCATCATGCGCAAGAATTGGCGGCGCGCGATGTGGCGGTGGCGACCATCGGTCAATTCGGTATCGGCTTGCTGTCCGCTTTTGTGGTAGCCGAGCAAGTCGAGGTGCTCACTCGCAAGCCGGGGGCGCTGCAAACCTGGCGCTGGGTCAACCACGGCAGCGAGGATTATCAACTGGAGGCATTGTCGGCGACCGCGCAACCGCCTGGCACCCGAGTGATTGTCACTTTAGCGTCTGACCGGACTGACTTCCTGGACGGGCGATTAATCCGCCAGGTGGTGCGCCGCTATGCCGATTTTCTGCCGTTCCCGATTTTGTTGAATGGTTTTGGCCCGATCAACGCGGTTAATGCGCCTTGGCATGAATCGGGTTGGAGCGATCCTGTGGAACGGGAACGGTTGCTGGCGGCCTTTCTCAGCCAGCGCTACGCCGATCCGCCTCTGCTGGTTATTCCCATTGACTTGGCGCAACCGCGCGCATTGGGCGGGTTATTCATCCCGGCCCGCTACACGCCGGGCCAGTCGACCGGCGGTGCGGTCGACCTGTTTCAGGCGCGGATGGCGATTCGCCCGAACGATGCTGAGTTACTACCGGAATGGGCCGGTTTTGTGCGCGGCGTAGTGGATTGTCCTGACCTGCAACCGACCGCCGCCCGCGATAATGTGCTGCGCGACGCAGTCTGGTCCGCTTTGCATGTGGCGTTAGGGAAACGAATCGTCGCCAGCCTGCTCGATCTAGCGAACCATGATCAACCGCGCTTTCTGCAACTTTGCGATTGGCAACATGACACGATCAAGGGTATGGCGGCGCGTCATGCGGAATTCGGCGCGGCGGTGCTGGATTACCTACCCTTTGAGACGCATCAAGGGCAATTGACCTTGCCCGGCATTCTGGCCCGCCAGCCCATCGCAGAACAGGGTAAACGGTCGCTTTATTTTTTTACCCATGAGGCCGACGCCAATCAGTTTAATGCCCTCTGCCAGGCGCGCGGGGTGCTGGCGATCAACGCAGGCCGGCCTTTTGATGAGACTTTATTGCGCCGCTATGCTCGTCAACACGCCGAAGCGGTCGAATTAAAACCTCTGGATCGGTTGGATGATCCAGAATGGTATGAAAAACTGCCGGCAGAGGAACAAGCGACTTACCAGCGCTTGGCGCGCGCTGTAGACCGAGTGCTGGCGGAACGGGAAGTCGCAGTGCATACGCAGGCGCGCCGGTTTCAGCCCGCCACGCTCAGCGCCGTATTACTGACCGGCCAGCGCATTAGAGCATTTGATGCGATGGAACGAACGCTGGAGAAACCGTTTGCCCTGGATGGACTGGCGGAACTGGCGGGCGAGGTGCGCGACCGCTTGCGCCAATATCCGTTGACCTTGTTTTTAAACGCGGAACATCCTCTCGTACAACGCCTGGGCGCACTGGCCGAACCAGATCATCCTCGTTATCGGTCGATCCTGACCGGGCTGTACTACAGCGCGCTGCTCAACGCTCAGCACCGGTTGACCCCGGCGATCGCCCGGCGGTTTCATGCGGATTTGCAGGAATTACTGGGCGAGTATCTATCGCGGAGCTGCTAAATGCGGTGGTTTTTACCGATCTTCTAATGTCGTGTGTGTTTTCATGAACGATTCCCTGGGCGCACCCAGGCGCGGGGATGGGGTTCAAAGCCTAACTGGGCGTAGTAGGCATGGGCCTGGGGCGCGGCCAACAGCACGACCATACATGCAGGCGTCAATCGCTGTCGAGTTTCAAAAACCAGTTGTCGGCCAATGCCTTGCCGTTGATAGGCGGCATCGACCGCCAGGTCCGCCAGATAAGCCACATAGGTGAAATCGGTCAAGGTGCGGGCGATGCCTACGCAGTACTCCTCATGCCAGGCCGTGATGATCAGATTTGCATGGTTCAACATTCCGGCCAACCGATCCGGTTGATCCACCGGACGCCGCTCACCGAGCGTGGAGCGCCGGTACAGATCCTGCGCCGCTTCAATGCTCAATGGCGCATTTTCTTTGTACACAAGGGTCATGATGTAGTCCCTTCCCTCCAGCGCCATAACGACGCCGCCAAGGCGATTCCGCCGCCGCTGGCGCAGAACAACACCAGTTCTCCGGGCTGTGGGCCGTTGCCGCGCTGAATGGCGTCGTCCAAGGCCATCGGGATACAGGCGGAACCGGTATAGCCATAGCGATCCATGATCCAGTGGGTCTTGGTCAGCGGTTGCCCCAACGCCGCCATGGTGGCTTCAATGACGCGCAGGTTGACCTGCGTGAAGTAGTAGCGATCGACATCCTCCGGGTGCAGGCGGGTTCCGGTTGTGGCGCTCGCCCTGGCGAGTAGCCGCTCGATCAGCGGCGGCCACTGTTCGACGTTGAAGGTCGCCGGAAAGGGGCGCACGAATTGCACCACCGGCGGGCCGAATTGCGCCACATGATCGGCCGTGGCTGGGCGAAAGGTTCCTCCGGTGTAGATGCCCAAGGCGTCATGGTATTCGCCCGCCGCTGCCGTGACCGTGGCCAGCCAGCCGGGTGCTGAACCGGCGCCAACGATCACCGCGCCGGCCCCATCGGCGAACAGGGTCGCGGTTTTCTTGTCGTTTCCGTCCAGGAACCGGCTCATGCCATACGCGCCAATCACCAGCACCGTGGTGTCTTCTGGTTCGGTAAGTATCCGACGGGCCGCCAGGTCCAAGGCCGTGACCCATCCCGCACAGGCGCTGTTGACATCGAACACGCCGGCCCGGTGTGCGCCCAGCTTGGCCTGCACCACCGCTGCCGTGGCCGGGCTGAGATAATCCGGGGTATCGGTAGCGACGATGATTTGATCCAGCGCCGCCGGTTCCAGACCGGCCCGTTCCAGGGCCATACGCCCGGCGGCGACCGCCAAATCGGACGTGACTTGATCCTCGCGCAGATACCGACGCTCGCGGATGCCAACATTCTCAACCAGCCAATCGTCCACCTTCTCGCCGAACCGGGCGGCGAAGTCAGCGTTGGTCACCACCCGGTCAGGCGCATTGCTCCCGGTGCTGAGGATTTGAGCATGATGCATCAGGAATTCCTTTTGGCATACGAAGCGGCTCATTTTGCCGCAAAGTCGTGTTCTAATGTTTGGTTATTCTATCTCAAACTGGAGAATCCCATGACCACCCATCACCCGGTCGAGGTGCGCAATGAACACCGCCGACACACAATGCCGCGAATTTCATCATTCCTTGAATTATTACCCTGACGAGGCGCTTTCCATGAAAACCCGTTTATTAGGCCGCAACGGCCCTCCCGTCTCCGCCATCGGCCTGGGCTGTATGGGCATGAGCGACTTTTACAGTGGGCGTGACGACACCGAATCCCTGGCGACCCTGCAACGTGCGCTGGAGTTAGGCATCACCCTGCTGGACACTGCCGATATGTACGGCCCCCACACCAATGAAGAACTGGTGGGCCGGGCGATCCGGGGGCAACGCGATCGCGTCTTTCTCGCCACCAAGTTTGGCATTGTGCGCGACCCGCAAGATCCGACGCGGCGCGGTCTCAACAGTCGTCCCGACTATATCCGCGCGGCCTGTGAGGGGAGTCTCCGCCGGTTGGGCGTGGAGACGATTGACTTGTATTACCAGCACCGGCTCGACCCGGACACGCCCATTGAGGACACCGTGGGCGCTATGGCGGACTTGGTGCGCGCCGGCAAGGTGCGCTGGCTCGGGTTATCGGAGGTCTCCGCCGCCACCCTCGCGCGGGCCCATGCGGTCCATCCGATCGCGGCGGTGCAATCCGAATATTCCCTGTGGAGCCGTGACCCGGAAACCGATGGGGTCTTGGCGGCGTGCCGTCGCTTCGGGGTCAGTTTCGTGGCCTATAGTCCCCTCGGACGTGGCTTTCTGACCGGCGCGATCCGGCGCCCGGAAGATTTTGCCGATGACGACTACCGACGCACCAGCCCGCGTTTTCAGGGCGAGAACTTCGCCCGGAATTTGGCCCTCGTCGACAAGATCGAGATACTGGCCCAGCAGAAAGGCTGTACGCCGGCCCAATTGGCCTTGGCTTGGGTGCTGGCCCAAGGGGAAGACATTATCCCGATTCCCGGTACCAAGCGGCGGCGCTATCTGGAGGACAATGTGGGCGCGGTCGACATCACGCTGACCCCGACGGAGTATGCTGAGTTGGCGACCGCTTTTCCGCCCGATGCAGCCGCGGGCCTGCGGTATCCAGCCGAGATGATGCGATTGGTCAACGCCTGAAGCCGGGGCGACCGGTTGCCCTACCATTGGCGATCCCCACCTCGCCCAGCAGGAAGTAGGGCTGGCTTTGGTCGATTGGGTTAGCAGCCAGCGCAGGTGGCCAAAGCACCATTTCAAATGAAAAGGTATTCGCCACAATCGTTTGCTGGAAATAAGGTATAGGGTTTACCATACTCTCTTTATGGGTATATGAAATGACAGCGGTGTAAGCGTTCATTTCCCCTCTTTGAAAAAGGGGGGACTGAACGGTTACGCAGCCGTGAGAACCTGATTTCCCCTCAATAGAGATTGCTCCTATGGCGACATTACGTCCTGTTGATCGCTTTTCCCTGTTTTTCGGGCTGATGCTGCTGACTCGCCTCAGTCTGGCCCAAGTCACCCTGGACGGGACGCTCGGGCCTGCGGGGCTGTTGTCCGGGCCAAACTACGCCATTCCGGCGGAAGTGGGCCAGCAGCACGGCGGCAATCTGTTTCACAGCTTCGGCCAGTTCTCGATTCAGCAAGGCGAGTCCGCCACGTTCAGCGGGCCGAATTCGGTGAACAACATCAT
>JAGRHQ010000231.1 GCA_020444905.1 Candidatus Competibacteraceae bacterium
TTCACCTCACCTCCTGTCATCTTGAACCGAATTTTCCATGGACCAGATGACCTTCAAATATAGGATGATTGACCAGACTTATCAGCGAGTGACAGTATCTAACCGGAAACGGGCCAGTTTGGCCCGATGTAGAGTTCGCTCTCATTATTCCAACCCTAAAATGAAATGTTGACCTGCGATCTTATTGTCTTTCCAGATGGAAACCGGACAAATTCGGGAACAACTCCCTGTTTCCATTCCTGATACTTGGAACCTCTATAGTTAATATTACTGCTATCTATTATCCGAAACCGATGCAATCCGAATTTGTCAACGCGTTGTTTGTCTGGGTAGCCGCTCATCCCGGCTGGATGAGTCTCGTTATCTTCGTCACCGCTATGATGGAATCACTGACCATTATCGGCGTCATCATCCCCGGCGCTTTGGTGATGTTCAGCCTGGGCGCGCTGATCGGCTTGGGACATCTGGAGTTCTGGACCGCTTACTGGTGGTCAACCGGGGGCGCTATTGTCGGCGACGCCATCAGTTTCTGGATGGGACGCGTGTTCCATCAGGGTATTCGGCAAGTCTGGCCTTTCACTAAGCACCCCGGGATGATTGCCCGCAGCGAGGAATTCTTCCGCACGCATGGTGGTAAAAGCGTGTTGTTTGGTCGCTTCTTCGGGCCGGTGCGCGGGACGATTCCTACGGTGGCCGGGATGATGGACATGACTTGGCGGCATTTCATGGTCGCTAACGTGATCTCGGCAATCCTGTGGGCGCCGGCTTATCTGATTCCCGGTATGGCGTTTGGCGCTTCACTGGACATCGCCTCGCGTGTGGCTGGACGGTTAGTCGTGTTAATCCTGATCATCGCTATACTGCTGTGGCTGACTGCTTGGTTAGTCACTCATGTAGTGCGGATATTCCAGGCTCATGCCACGGATTGGTTGCAGCGATTCACCGCCTGGAGCCAGGGCCGGCGCTTTATCGGTACGATCAGCGCCTCGCTGCTTGATCCCCGCGAAGGAGAATTGCGCGGTTTGGCAACCCTGGCGACGCTGTTACTGGGTGGGACAGTGCTCCTCGGCCTGAGTCTGAGCGCTGCCGGTCGACAGTTGCCCAGTGGTCTGGATCAAAGTCTCTATCACTTTTTTCAGGAGTTACGCACGCCTTGGGCCGATGCCCTGATGGTGTTTATTGCTGAAGCAGGTGATTATCAGGTAACCTTACCTGTAAGTCTAGTGGTTTTCAGCTGGTTGGTCTGGCGGCGCAACCACTCGGCAATTTGGCACTGGCTGGCGGCGCTGGGTTTTGGCATGGCGACTAATTTGCTGTTCCGTATATTATTACCCGTTTCCAGTCCAACCGATGTCTCGCAAGGTTTACAAGGCTACTCCTTCCCTTCGAGCCACGCGACGTTCAGCACCCTGGTCTTTGGATTCCTGGCGGCGCTGATTGCCCGAGAGATTCCGCTGGTTCGCCGCTGGCTCGTTTACCTGGCAGTAGCATTCATCATTGTACCCATTGCCTTCGCTCGTCTTTATCTGGGTATCCATTGGCTGACCGATACCCTGGCGGGTCTGTGCCTCGGATTGATTTGGGTAACGGCGCTGGCCATTGCGTATAACCGTCATCCGAAAACGAACCTGCATTGGCGCGGACTGCTGGCTTACAGTGTAGTTGCCTTATTGGCCACCGATTTTCTGCATGTCAGTCTTGATTACCAGGCCGATCTGCATCGCTATCAGCCGCAGACCATGCTGCATACGCAGACGCGGGATCAATGGTGGCAAGGCGGTTGGCGGGAATTACCCCAGCAACGGCTGGATTTCCAGGGTCATCGCCGCCAAGATTTGTTGCTGCAATGGGCGGGAAACCGCGAACAATTGCAACAACGGTTGCAGGAAACCGGTTGGCGCCAGGCGCCAAAACTGAGTTTTAAGAGCATGCTACTCTGGCTAAATCCCCAAATCACATTGGAGGAACTTCCAGTGTTGCCGCAACTTCACAATGGACGCGAAGATGCGTTAACCATGGTTCATTACAGTGACCATGCTGAAACTCGCTGGCTGCTGCGGTTCTGGGATATCGGCGAGCGGTTGCGGGAAAGCGATGCGCCGATCTGGATCGGCGGCATCAGCCGTCAGAAGCGCGAACCCCGAATGGGCCTCTTCACCTTCGCGGTGGATGACCTACGCTCTCATGTTCCGATGGATTTACTGATCCCCGCCTGGCGAGGCTTGCAAACCCAGCAGGTTACGGGTTCCAATCCCAAAGAATTTATTATCTTGATTGCTGATTGAGAGGATTGACCAATGTTGATGAGAGCCGAAACTTCCTGCTTGTTGGTCGTTGATTTCCAGGAACGACTGATGCCGGCGATTCACGAGGCTGACCGCATTGTGGCCAATGGCGCCTGGTTGATCCAGATCGCCCAGCGGCTGGAGGCGCCGGTGCTCGCTTCGGAACAGTATCCGAAGGGACTTGGCCCTACAGTGGCGGCGATCCGCGATCTACTGCCAGCGGAAGCATTTATGGAAAAAACTCATTTCTCCTGCGCCGCCGAACGGGATTGCATGAGGCGCATCGATGCGCTCGGTCGTCAGCAAATTATCGTCATCGGCGCCGAAGCCCATGTTTGTGTATTGCAAACTGCGCTGGATTTACGAATGGCGGGTAAGGATGTTTATCTAGTCGCTGACGCGGTTTCCTCACGATCGCCACGCGATGTGGATTTAGCGCTGGAGCGGATGCGCGCCGAGGGGGTGCGCGTAGTCAGCCGGGAAATGGTTGCCTTTGAGTGGCTACATCAGTCCGGCACGGATCGGTTTCGCGAGATCAGTCGTGAATTTCTGCGTTAAGCCCGCACAGGAAGGAATATTCTCTCTATGGCTCTTGCTGCTTCTCCTCTTCCGCGCCGGCGCTGCATCGCCGTGCGCATTCGCTCAATCACTGTGGGCGGCGATGCGCCCATCGTCGTCCAGTCGATGACCAATACCGATACCGCCAACGCCGAGGCCACAGCTACCCAGGTTGCTGAATTAGCCGAGGCGGGTTCGGAACTGGTGCGCATCACCGTCAACACCGAGGAGGCCGCCGCCGCCGTGCCGGTTATCCGGGAACGGTTGGCTGCGCAAGGGGTGAGCGTTCCGCTCATCGGCGACTTTCATTTCAATGGCCATAGATTGCTGAGCAAATATCCTGCCTGCGCCGAGTTGCTGGACAAGTACCGCATCAATCCTGGCAATGTCGGGCGTGGCCGGAAGAAGGATGAGCAGTTTGCCACGATCGTTGAAATCGCCTGTCGGCATGACAAGCCGGTGCGGATCGGGGTGAACTGGGGCAGTCTGGATCAGGATCTGGCGGTGCGACTGATGGATGAGAATGCGCGTTTGCCGAAGCCAGAACCGGCAAGTGAAGTGATGCATGAAGCGATGATCCGGTCGGCGCTGGAAAGCGCGCAGCGGGCTGAAGAAATCGGCCTGGGTCATGATCGCATTATTCTGTCGGTGAAGATGAGCGGAGTGCAGGATTTGATCGCGGTCTATCGTCAATTGGCGGCGCGCTGCGACTATCCGTTGCATCTGGGGCTGACCGAAGCCGGCATGGGCAGCAAGGGCATCGTGGCGTCTACCGCCGCGCTGGCGGTGCTGTTGCAGGAGGGCATTGGCGACACCATCCGCATTTCGCTGACCCCGGAACCGGGCGGCGATCGTCGTCAGGAAGTCCAGGTCGCCCAGGAGATTCTGCAAGCGATGGGGCTACGCTCTTTTACCCCCCAGGTTACCGCCTGTCCCGGATGCGGGCGCACCACCAGCGACTATTTCCAGCGCCTGGCCCAGGACATTCAAACTTGGTTGCGTGAACAAATGCCGATGTGGCGTGAGCGTTATCCCGGAGTCGAGGAATTGAAAGTAGCGGTGATGGGGTGTGTCGTGAACGGCCCTGGCGAAAGCAAACAGGCTAACATCGGCATCAGTCTGCCCGGTACCGGGGAGGTTCCCGTGGCCCCGGTTTACGTGAATGGCCAGAAGACGGTAACCCTGAAAGGTGAAAGCATCGCCATCGAATTTCAGCAAATTGTCGCGGATTATGTGGCGCGGCGTTACGAGGCCCAAGGCTAAATGCTCAAGGCAACTTAATGTGAGCTTCCGATGACCGATTTTGATTCTGCCGCCATGACCCGCCAATCTTCCCATAAGGTGGAGGATCATCTGCGGCAAATCGTCAAGCTGTTGGAGAAGCATCAGCTGGTCGAGATCATGATCGACCGTGACCGGCGCAGCCCCCGCCATGATCTGATCGAATCGCTGGTGCATCGTCAGCACTTGGTTGAATTGCAACTTAAATTGCGCAGTCTACATCCAGCCGATATTGCCTTCATTCTTGAGGCGTTGCCGGTTGATGACCGGTTACTGGTCTGGCGCCAGATGCCCGATGAGCAGGGCGGGGAGGTCTTACTGGAAGTCTCGGACGCCGTGCGGGACTCTTTGGTCGAGATCCTGGAGCGGCCCGCTCTGGTGCGGGTGTTGGGTCAACTGGATGCTGATGATCTGACGGAATTCGCCGAGGCGGTTCCCGAAGAGGTGCTGACCGAAGTTCTGCAGGCGCTAAACGCCCGCGACCGTGACTGGTTGCAGACTACTATGGCCTATACCGAGGATCAGGTCGGCCATTTGATGAGTCAGGATGTCCTCACGGTGCGCGAGACTCAACGGGTTGAGCAGGTGTTATGGCTGCTGCGTGGCCGCGAGGATTTACCGCCGAACACCGATTGCCTGTTCGTGGTCGACGCTCGTCATCTGCTCAAAGGCGTGTTGCCGTTGCAGGCGCTATTGCTTAATGAACCGCAAACGTCTGTGGCGGAGCTGATGTTAACGGATTCCGTGGTTTTCAATGCCACGGACAACGCTGATGACGCCGCCCGCGCTTTTGAACGCTACGATCTGGTGTCCGCGCCGGTGGTCAACGAACGGGGTAAGCTGGTAGGTCGGCTGACGGTAGATGAAGTAGTGGACTACATCCGCGAGGAGTCGGAAGAGGATGTGCTGAACATGGCGGGTTTGCGCGGCGACGAGGATCTGTTCGCGCCGATCTGGGACAGCGCC
>JAGRHQ010000232.1 GCA_020444905.1 Candidatus Competibacteraceae bacterium
CGATACCGGTGATGGCAATAATACTGATCTGGCTGGCCTGTCCATGCTGGCCTACGATCCTGAAGCTGCATCTGGATCGGGCAAGAACCTGACGCAAACCCTTGAGGCGCAGGACGCCCTGCTGAGAGTAGACGGCCTGGATATTTCCAGCGCCAGCAACAGTGTCGTGGGTGTGGTGCCCGGCGTTACCCTCAATCTGAAAAGCGCTGAGATCGGAACGATCGCCACCTTAAGCGTGACGCAGGATAGCGCCGAGACCGTCGAATCTGTCAATGCCTTTGTGGATGCTTACAACGCCCTGATAGAAAATGTTAACTCCCTGACTTTCTATGATCCGGAAACTCGTGAGCAGGGGGTATTGACAGGCGATTCCAGCATACGGTCGATTATCAGTCAGATCCGCAATGTGATGACTGGGGCGGTTGCCGGTGTTACCGGATCGCGGCGCTCCCTGGCCGATATCGGCATCAGTTTCCAGAAAGACGGCTCCCTCAAGCTCGATAGCGCCAAGTTACAAACCGCGCTGACGGAAGATCCAGAGAACGTCGCCGCCCTGTTTGCCCGGACCGGTAGCACGACCGATCCCCTGGTTACCTATAAAACCGCCAGCAGCACCAGCATAGCGGGTACCTACAACGTCAGCGTCACGCAACTGGCGACCCAGGGCCAGTATACTGGCGCATCCATCAATGGCGGCGTTCCAGCGCCTTTCATCGTTGATGATAACAACAATAATTTCGCCATTAAGGTCAACAGTGTACAAGCTGGTGCATCCATTATTCTGAATAATGGAACTTATAATTCCGGCGTCGATATGGCCGCCGAGCTACAGCGCCAGATCAACGCCAACACCACGCTAATTAACGCCAGCGCCCTGTTAAGCGTCAGTTACCAATCCTCCAATAACAGTTTTACATTTGCCTCGGATGCTTACGGCAGCACGTCCAGCGTCGAATTCACCCAGATCAGCACAAACTTTACAGCAACATTCGGCGTGAGCGTGGCCGCAGGTACGGCTGGCCAGGATGTCGCGGGCAGCATTGGCGCAGAAGAAGGCACAGGTTCCGGGCGCACCCTGACCGGCGCTGGAACCGCTGCGGGCATCGCCGTCAATGTTATTGGCGGCGTCACAGGTTCTCGTGGTACAGTTTCGCTGTCCGGCGGCATCGCTCAGCAACTGGATACGTTGATCGACAATTTTCTGAGTACCGGCGGTCTGCTCAGCAATCGCACCGACAGCCTTAATCGTCAAATTGATGATGTGAGCGAACAACGTGACGCCCTTGATAAGCGTATGGATGCACTCGAAACCCGCTACCGCGCTCAATTCACGGCAATGGACGCTCTGGTCGGGCGGCTGACGGCCACGAGCAATTATCTGACCCAGCAATTTTTCAACACGAGTAATACGAGTCAGTAGCTCGCTTGGAAAATCGACACTTTGAGAATCCGCAATGGCGATCCCAAATTCCCTTAACGCCCTGCGTCAGTATCAACAAATCGGCGCGCAATCGGGTACCGCATTTGCTAGTCCTCATCGGTTGATCCAGATGCTGATGGAGGGTGCTCTGGAAAGCCTCAGCCGGGCCAAAGGCCACCTTCAACGGGGCGAGACCACTGCCAAGGGCGACCAACTCAGCCGCGCCATTAGCATCATTGGCGGTCTGCGCGAAGGACTTAATCTGGATGTCAGCGATCTCGCTGTCAATCTGGATATGCTCTACGACTATATGCAACGACGCTTGATCGAAGCCAATGTTCATTCCGATGAAACCATTATCGACGAAATAACCGATCGGTTACACACCATCAAGGAAGCCTGGGACGCGATTGGCGACACCCCTGAAGCGCGAACCATGTCAGCGGCTTCAAATACGCCTGCCTGAATTTGCCATGAATGTGTCGGACTCTATCTTCTTCAGCCCCGACTTTCGGAAAATCGAATCCCGACGGGTTTCTCCCCAAGCCGAGTCCAGCACACAACGCACACAGCAAACCGGGTTACAAACGCGGTCATCGCTGCTCGTTCACGTCGGCGAAGTGAGCACGTCACGAACAGCTCCAGCGGCAGGGTTCAAGAGTGATGTTGCCCACGATCTGGAAACAGGCAAGTCGGACGAAGCGGATAAAACAAATGCGGAAGAAACCGTAGATAGCGCTTCCGAACGGTTCGATGAACCCGACGATCTCTCCAATGACTACGAGCCAATCGGCGAACGCAGCGATAATGACGATGATCCAGAGGAGGAGACCGATGCGCGGCGCCAGCGCAAAGGGATACATCTTAACGTGTTGGAAGCGCGCTATCGTTCGCATTTTGCCATGCTGGATCATCTGGTTGGGCAACTCGCCGCCACCTATGATTTCTTAACGCAGAGAATACAGGATCCGCCTGGGTGAACTCGCTAACCGACTGGGAAACGCAAATTAAACGGTTTCAGCTACTGAGCACGGAAATGCTCGACTTGGCGCACGCTGGCGAGTGGGCGGCTGTGGCCGAATGGGAAGAAAAACGGCGTGTGCTATTGGACGATTTGTATAAGACTTCGCCTCCGGCCGAAGTTGGTCCGCTACTGAAGGACGCCGCACAATTCACGCTCGTCAGCGACGCGCGAGTACAGGAACTGGCGCATGCTGAAATGGACAAATTGAGCGATAGGTTGCGCACGATAAGACAAGGACGCCGCGCCCTTAATGCCTATCAGAGTTCCTGAATACTCCCTGCCCCCGACCCGCTGGTCTTTCATCCCGCCATGTCTACCATTACTGAATTCTCCCGCTCCAACCTGGCTTTCGCTGGCTGCCTGCCGCTGGCTTGGCAGGAACTGCCGATATGGCCCAAACCTGATGAACTCCAACATCAGGAAAAAACCAATCTGCATATCCTGCACATTCTATTCGCGCTGGACATCCATGCGGGCGACTATGGCGAAGATCCCTCCAGCGTTTCCAGCGCCTCTGAACTCAAGCGTCTCGACTTTAAAGTTGGCTTGCTGCTGGAAATGATCGGCCACTTGTTTGCCTACCAACAGGCTATTCCCCCGGAACGCCCCCTGACCCTGACCGCCAGCGAACTCCATTGGCGCGCTGATGCCGCGCCAACCGCCAATATCCCGCTTCGGCTGGAACTCTACTGCAACCTCAGCTACCCACGCCCCCTGGTCTTGTACGCCCACGCCCACGAAATCATCTCGGTTGAGAATGCATATCAAATCAAAGCCACGCTCCAGCAACCCGGCGAATCATTGCAGGAAGCGCTGGAACGCTATATCTTTCTCCAACATCGTCGGGCGATTGCCAATCAAAAGGGCAATAGCCAGCGTTAAAAATTTGACGCTCCCGTCTTTAAGGCTAAAATGTCTCACACTATATGGTGAGATATCCTCGCATATCTTCCGAAAATGAATATATGGATTGACTCCAAAGGGTTGGCAGAGGGACCGGTTCCGCGTCCTGTCTGGTGGAAGGAGTTTCGAAAATGGGTGGATTGGATTCTCATTCGGCGATCAGGAGGGAAGCTGAACGCCTGCAAGGTTGCCCGAGTTTCATCCCCTCCTGAGGATTTGGCCCCACTGATGAAAACGTCATTGCTCATCATCGACGACGATTCCACAAGAGCGAATGAGCTGGGTCTGTTGCTGCGATTTCTGGAAGAAACCCAGGTTGTTCAAGCCGATTCCACTCATTGGCGAACCTGCGCAGAACAGAGTCCTGATCTGCGTTGCGTATTCCTGGGCCGATACGGAGCCAGTGACACGCCCATCGAGGCTGTTCACGCAATTCACGCCGTCGCCCCCCGAGCGGTCGTAGTGTTAATCGAGGACGCTGATCAACCTCATTCTTTATCCACTGCGCTTGAAACCGGTCGTCATATTATCCGCCTGCCGCGCCCCTTTCACTATTCACAACTAAGCCAAATCCTCGTCAAATCCCAACAAAACCCCAACCGCGAGGCCCGAAACGCCCAATCCCGGCGCAGCGCCGAACTCTTCCGCAGTCTGATTGGCAACAGTCCGACCATTGCTCGGGTGCGTGAACTCATCCAGCGGGTGGCTCCTTCCGAATCAACTGTGATGATTCTGGGTGAATCCGGCACCGGCAAGGAAGTGATCGCACGCAACATTCACTACCATTCCAATCGCAGCCAGGGACCGTTCGTGCCGGTCAATTGCGGCGCTATTCCCGATAATTTGCTGGAAAGCGAGCTGTTTGGCCACGAGAAGGGCGCATTTACCGGCGCTATTTCCACCCGGCGCGGCCGCTTTGAACTGGCGCGGGGCGGTACCTTGTTCCTGGACGAAATCGGCGATATGCCGCTGAACATGCAGGTCAAGTTACTACGGGTTCTACAGGAGCGCTGCTTTGAGCGCGTTGGCAGCGATCGCAGTCTGGAAGCCGATGTCCGCATCATTGCCGCCACTCATCGCGATCTGGAAGAGTTGATCAAGAATGGCGGGTTCCGCGAAGATCTGTACTATCGCTTGAATGTGTTCCCGATTGAAACGCCCACCTTGCGTGAGCGGATTGAGGATTTGCCGCTGCTCGTCGATGAGTTGATCGAACGCATGGCCAATGATCAGGGAGTGCGGATCGGTCTCAGTCCGCTGGTATTGCGCTGCCTGGCGCATTATCCCTGGTCAGGCAATGTGCGCGAACTGGCCAATCTGATGGAGCGACTGGCGATCCTGAAACCGGATGGATGGGTGGATCTGGATGATTTGCCCGCTAAATTCCGCGCATACTATCCATCGGAATTGATGGCGGCGGAACTGGCTTCGCTCGACAACGCTCCAGCCGGGGATTCCGTAACGCGGCCTGCCAACAACGAAGTGGTCAGCTTGCCGCCCGAGGGGCTTGACCTGCGCCAATACATCATGGATCTCGAATCCTCATTGATTCAGTCAGCGCTGGAGGATGCCAACGGCGTCGTCGCCCATGCTGCTTCGCTTCTGAAAATGCGTCGCACGACCCTGGTGGAAAAAATGCGTAAATACAGCATTAAACGCGACGACGAATAGCGGGCTATCCGCCGAATTTTTGGCG
>JAGRHQ010000233.1 GCA_020444905.1 Candidatus Competibacteraceae bacterium
GGTGCCAATGAGTAATTCATTGAACAGTGGGTTGCCCATGCGCTGAATCTGGGTTAGGCGTGGCGATAGCTTGGGCGATTCGCCGGGACGGCGGTACGCTTTGCTTCGCGGCCGTAAGGTCGCACCCCAGGCGCCGATAGTAGCTAGCGGTTCGTCAGCAGTGTGAAAATGGCCGTCAGCAGTCAACAGCGTGATCGGCGCCTCGATGGCGATAGCGTTGACGTTGAAACCGGCGACATCATCAGGCGCGAAATTGGTGGTGTCGCTTCTATTGCCTTCATCCTGATCATCCCCGAGAACACCTGGGATACCAGTATTGAAGGCTCCAGGACGGAAATTCAGCGAATCGAAGGCCGCCCCTAGATCGATCCAGAAGGGGTCGTCCACCGTACCCGCAAACACACGAACGCCATTATCCAAATGGTAAACGCCCTGCTCCGTCAAACCCGCGTAGTCGGGCATGGTGCGCGGCCCTACATTCGTGGGTACGGCGATCAATCCCTCGGCCAGCGTGGTTTGTTGCCGGCCTTGTACCAAGGTGACCGTGTAGCGCTGACGTAGGCTCAGCCCTTCGGAGCCAGGACCGTCCAGCGCAGTGATGGCTGGAGGAATCAAAGGAGTGCCCGGCGCTACTGGCGCCGGGGAATTGGAAGGCGCGGCAATTCCGCTGCCAGCGCCCACGAAGCCGGTAAACACGTTGGGCGCGCGAATTTCGGTGGTGAAGCGAAACTCAAAACTCAGGTCGGCCACCGCATCATGGTTGTTGTCGATACGGATGGCGTAGACGATTTCCGGATCGAAGGGGAAATAGTTGGGACCGTTGCTGGGTTCCAGCAGCGGATCAACATCTAGGATGAAGGTAACCTTGCCGGAATCGTCATAGCTGACAAAGGCGTAGAAATCGGTGATATCCGCCTTGGGGTCGAGCGCCGTGAGCGGCGCCTCACGGTGATTGGCAGTATGACCGGCGGTGGCAACCGCCAGGGTCAGGACTAGGCTCAAGCCGGTGCGAGTTAAGGTGCAGAGCATGACAATCCTCCTTTAAACATCATGATATGTAAGGCGATATGGGATATCGCCGGCATGAAGCAGCAATGACTTCCTAAGCAAGTGCGCCAGCGCTCGTCGTTTGGATGCAGACGGCAAAAATAAAGACTCAATATGGATATCCAGACTGTTGAACACTTATCCACAAAGAGAAAACGACCGCGCGTCGGGTGGCTCGCGCCCATGTCTTGCTGCAAGCGAACGCGGGAGGATTGGAGAGAAAAACCGCCAGGCTTTGTTAATCTTTGAGAAGCCGCATTGAAAGGAAGTTATTTATTTTGATGATAACTATTGAACGCCACCGGCCCAACCGCCGCCCAACCGATTGAGCGCCGAACTGGCGGTGCATTCAAATTGCCGCAACACACAGAGTACGGCGTCCTGTTCATCAACGATCCAGGCTTCGCCTCGGGTTACAGGGTCATCCCGCTCTGAATGAATGCGAATTCGCGCCTTGACCAAGTCAATTGACGCCGAGGAGTTGAAACGCTGAATAAGGCCCACACGGTTGGGCAGCGTGGCGCTGCCGCGCAAGGCGCGCGACCAGATCAGCACGGCCTGAAAGATCGCGTCAATCCATCCCGGATCAAACCGCCATGCGCTATTCTCGGTGAATGGGCAAAATTGCTCAGTCCGGCTGGGCGTTAATCGCAAGTCAATGCCCTGATGATTGATCGCTTCGATGGTTGCAATCGTTTGCAATAGGGGGCCATGGAACAACCAGCGACGATAAGCCTCTTCTGCGGTGATTGTTGCTGGCGAAGCCTGCAAAGGGTTCGGAGGCAATTCTTGTGGCCTGGACAGCGCCGGCTGATTTTTCCCGATGACCACCGTAGCGCGGTACGCAGGACGTTCACTTTGATCACCCGCGCCAAGCGTGACTGCGCACCGTTGCGGTTCTGGAACAGAAGCGGCTTGTTCATGGACTTGAATCTTTATCGCCAAAGCATCCTGCGTGAGTCGCAATCCCTGTAGCAACCGCACATCTTCCAGTTCAAGAATCGGTAATTCCAGTCGATGGATGGCTACCGCTTCAGCCATATATTCCATCGCCACCGCGAATGGCAGCACCGGGACGCCGTCCAGCCGATGATGATCCAGATAGGGATCAGTGATTAAATCCACGGTTTTTTCGAACTGCCAAGACGTTGGGTTCAACTCGGTCAAACGCCCGCCCTGGAGCAGCGCATGGGGAGTTTCAATAATAAGAGACGGATCAACTTGGCCAGGCAAGGCGCTCAGCCGCGCTTCCGCATATTCCCAGGGATAATCGCCGGCGACCAGTTCCACCTCATCCGTTGGCCCATACAGCAATTCGTTGAGCAAAAAACGCCGGCCTGCCGTTGCATTAACCAAATGGACGCCGCGCGCTTCGAACTGCCGCCGCACTTCGGGCGTGACCATACCGGCTCCGTGCGTCGTCCGATCCCAGGGACTCCAGTGAATCGCTGCGATCTTCACTGCATCACCCCAACGGGTGCGCAGACGCCATGCCAGCCGGGCCACGATTTCATTCGCGGTTGCATAATCCGCTTGCCCGCGATTACCGAAACGCCCAGCAACCGAGGTAAAAAAAGCAATGAATTTCAGCGTCTCCGGGCGCAAATATTTCGCCAACAGGAAAGCGCTGTCCACTTTGGCGTCAATGACCCGGTCCATGCTCTCGCCGGACTTGTCCAGGAACCAGCCATCTTCGATGACCCCGGCGCCGTGAATCACCGCATCGATTCGGCCATGCGTTTGGTACAACGCTTTCAGCAATGCGACCATTTCCGTTTCATTCCGAACATCCACGACCCGGTAATCCACCTGCGCACCCATCGCGGTGAAGTCCGCCAGATTGGCGCGGATTTCCCGGTCGCGCAGTAGAGACTGAATGTTTCGTTCAACTTCGGCGGGTTTCACCGTGCGCCCCTCGGCGCTGGCTTGCGCCAACAGATGTCGGCGTAACGCGGCGGCATCGGGCAGATGGCGAATCACGGCGCCTTCCGAGTCTGGCAGCGGCGTTCGTCCAAGCAAGATCAAGGTTGGACGAAATAGCGCTAGTTCACGCAATGTTTCCGCTGTGACGCCACGCGCCCCACCGGTCGCCAGCACGATCCAATCCTCATCTGGTTGACGCCGGGGAGTGGGCAACGGCGATAGCGAAGCCGGTACAGTTCGGAAAATGGTGCGCACCCCGCCAGGATAACCGACTTCCCGACGACCGCCGGGCAACGCCAGTTCCTGAAACGCCAGCGCCGCCAATCGTTCAGGATCATCGTCTGGATCGATGTCCAGCGCCTTGCCAATGAATCCGGGTTCAGCCGCATCAGGATTCCATTCCAGATTCAACGTTTTTACCAATCCGGTCAGTCCTGCGCCACTGGGGAAAATGTTCTGTGCGGTATCGGGTAAACCATTGCGGCCAAATTCACCACCCAGGCCGCTGACCGTCAGCAACCGTCCTCCATTACGCAACTCGGTCCCGACCTTTTGCAACAAGGCGAACAGACTTTTAACTTCCCGATTCATGCATTCACGCCACTTGGTCAGCGGCGCATCAACCGCCAGCGGCGGCTGACCCAGGGGTAGCAGGTGAATAACGGCCCGGATCGTCAAACTGCGCGATTGCGTCTGAAGCCAATGGCTCAGCCGCTCGGTGTCCTCCAGCAGCTCCTCGGGAATCAACAAGGGCTGTACGCCGGCCTGACGCAATTTCCCGCTCAAGGCATCGGCCACGCCCAATTTGTCAGATGTGATCAGGTATACACCAGGTTCCAGCGCTGACGGCGGAATGGTCAACGGTTGTGGATGCGCCTTAACGATAAACCGGGACAGCGGGGCGCACGGAAGACTGTCTGTCCCGGTTAATTCAAAAGGGCGCGCATTCTCCCCCAGCGTCTTTATGGGCGTCTCAGTCACCAATCGGGCGGTCACTGCGTCCAGAATTTGCTGGAACGTTGGCAGCGTGGCGATCGCCTCCATGTGTGGCTGAAGTTTTTGCGAAACAGACTCTGGCAGCGACCGGCGGAACAGGCCGAGAATTTCCACCCGTTTGATCGAATCGATGCCCAAGTCCGCTTCGATGTCCTGATCCAGGCCCAACATCTCCGGCGGGTAACCGGTGCGCTCGCTGGCAATGGTCAGCAAGCGGTTTTTGAGGTCAGGAAGTTTCTCTTCTGATTGGGCGGGCGCGGGCGACGCGATGGTCATGGGGGGTGGCGACGGAACATTAACCGTCGATTGCGAACTTTCGTCTTCTCCCCCCTTTGACAAAGGGGGGTTGGGGGGGATTGGGCACGCCGATGACAAAGGGGGGACAGGGGGGATTTCACGCGCTGGTATTAGCGGTTGAAACGCTGCGGATTCAGCGCCGCCTTCCTCCCGGCTTGCCGCGAAATAAGCCAGCATCACTTGTTCCTGCAAGCGCAAAAACTGACGCATGGTTTCCTGATAACCGGCCAGCGCCTGGTCGACCGCCCACCCTGGGGCGGAACCGGTCGCCAGCGGCGGGCCGGATGATGGATCGTTCATGACATGATTCTCCGTCGATGAGATAACTTCCCCTCCACCCCAACCATCCTGCCCCACAAGGAGGGAGGGCGCCTGTTCCGTTCCCCCCTTTGAAAAAGGGGGGTTAGGGGGGATTGGGGACAGGGCATGAACCGGTGCAGTCAACGGCGGCTTGACGCCCAGCGCATAAGATTCTCCCTGCCGCCGGACGCCGGTTCCGCTCAGCCACCAGACATGGGACGGCAATGGCGCGGGTTTGGCGCGTTCCAACAACTGAGCCAATGGCGACTGATCGGTAATTCGACCCGCAAACAGCGCGGCCACATCGAGTTGAACGCCATGCGCGAGTAACGCCGCCAACGCCTGTAACAATCCGTTCAGGCCGCCACCATGATCGTCAACCGCCACCGCCAGATGCGGT
>JAGRHQ010000234.1 GCA_020444905.1 Candidatus Competibacteraceae bacterium
GACGCACAGGAGGTGCGGTTTATCCAGGGCCGCTTGCGCGCCGATGTGGAATGGACCTGTCAGCGCTGCCTTGGCCCATTGCGCTTGCCCCTGGATATTACGGTCAACCTGGGATTGGCGCGCGACGAAGCCGCCGCCGATCGGTTGCCTGATGAATATGACCCCCTGCTGGTTCAGGAGGGCGGCGTTGTTTCGGTTCCCGATTTAATCGAAGATGAATTGCTACTGGCCTTGCCACAGATTCCCCGCCATGAAAACCTGCGAGAATGCGAGGCCCACGGTTATCTCCAGCCCGGCGAACCGGCGCTGGACCTGAAAAAACGCCAGCCCTTCGCGGCGCTGGCGACTTTATTACAGGATTCCCAAAGGAGTCATTGAACCATGGCTGTACAGAAAACCCGCAAGAGTCGCTCCAAGCGCGACATGCGTCGTTCCCACGATGCCTTGACCGGTCCCACCTTATCGACCGATTCCCTGTCCGGTGAAGTGCATCGTCGTCACCACGTTACAGCAGGGGGCTTTTATCGCGGCCGCAAGGTGGTCAATGTCTCAGCCGCTGCTGAAACCGAATAGCCGCTCTTCCCGGTCTGCGCTGCGTTTCATTCCGCCTGCCCGGCCCTCTGGCATCCCCATGAACAGACCGCTAACCATCGCTCTCGATGGCATGGGCGGCGATATCGGTCCCGAAGTCGTCGTACCCGCCGCCCTGCGAGTGCTAAAGACGACGCGCGATGCGCTGCGTCTGATCCTGGTGGGTCAGGAAGATGTGCTGTCCGCCTGTTTGCGTCGGCACAAGGCTGAGGGGCATCCGCATCTCATCGTTCGCCATGCCTCGCAATTGGTGAACATGGACGAATCGCCGGCCCAGGCCCTGCGAGTCAAGAAAGATTCCTCAATGCGGGTTGCGATCAATCTGGTCAAGCAAGGAGAGGCTGATGCTTGCGTCAGCGCCGGCAACACCGGCGCGCTGATGGCTACCGCCCGCTTTGTGCTGAAAACCCTGCCGGGCATCGACCGTCCTGCGATTTGCACGACCTTGCCTACTGTGCGCGGCCATGTTCGCGTCCTGGATCTGGGCGCCAATGTAGACAGCAAGGCCGCCCATCTGCTGCAATTCGCAGTGATGGGTTCGGTGCTGGCGGTTGTGAACGGCATCGAATACCCGCGGATTGGCCTGCTGAATATCGGCGAGGAAGACATTAAGGGTAACGAACAGGTTAAGGAAGCCGCCCGCTTGCTGGCGGTCAGCGATCTCAACTATATTGGGTTCGTTGAAGGCGATGGAATTTATCTGGATGATGTGGATGTCGTAGTTTGCGACGGCTTTGTCGGAAATGTTGCCTTGAAAAGCAGTGAAGGCGTCGCCAAACTTATTCGCCATTATATGACTCAGGAATTCAAGCGGAACCTGCTAACCCGCCTGGCTGGATTGATCGCCTTACCGGTGCTGCGCGCTTTCAGCCGCAAAATCGATCCTCGCCGCTACAATGGCGCCAGCCTTTTGGGTTTGCAGAGCATTGTGATCAAAAGCCACGGCGGCGCTGACGCACTGGCGTTCGCTAACGCTATCCAGGTGGCGATGCTGGAAGTTGAGCAGGCGGTGCCCCAACGCATCGATGCCCATCTGGCCGCCCTTCACGCCGAGAGGCAAGCGCTTTGAACTACGCCAGAATCGTCGGAACCGGCGGCTACCTGCCGGAAAAAGTCCTGACCAATGCCGATCTCGAACAACTGATCGATACCACGGCGGATTGGATTGTCGAACGCACCGGCGTCGAGGAACGTCATATCGCCGCGCCAGACGAGACCACCTGCGACCTGGCTGAAAAAGCTTCCCGTCTTGCATTGCAAGCCGCGGGGCTTGAACCGGCTGACATTGACCTGATCATTCTGGGCACCACCACGCCCGATCATGTCTTTCCCAGCGTGGCGACCCAGTTGCAACATCGCCTGGGCTGTTACGGCGGTCCGGCGTTTGACGTGCAGGCGGTCTGCACCGGCTTTGTTTACGCACTGGACATCGCCAACCGCTTCATTCGCACCGACGCCGCAAAGCGGGCGCTGGTGGTGGGCGCGGACACCTTTACTCGGATTATCAACTGGAAAGATCGCGGAACCTGTATCCTGTTCGGCGACGGCGCCGGCGCAGTGGTGCTGGAAGCCGCCGATGAACCGGGCATCATCGACTGTCAACTGGGCGCGGACGGCCGTTACAAGAAGCTGCTGTGGGTGCCTGCAGGAGTATCGAGCGGTTATGAGCAGACCCGCGAGGAAGCCGCCTTCGTGGAAATGCGCGGCAGCGAAGTGTTCAAGGTCGCGGTGACCACGCTCAAAGACATTGCCGAACGCATTCTGAGCGCCCATCAGATGACGGTGGCCGATGTCGACTGGCTGATCCCGCATCAGGCCAACCGCCGCATCCTGGCGGCCACCGCCAAGCGCCTGGGTCTGCCGGAGGAGCGCATGGTGGACTGCGTGCGGACGCATGGCAACACTTCAGCGGCTTCAGTGCCGCTGGCCCTGGATGTCGCGGTGCGCGATGGCCGTATTCAACGTGGCCAAACCTTGTTGCTGGAAGGCTTTGGCGGCGGATTCACCTGGGGCGCGGCGCTGGTGAAGTATTGAGGTGAATGCAGTGATGATAACGACATTACAAAATGAAATTGCTCTGGTGACCGGGGCCAGTCGTGGCATTGGCCAAGCTATTGCCCGAGAATTGGGACAACGCGGCGCGACCGTGATCGGTACGGCGACCACCGAAGCCGGCGCTGAAGCGATCACCCAGGATTTACGCGCGCGCGAACTCAAGGGGCGCGGCCTGCGATTGGACGTTACTGACCCCACATCTGTGGATGCGGCGCTCAAAATCATCGCTGGGGAATTTGGCGCGCCAAGTATCCTGGTCAACAATGCTGGCATCGCCCGCGACAACCTGCTCTTGCGAATGAAGGAAGAGGAATGGTCTTCTATTCTGGATACGAACTTGACCTCGGTTTACCGGTTGAGCAAGGCGGTGTTGCGAGGCATGATGAAAGCTCAGCGTGGGCGCATCATCAATATCACCTCGGTGGTGGGCGTTACCGGCAGCGCCGGACAGGCCAATTACGCAGCAGCTAAAGCCGGCGTCATCGGCTTTACCAAGTCGCTAGCGCGTGAGGTCGGTTCGCGCAACATCACTGTCAACGCTGTCGCGCCGGGGCTGATCGAAACCGACATGACCCGATCGCTGCCCGACAGTCAGCGTCAGGCGCTGGTTGCCTCGATTCCCTTGCAACGCCCTGGCCAACCGCAGGAGGTTGCCGGTGTCGTTGCGTTCCTGGCTTCGCCGGATGCGGCCTACATAACCGGCGAAACCTTGCATGTCAACGGCGGGATGGCGATGATTTAATGCGTAGCGCCAAGCGATAGAATCCGGAGAAATCCGCGCTGACGCGCCGGCGGTCGCCGCGGATTCTCGAAAACGCCGAATTCGGAAAGCATCGCCTGATTATTTCTGAAATTCGCGCAAGTTGTGGTACCGTTGCGCCGGATTTCGCCCGCCGCCGATGGCGGGTGTGGATTGAAACAGACAACGAGGAAGTAAAGCACATGACTGACATCAACAACATTGAAGCCCGCGTCAAGAAAATCATCATCGAGCAGTTAGGGGTCAAGGAGGAGCAGGTCACCAATGAGGCCGCCTTCGTCGAGGATCTCGGCGCTGACTCGCTGGATACCGTTGAGCTGGTGATGGCTCTGGAAGAGGAATTTGAACTGGAAATTCCTGATGAGGATGCCGAAAAGATCACTACGGTTCAGCAGGCGATTGACTATATTGCATCGCATCTCGGTTGAGAGTGTCAGTCGCGTATCGCTCGGGTTCAGCCGCCGCGGCCACCGCCGGGGGTCGTGGCTTTCTTTTGTCAGCGCAGCACAGCAGAGGGTAATCCTGTGGCCAAGCGGCGAGTGGTAGTGACCGGTATGGGTATCGTATCGCCCGTCGGCAGCACCGTGGAGACAGCCTGGAACAACATTTTGGCCGGTCGCAGCGGAATCGCGCCGGTGACCGCTTTCGATGTCAGCACATTTCCGGTGCGCATTGGCGGAGCGGTGAAGGATTTTCAAATTGAGCAGTACCTGAATCCCAAGGAAGCCAAGAAGATGGACGCCTTCATTCATTACGGCATCGGCGCGGCGGCGCAGGCGATCCAGGACTCAGGACTGGAAGTCACTGAAGCCAATGCCGAACGGATTGGAACGTACATTGGCTCCGGTATCGGCGGTCTGCCGGGGATTGAGGAAGGGCATTCGGCCTTTCTGAAGGGTGGGCCGCGCCGGCTGACGCCCTTTTTCGTACCGCGCAGCATTATCAACATGGTATCGGGCAATTTGTCGATCATGTATGGCATTAAGGGTCCGAATCTGGCGGTGGTCACTGCCTGTACTACAGGAACACACAGCATCGGTCTGGCGGGTCGGTTGATTGCCTATGGCGACGCCGATGTCATGATTGCTGGCGGCGCGGAAATGGCCACAACACCGACGGGACTGTGCGGCTTTGCAGCGGCGCGCGCCTTGTCGGTGCGCAATAATGAGCCGGAGAAAGCCAGTCGTCCCTGGGACCGTGATCGGGACGGTTTCGTGTTAAGCGATGGCGCCGGGGTCGTCGTGCTGGAGGAGTACGAACACGCCAAAAAGCGCGGCGCGCGGATTTACGCTGAGCTGATCGGTTTCGGCATGAGCGGCGACGCCTACCACATGACCCTGCCGCCTCCAAATGGAGACGGTGCCCGGCGAGCGATGGCCAACGCCCTGCGCGATGGTGAAATCGCGTCTGAGGCTATCGATTACATCAATGCCCACGGCACATCCACGCCAGCGGGCGACAAGATTGAAAGCGACGCTGCCAAGGAAGTGTTTGGCGATCATGCCTATCGGTTAGCCATGAGTTCGACCAAGTCGATGACGGGTCACAT
>JAGRHQ010000235.1 GCA_020444905.1 Candidatus Competibacteraceae bacterium
TACGATGAGGTTGCGGTGTTTCAGGGCGCAAGCTATTTCCGCGCCGTCGGCCAGAATCAGAACTATGGCATTTCCGTGCGTGGCCTGGCGATTGACACCGGTCTGCCGAAGCTCGAAGAATTTCCCTTTTTCCGTGAATTCTGGCTGGAAAAACCCGGCAAGGACGCTACCGAACTGACCGTCTACGCGCTGCTTGATAGCCAGAGCGTGACTGGCGCTTACCGGTTTGTCATCAAACCGGGCGTCAACACGCAGATTGAAGTGAGAGCCAATCTGTTTGTTCGGGAAGAGGTCCAGAAATTCGGGATTGCGCCGCTGACCAGCATGTTCTTTCACGGCGCATTGAACGAACGATTCTTCGACGATTTCCGTCCCCAGGTGCATGACTCGGACGGCCTGCTGATGGTCAATGGCAACGGGGAATGGATCTGGCGGCCTTTGAATAACCCGACCCGACTGCGGATCAGCGCCTTTCAGGATCAAAATCCGCGCGGTTTCGGTTTGCTGCAACGCGACCGGGACTTTGACGATTATCAGGACCTGGAGGCGCATTACCACATTCGTCCCAGCGTTTGGGTTGAGCCACAGGGCGAATGGGGCAAAGGGTCGGTGCAGCTGATCGAAATTCCCAGCGACGCCGAGCGCTACGATAACATCGCCGCATTCTGGGTTCCGGAAAAACCGGTCCAGCCAGGTCAGCAACTCGAATACAACTACCGGCTGTACTTCTTCCTGGAGATACCCAGTTTGTCGCCGGGCGGGCGCACCCTGGACAGTCGAGTGGGCGCGGGCGGCGCCGGCGACCTGGATTCCTCGCGCCGTCGCTTCGTGATTGATTTTGGCGGCGAGCGCCTGGCGCAACTGGCGGATGATGCGCCGGTCGAGGCGGTGGTCACTGGCTCCAGTGGCCAGATCGAAAATGTGGTGACCCATAAAAATCTACATACTGATGGTTGGCGGGTGTCCTTTGAACTGCTGCCACAGGGAGAGAAGCCCGCTGATTTACGCTGTTTCCTGAAACTCGGCAATGACGTACTGACCGAAACTTGGAGTTATCAGTGGACCGTAGCAAAGTAGGCGCGGCGCGATCGTATTGGACGCCATCGACGGCGGCGCCGGCCATATCTGATGAAGCGTGCCTGGATTGCCTGAAGGACTACTGGAAAGCGCTGGGCGTGAGCGATCCCTATCTGGCGCTGGCCTTGAGCGAGCAAACGCTACGACGCCTGGCGGAACCGGCAAGGGATGAGGAATCCAGGCTGGCGCGCGCCATTATCGCCGCCGGCGAGTTGCTGGACGACTGGCTGGCGAACGCGCTCGAACTCCCCCGCCCCTCGCGGATGCTCACGGCGGCGCGGGCGGCGTTGTTGAGTGGAGCGGCGCCGGATTGGCCGGCGACGTTATTTGCTCCGCCGGGTGCGGCGGGGTCAGCGTTGGAGCAAATACGCTTGGCCATCGCCGAACCGACCCCAGCGTCCAGTCCCAGCGCCATGCCTGCGCAACGGATTGAACTGTTTTCATGGCTGAGTTTTTTGCGCCTTCGATCTTAAAACCTAAAACTTAAAACCCAACGGAATTTGTTATGGCGCAATCTCTCCGACCCGTAGTAACCGGACATACCCTGCGACGGTTCATTTTTTTTCTGCTGGTCATTTTGACATCGCTGATCGCGCTGGGTCTGTTAATCAGCGTGTTTCAAACCGACGGCTTCAGCCCGATGGAATTGCTGTTGCTGTTTCTGTACACGATCCTGTTTGCCTGGGTCTGTATCTCTTTCTGGACCGCTTTCATGGGTTTCTGGATGATTCTGTTCGGGCGCGACCGCTGGGCAATTTCCCGCCAACCGCCGGATATCCCTTCTGACTTCACCGCATCGCCGCCGCGCACCGCCATTTTGATGCCCATTTATAACGAGGATTCGGAACGGGTATTTGCCGGGCTGCGCGCCATCCATCAGTCGCTGGAAGACATCGGTCAACTCGATGGTTTTGACTTCTTCATCCTCAGTGACACCCGCGATCCGGAGGTCTGGGTTGAGGAAGAACTGCGCTGGCAGGACATGGTGCGGGCGCTGGATGGCAAGGGCCGCATTTTCTATCGCAACCGGCCAGAGAACACCAGCCGCAAGAGCGGCAACCTGGAGGATTTCTGTACGCGCTGGGGCGGGCAGTATCGCTATATGATCGTACTGGACGCCGACAGCATTATGCAGGGCCGAACTCTGACAGAGATGGTGCGGTTGATGGAATTGCATCCGCGCGTGGCGCTGATCCAGACCCCGCCGGTCCCGATCAATCGCGAGTCGCTGTTCGCCCGGATTTTACAATTCGCCAGCAGTCTTTATGGGCGCATGTTCACCGCTGGCCTGAATTACTGGCAACTCGGCGAGAGCAACTATTGGGGCCATAACGCGATTATTCGCATCCAGCCCTTTCTGGACCATTGCGGCCTGCCCAAACTACCGGGCCGTGAACCGTTCGGTGGCGAAATTCTCAGCCATGACTTCGTGGAAGCAGCGCTATTGCGCCGGGCGGGCTGGGAAGTGTGGCTGGCCTATGACCTGGAGGGCAGCTACGAGGAAATCCCGCCGACGCTGATCGACTACGCCAAGCGCGACCGGCGCTGGTGTCAGGGTAATCTTCAGCATTTGCGGCTGGCGTTCGCCCGTGGTTTCAATTTCCTGAGCCGGCTGCATTTCCTGATGGGCGTGATGTCCTATGCCGCTTCCCCATTGTGGCTGTTGTTTCTGGTCGCGACCGGTATTGAAGCGTTCATTCAGACCCAGCAGGAATTGGTGTATTTCTTTGGGGAAAACTGGATGCCCGTTTGGCCCGTATCGTTCGCGGTGGAGATGACCACGGTGCTGCTGGTCACCCTGGCCATGCTGTTTCTGCCGAAACTGCTGGCCTTGCTCCTGCTGCTCAAGGAGAAACGCCTGCGCCGCGCCTATGGCGGTATGCTCAAGGCATCGCTGAGCGTGGCTCTGGAAACGGTGTTTTCGGTGTTGACCGCGCCGGTGCTAATGCTGTTTCAGACCAAGTTCGTGCTGGCGATTCTCATGCGGCGGGCGGTGGGTTGGCCGCCCCAGCAACGCGGTGATCATCAGACCGGCTTGGTGGAAGCGGCCCTGGCCCATGGAGGCCATACTCTGATGGGTATCGTGGCGGGAACCCTGAGCTATCTTTACGTCCCGGCGTTTTTCTGGTGGTTTACGCCGGTACTACTGGGATTGGTATTGTCGATACCGGTATCGATGTTGTCCAGCAGCATAACCCTGGGTCGCCAGGCGCGCGCGATGGGCCTGTTTCTCACTCCGGAAGAGACCGACCCACCGGCAGTGTTGCACCATTTGGCGAATGGCCTGCAAGAAAGCGGAGCGGTATTGCCAGCGCTGCGGGAAAAAACCGCCAGCCGTTTCCTGCAGGCGCTGATCGATCCTTATGTGAATACGCTGCATCGATCGCTGTTGCCGGAATGCGAACCGCCTGGCAAACGCCGCTGGCACTATTTGGAAGGATTAATTCATCAGTTGGAAGAAGAAGGAGTCGACAGTTTGAGCCTAGCCCAGAAGCGTGAGCTGATCGCCGATCCCGAAATCCTGCTGCGGTTGCACGCCCTGTTCTGGACACGGCCATTGACTTAACCGATAGCTTTTGCAGGCAGGGTTTGAGCCTGATGGTTGAATTGGAGCATGTCCGTGAACACCCTGCGCTTGACGCCGACGCCAAGCGCGTCTGAGCTGCATGGCGCGATCACTGCGGTGCGCGGCAGCGTGGTCGATGCGCGATTCCCCAGCCACTTGCCGGCCCTGCGCCAGCAGCTGCGCGCCGGGCGTGAGGGTTTGGTGATCATTGAAGTCAGCGCCCATCTGGCTACCGACACGGTGCGCGGCATCGCCCTGACGCCCACGCAAGGTCTGGCGCGCGGCGATCCGGTGCGCGACTGCGGCAGCCCGTTGACCGTGCCGGTCGGAGCGGAATTATTGGGGCGAATGATCAATGTGTTCGGTCAAACCATTGACGAGGGTCCAGCGCTGGCTGGAGCGGAACGACGCTCGATTCACCAGCCGCCCATCCCGCTGGCGCATCGCCGGGTCGGTTTGGAAATGTTCGAGACCGGCGTCAAGGTCATTGATTTGCTATGCCCGCTGGAACGCGGCGGCAAGACCGGCCTGTTCGGCGGCGCTGGCGTCGGCAAGACGGTGATTATCACCGAACTGATCCATAACATGGTGGGGCGCTACCAGGGCGTCAGCCTGTTCTGCGGCATTGGCGAGCGTTGCCGCGAGGCGGAGGAGTTGCATCGGGAAATGCGCGATGCCGGTGTGCTATCCAACGCCGTGTTGGTTTTTGGTCAAATGGACGAGCCGCCGGGCGCGCGTTTTCGCGTGGGTCATGCCGCATTGACCCTCGCCGAGTACTTCCGCGATGTCGCCCGCCGTGATGTATTATTGTTGATCGATAACATTTTTCGGTTTATCCAGGCCGGTTCAGAAGTGTCGGGATTAATGGGCCGGATTCCGTCGCGCGTCGGTTATCAATCGACCCTGGGCACGGAACTAGCGGAGTTGGAGGAGCGGATTTGCAACGCAGCGGGCGGGTCGATTACTTCGGTGCAGGCGGTTTACGTGCCTGCCGACGATTTCACCGATCCGGCAGCGACGCACACCTTTGCCCATTTGTCCGCCTCCCTGGTGTTGTCGCGCAAGCGGGCTAGTCAGGGTTTTTACCCTGCGGTGGACCCCTTGGCTTCCGATTCCAAACTACTGACGCCAGTGCTGGTGGGCGAACGGCACTACCGGATTGCCCAGGCGGTGCGCCGGACTCTGGCGGAGTATGAGGAACTCAAGGACTTGATCGCCATGTTGGGACTGGAAGAACTGGCGCTGAACGACCGGCGCACGGTCAACCGCGCCCGGCGTCTGGAACGCTATCTGACCCAACCGTTT
>JAGRHQ010000236.1 GCA_020444905.1 Candidatus Competibacteraceae bacterium
CAAGACGCTCATGGCGGCATTCATCATCGCCATTCGCGGCACGGTGTCGCAAGCCGTCCTGCTCGGCGTCGCCGCCGCTTTTTCGCACAGTTTGATCGTCTGGGTGCTGGCGCTGACAGCGTTGACGTATGGCGACCAAATGATCGCCGCGGATCTGGAACCTTGGTTCATGCTCGTATCGGGCGTCATCATCATGGCCATCGCCTTATGGGTTTTCTGGCAAGCCTGGCGCGCGCGCAGAAAATCGCAAGATCATCACGCACATGATCACCCGCACGCCCACGCCCACGCCCACGACCGCCTGTCAGCGGATGCGGATGCGGATGCGCATGCCCGCGCTCACGCCCAACAGATTGAACAACGATTTGCCTCGGGCCAGGCGAACCACTGGCAGATCATCGGGTTTGGTCTGACGGGTGGATTGATCCCTTGCCCGGCGGCGGTCACGGTTTTACTGGTGTGCCTGTACCTGCAACAGCTCTGGCTGGGGGTTAGCCTGGTGGGGGCGTTCAGTATCGGTTTGGCCCTGACCCTGGTCGCCGTAGGGATCGCCGTCGCTTGGGGCATGGCGGTCGCTTCCCGCAAGACCCCGCGTTTTGACGCGCTGTTTGTCAATGCGCCGTATCTCTCGGCTATTTTGATTGGAGTCATCGGCGCGATCATGCTGTTCTCCGGCATGACGCACCTGGAAGCGGGGCATGCATAGACGCCGGGCGAAACAGCCAGTCTCTCATTAAAAATGACTGATCTTCAAGAAAAATAGCTGTCGATGAAAGCGGGCTTGGCGATCAAATAACCTTGGGCGTAATTGCAGCCGAGCTGCGCCAGCCGGCTGAAATGCGCTTCGGTTTCGATCCCTTCGGCGATAATATCCATACCTAGATCCTGGCCCAGCCGGATAATCGCTGCCACTACACATTCGCTGCGCGCATCGTGCAACAGGCGTCGGACAAAGCTCTGATCGATCTTCAAGGTGTCTATTTCGAATTCATGCAGATAGCTCAGCGAAGAATAGCCGGTGCCGAAATCATCCAGCGCGATGCGCACGCCCAGTTGCCGGCAGGCGTCAATCCAGGCGCGCGCCGCATCCGGTTTGGCCAGTGCGCTCTCAGTAATCTCCAGTTTCAGCCGGGAGGGGGCAAGACCCGTCTCGCGTAGAATCGTGGCGAGAACGGAAATGAAATCGGCGTCGCGAAACTGCCCGGTGGAGACATTGACGCTGACGAAAGCGCTGCTTCCCATAACGCCGGCCTGATTGGGTTCCGTTTCCAGGCGCCGGGCGGCAAGACAAGCCTCGCGCAGCACCCAGCCGCCCAGCGGGACAATGAGACCGGATTCCTCCGCGACCTGGATAAACAGATCCGGTCTGACGATGCCGCGGTCGGGATGATGCCAGCGCACCAGCGACTCAAAGCCGACGATACGCCGGTTTTGCATATCGGCGATCGGTTGCAGGAACAGACGCATCTCTCCCGCGCCCAGTCCGGCTTTAAGTTGATTTTCCAGACGAATACGGTCAATGACCAAATCAGGCGCTATCGTTGCTTGGATCACGCCCTTCTGACCTGAATGTAATTGTCCGCGCAAACGATTCAGCAGCACGGTCAGCAGCAAGTGCAAGACCGGATCAGCCGCTTCCAGGCGGGCCACTAATTGACCCCGCTCAATCACGGTCAGCAGTCCAATTTCCCGAGCAACGGCTGTCGCTGAGCGCGGCGCGTTGTCGAGAATCGCCATTTCGCCCAATAATTCGCCCGGACCGACGACCGCGACGCAATGTTCATGATCTGCTTCCGCCTGGCGATCTTCGGCGGCGCGGCTCACCCGGATTTCAACCTGTCCGGCCGTGACAATATAAGCACAATCCGCTGGATCACCCGCTCGAAAAATCACTTCGCCCGGCGTCATGGTGCGCGTCAATAATTCGGCCATTGTCTCGCTCTCCAATACAACTCGCCAAGATTCATTATCACCTGTCATTGTAGCCTGGATTCCGCGCAACCGTTCACGGTTCCCCAAAGTGGGATGAAAAGGGAACACGGTGCGCTGATTCTCTCTGCAAGAGGCGACAGCGCGGATGCGGTGGCTGCCCCCGCAACTGTACGCGACGAGCCGACGCTCACTACACGCCACTGGTCACACTAAACGACCGGGAAGGCCGGAGGCCCTCACGACGAGGACTCCAGCAGTTGCAGCACCTGCTCGACCACGGCGCGCGCCCGCTGCGGCTCGATATTGGTCGCCAAGCGCACCTGCAACCCCCAAATCGTAATTTCATAGCGCGCTCACGCCTTTTTCCCGATCAACTCGATCGGATAACCGTCCGGGTCTTCGATAAAGGCAATAATGGTCGTCCCGGCATTCATCGGCCCGGCCTCGCGCAGAAGGCGTCCGCCCTGCGCTTTCACGTCCGCCGCCGCCTGATAAACATCGTCGACTTCCAGGGCGATGTGCCCATACCCCGTACCGAGTTCGTAGTGATCGACGCCCCAGTTATAGGTCAGCTCGATGACTGCCTGTTCGGATTCGGCGCCATAGCCGACAAACGCCAAGGTAAATTCACCCGCCGGATAATCTTGGCGACGCAGTAGTTTCATGCCCAGGATTTCGGTGTAAAAACGAATGGAGCGCTCCAGATCGCCCACACGTAACATCGTATGCAGAATTCGCATGATGACCTCGCTAAAAGAGAATGAAAGGAACTCGGTGTATTCAACCGCATGACCGTCCGGGATGTTTGAAAACACGACGCTCCGAACAAAAGATTGCCCCACGGCGCACGTTCAAGCGTCAGATTCACCCAATCTTTCCAGCAAGCTCTGGCGGTACTGATCTTCCAGCAAGAGATTCAGCGGTGAACGACGAGCCGCCGCCAGGCGCAGTTGCAGCAGTTCCAAACGCGCGCGGGCGCGGCTCCGATCGCCCGCGGGGAGTTGCTGCAACAGAAATCCGCGCCTCGGCGATCTGATCAATGAGCAGCATCGTTCACCTCCTTTCCTCCAATCCGTTTGCTCAAGACAGGCATCTGGATCGACTGGGGTCATCGCGTGAGGAATAATGCAAAGCGTAGCACGGATCGCCACGCCACGCCGGGACGGGCTACACTTCAAGCGTGGAAACCACGATTCGTGGGAAGACGACCCCCGAGGGCTTCCTGTTGACAAACCCCGAATGAAGGAGGTTGCCGTTGCTACGGGTTGACAGAATGAACGCACGAACACGCGCTGCCACGCTGCTAGCCCTGCTGATGGGGGGGTATCCAGCTATGACGCAAGCGGCGGGCTGCACCGCAACGAGCGCTCCGCATCGCACCGCGCTCGTGGAACTCTATACGTCCGAGGGCTGTAATAGTTGCCCGCCGGCGGATCGCTGGCTGAGTCATCAGACGACACAGATGTGGGACCCCCGCCACGTCACGGCCTTGGCGTTCCATGTCGATTATTGGGATCGCCTGGGCTGGAAGGATCGTTTCGCGCAACCGGCCTTCAGCGCGCGCCAACGCGCCTTGGTGGCGCAACAGGGTTCCCGAACCGTGTACACGCCGCACATCATGGTCAATGGTCAAACTCTGACGTCCTGGCGGCAACCAACGGCTTTCGCGCAACGCATCGCCGACCTGAACGCGCAGCCCGCGCCGGCGGATCTCCACGTCGAACTGTTTGCGGGACTGGCTCAGTGGCGCGTGCAGACGACGGGCCGGATGCGCGCGCCCACGGCGGCAAACACCGTGGGGGTGTTCGTCGCTGTTTATCAGGATCGGCTCAGCAGTCGGGTCACCGCAGGGGAGAATGCGGGGGAACGCCTGCGGCACGACCGGGTTGTGCGGGCGCTGGAAGGACCGTTGCGCATAGAGGATGATGGACATTTTATCCACTCGGTCGCGTTTCGCCTGCCGAGCGAATTTATCGCCCGGAATGCTGGCGTAGTGGTGTTCCTTCAACAGATTCCGGTGGGTGACGTGGTGCAGGCGCTGGCGCGGCCCGCCTGTTCGAGCTGACCGATGGCCTCTCTTCCGCGCCGGGTTGACGAATAAAGTTCATGCTCGACCAAGTAGCAGTGAAAACATTAGTCTCCCCAACGGTGATCACCGAACCGAGTTCCCAAGGTTTCCTGCTGGACCCAGGGCCGTTCTACCGGCGGTTGCGCGAAGACCATCCCGTGGTCCCCGCACGCCTCCCACGTTGGCGGCAGGGCTGGCTGATCACTCGTTACGAGGACGTCGCGACCGTACTGCGGGATCTGCGGTTCGTGAGCGATTTTCGCTTGGCCATGTCGCCTGAGCAGCAGCGACATTCCCGGCCTCCGGTACCCAAAATCCTAAGCATGTTGGCCGACAATCTTCTGTCATTGGAGGGCGATCGGCACCAACGAGTCCGCGCCTTGGTCGCCAGGGCCTTCACGCCACGCCGGATCGAACAGATGCGCGAGCGTATTCATGAACTTGCAGCAGAGTTGCTTGATGCTCGCACTGGCGCGAGCCGCATGGATTTGTTGCGTGACTACGCGACGCCGATCCCAACCCGGATCATTCTCGAGATGCTGGGTATTGAAGAAGGTACTGAAATCTATACGACGCATCGTCGAGCTGAAGCGCTCATCGCATTGGTCGAAGACCTGCGCGCTGCGTGGTGGGCGGCTCCGAGAGTCGTGATGTTTTTTCGCAGCGTGCGGCGGCTGATCCGTGAGCGCCGGATGCAGCCGCGAGACGATCTATTGAGTCATCTGATCCAAGCCGAGGAGGCAGGGGACACGCTCTCTGAGAACGAGTTGTTCGCGACGGTGATCCTGCTGATCCTCGCTGGGCACGAGACCACGGTCAACCTCATCGGCATCGGCATGTTGGCGCTCAT
>JAGRHQ010000237.1 GCA_020444905.1 Candidatus Competibacteraceae bacterium
TTGCCCGGTTTGTTCGCAGCGGCGCGCGATTAAATCATGGAAACGACTGCGCAAGTCGGGATAGCGCGCGGGGAGTTCATGCCAGCGCTCCTGTTCGTCCAGTTGACGATGCAGGGATTCCTGCAAATGCTGCGGCGATTTCAACACGCCCCCGCCGAAGCTCAGACGAATGACCGGGTGTCGAATCGACCAGTCCCAGCGGTCATGGATGTACAGACCCCGGAACAAAGGTTCATTACCCTCGAACAGTTCCTTCAAGGTGTCGAGAAACAGGCTTTTGCCAAAGCGGCGCGGACGGGAAAGGAAGTAATACTTACCGTTTTCAGCGAGACGCCAAGCCAACGGTGTCTTATCTATGTAGTAGTAGCCTTCGCTGATGATTTGGGCAAAGGTCTGAATGCCGATCGGCAGTTTGCGGCGGGTGTCGGGCATGGGCGGGGTCCCTCGGTGGATATTTCTGCAAGGAAGGATTGTATCTTTAGGTCAGGGTCGAACCGGCGTCCACGAAACCCGGGGCGGTTCAAATCTTGATGTTTACGTGATACGGGCGTGATAACTCGCTGGCAAAGTGAGATCCCAGTCTGAACCCTCCAACACACTTGCACATACTCATGCGTCAGGAGATTCTCACATGAAAACATCTGTTTCGAAAGTCGGATTGCTCGGTGCCGTCTTGGCCGCCGGGACTATCGCGCTCACATCGCCAGCGATAGCGGGTCGTGACCAGGGTGCGCGCATGTACCGCGTCACGGTCACGAACGCCACCCAGGGCCAGCCCGTCGCGCCGTCGGTGATCGCGACCCATACGGACGCGTTCCGGCTCTTTGATCTAGGACCGACCCCGAAGCCAGGCGATGCGGGTTATGCCTACTACT
Organism: Candidatus Competibacteraceae bacterium; assembly: GCA_020444905.1. Classification (GTDB taxonomy): domain Bacteria; phylum Pseudomonadota; class Gammaproteobacteria; order Competibacterales; family Competibacteraceae; genus UBA2383. Next base: position 876 of record JAGRHQ010000237.1, read on the forward strand.
TTGCGCTGGCGACGATGGCAGAGACTGGCCTTCCGTTCCCCTTGCGTGATCAGGTCGCCGCCTCGACGGGCGTCTGGGAGGCAGAGGCGTTACCGACAGATCGTACCCCACCGGTCCTGCTTCCTGGCGAGTCCAATGCTATAACCATCAGCGCATCGCGCGATGCTCAGTACCTCAGCGCCGCGGCCATGCTCGGAGCGACCAATGACGCCTTCTACGCTGTGCGCAGCGTGCCGCTGCCGCGTGGTATGGGCGACCGGGTTCACGTCCAGGCCAATGCCTACGACGCGGGTAGCGAGGCGAACGCCGAGAGCGCCGCCACCGTGGGCGCGCTCGGCGCGATGGACGACGACCCCATGACAGGCGTTGGGATCAATGAAAATGGCGAAGGCTACATCCACGTTCATGCGGGTATTCAGGGTATCGGGGGTTCAGGTGGACTGGACCCCGCGACATACGATTGGCGTAACCCCGTGGTCGAGGTGATCATCGAGCGGGTCCAGTAGCCTGCTTGGCGAAAACATGATCACGTGTCGACCGGCTTCGCCTACCGGTCGCGACCCAGTGGTTCTGTTGCGTGAGTGGAAAGGTCTTCGGTTTCGGTAAGCTACGCGCCTATTCAATCCTCCAATTGAGAACCTGATCGGCGTTTACCAGGACCCGAGGGCGCTTGCCTCTCGCGCCAGTTCCGTTATCCGGCCCCAGTCACTGGCGGGCAACGCAGCCTTGGGTGTTAGCCAAGGCCCGCCAACGCAGGCGACATTGGGCAATGCTAACGCGATGTTCGACTTTTCCGGGTAGTCCTGCAGGTTGTAGTGAACCTTTATCAACAACGTAGAAAACCACGCCCTTAGGGCGTGGTCAGAGATCAACGGCTTTGCCAGTTGATCGACTCATGGGGTACTACTACGGTTTGTTGTCCCCACAACAGATCGAGAGGCGTACACAGACCATGCGGTGTGGGTACAATAGGACTGGATGCCGAGAAGATTCGTGCCGGTCTTCTTCGTCGTGGTGCGGCGCCTGCTCGGGGACAAGATGGATCGGGCAGCCATCAACGGATTTTCCACACGCCAGTAGCATATTCCCGTGAACACAGCACATCAAAACATTCCGCCTTCCGCAACCGAACCGGCTCCCACCTTGACGGCGCTGTTTTGGGGCTTTTCGTCAATCGGTCTATCGGGTTTTGGCGGAGTCTTGCCGTTCGCCCGGCGTCTGTTGGTCGAAAAGCGCCGCTGGATGACCGGCGAAGAATTTAATGCGCAGCTCGGCCTGTGCCAGTTTCTGCCGGGTCCGAACGTGGTCAATTTAGCGGTGATCGTGGGCAAACGTTATCAAGGACTACGGGGCGGGCTGGTCGCGCCGCTGGGGCTGCTTGCGGGTCCGGTGCTGATCGTATTGGTGCTGGCCAGGCTGTATGACCATTACGGCGCATGGCCCCAAGTGCAAAGCTTGTTGCGCGGTTTGGCGGCGGTAGGGTGCGGTTTATTGTTCGCCATGGCCTGGCGCATGGCGCTGGCGATTCCACAGAAACGGGTGTTCTGGCCGTTTACCGTGTTCACAGTGAGCGCTATTGCCCTGCTGCGCTGGCCCCTGCCTGGAGTTATGGCGGCCGGTCTGCTCGTGTCCGGCGGCGTTGCGTACTGGACGCTCGGACGGAAATGATTTTTATCACGTTATTTCTTGAGTTTGCCGGGCTGTCCTTCATGGCTTTTGGCGGCGCAACCGCGTTGTTGCCGGAGTTGCATCGGGTCACGGTCGACCATCATCACTGGCTGGACGATGCGACCTTCACGCATCTCTATGCCATCGCTCAGGCCGCGCCGGGACCGAATGTGCTGGTGGCGACGCTGATCGGTTGGGAAGTGGCCGGCTTGGGGGGCGCTCTGGCGGCTACGCTGGGCCTGTGTCTACCGATGAGCGTGCTGATTTACGGGCTGGTGAACCATTGGGAGCGTTATTCCGGTCAACGCTGGCAACAAGCGATCCGCTTGGGCGTCGCGCCGTTGGCCGTTGGTCTGGTCTTGTCCGGGGCCACCCTCATTGCGCAAGCTGCTGATTTTCACGGGGGCGCGTGGGCCATTGTGCTGGTCACCGTCGTGCTGAATCTACGTTACCCGGCGTTGCATCCGCTGTGGCTGATGGCTGCCGGGGCCGTGGTCGGACTGAGTGGGGGACTTTAGTCCTGATTGACCGGGAATTCCGAAATGTGAGGCTATCAGCAAGCAAGGCATTGACCTTCAGGGAAATGACACTGAACCTGAAACGGATCTTTTGGCAAATCCCAACAGATCGACCACTGTGTTCCCGGGAGGCGGCGAGTTGGTAAACAGTTTCTTGGTGACGCCATTGAAGGTCGCATAACATTCATAGGCAGGAAAATCGTCAATTTTTCCCTCAAACGAGACGCTGAATTTACCGTTCGCTCCGGTGGGTGACACCGTAAAGATCCCAACGAAGTCAATATCAGCCGCCATGCCCACTAAGGGATCGCCCGCTTTGGCGACGAGACTCAATACCGCCGGGCCAGTGGCGGGTGGATCCGGTCGGATTTGACCGGGAAACGTCGTCCCACCCTGGGTGGCGCGCAGATGTGCGCCCACGCCGCCAAAGGGTGGCGGACCCCGGAATACCGGTGCCTTCTGTTCCAGCGAGCACCGCGACATATCCGCGTTTTTGAACCCCGTTTGTTTACCGGTGACGAGGTTCACCTCTGTGGTTCCGGAGGTCGTGTGCGCGGAATGGACTAGGCGTTTGGTGACGAGATCCACAATCCCGGAAGACTGCATACGATGGCTGGCGCTTTGTAAGCTACTGAAGCCTCGCTGGTCCGTCAGGTAGCCGGCATCCCAATCTTTACCCCAGTTGCCTGGCCAGGTCCGGGCAACGCCCGGCAAGGGTACGGCCGTTTTTCCCGCGTGTACACCTGTGGGAATAACCTGGGTATAGCCCGTCACTGTCTTGGGGATAAACGCCGAAATCCAGAATTTCACGGTCGGATTGGTCATGGTGTTCTCCATTGAGAAAGACGAAATTTTTTATGTTCGCGCTAAATCAACCCACTTTACAGGGAAAAGCCGCATATTCCTGCGCGCTGGACTCCTGATAATGAATGCTCGATTCCACTGCGAGAACCGCACAGCTCCAAAGGGTTTTCCAATATAGTTGTTTGATCAACATCGCGGCGTCTCCTGGGTCGCTTGTTCTCAGTCGGGGATACCGAATAGCATATTCCTTGCCAAAATCTAGAGAAACGCCCGATCTTTAACGACAAGTTAATAATTATTATCAATAAAAATCGAGAGACCCCGAGGGTGGCCTACGGCGGCGGTGCGGAGGCGTCGATTGGGTCCACACCCTGAACGAGGCACATCAGTCACAGTGAGCCGCTCACCTGCTCATTTTGACCGGCCCAAACTGCTGGGTCCGGACAGGCGGCGGTAGCGCCTCCGATGCCGACTTTCGCTAAAGCATTCGTGCCGAGACCACTCCAACAAGAAATATATCATTTAAGTACATTCAATATCCTTTAATTCTCATTTATGATACATACTCTATAGTTTGCTGTGGGTCGTTGCACTTTGTAAAACTCGACTATCAAGGATTTTTAGGTTGACAAACCTTGTTGGATAAGATCGAGCTATACCTTATCACAACGGTTTGTGCAGGAGGACCCGAATGATTTTCACCCAGCCCCTCGCGTTCATCACGGAATTTGTTGAACAATTGGATCAGGGAATTCGGGAATGTGCGACAAACCACAAGCTATCGACCATCCAGCGTTACTGGCTAAGCTTTTGTCTCACCGGGATTCTGCTCTCTAATCAGGTGTGTTGGGCAGGATTTGAACGCGTCGGCTTAGAAACTGTATTAAACTAAGTTATTGATTTTCATAGAGCCAAAGAGGGTGAAATCGGGCTAAAACAAGGCTATT
>JAGRHQ010000238.1 GCA_020444905.1 Candidatus Competibacteraceae bacterium
CCCTGCGCCGGTTTATCTACATCCATGGCTGCCCGGATACTGCGCCGATGGGCGAACCGCTTTCACATGGCTGTATCCGCATGAGCAACCCAGATGTATTGGATTTGTTTGAGCGGGTGGCCACAGGCGAGCGGGTGTTCATCGCTGCCTGAGCAGCCATATAAAAATGCTGTAGCCTGGATGCAGGCCGTTAGGCCGAAATCCGGGGGACTGCCTAAAAACCAGATCTCCTTACACCGCAGGACCATCGGCCTGCGGGAGAGAAGTAATCAGCCTTCCTGTTCCTTCTGATGAAGGGATTGCAGCTTATGCTGAATGTCGCTGGGCACCGGATCGTAATGACTTAACTCGACGTTGTAGGAGCCGTGACCGCCGGTCATCGATTTCAGTTGCGACTCATAGCCATCCAGTTCGGCCAACGGTGCCTGAGCTTTGATAATACTCATGCCGCGCGGTCCCGCATCGGTGCCGGCAATGCGACCGCGCCGGCTGGACAGATCGCCGGTGATCGCACCCACACAATCCCCCGGCGCTCGCACTTCGAGGTTCACTATCGGTTCCAGAATAATCGGGCGCGCTTTGCTCACCGCGTCCAGGAAAGCTTCGCGGCCAGCGGTGATAAAGGCGATTTCCTTGGAGTCCACCGGGTGATATTTGCCGTCGTAGGCGATAGCTCGCACGTCCTGCATTGGATAACCGGCAATCGCGCCTTCCTGCAAAGCCTCGCGAACGCCCTTTTCCACCGCTGGCAGGAACGAGGTCGGAATGGTGCCGCCCACAACCTCGCTGACGAATTCGAAGCCGGCATCCCGAGGCAGAGGTTCGATGCGCATGAACACTTCGCCAAACTGGCCCGCTCCGCCGGTCTGCTTCTTATGTCGGTGATGACCTTCGGCATTCTGGCTGATGGTTTCCTTATAGGCGATCTTCGGCGGCTTGGTCTCGACCTGTAGGTTGTAGCGCTGCTGCATCTTTTCCAGGGTGATGCGCAAATGCAGATCGCTCAGTCCACGCAACACGGTTTCTTTGGTGTGCGTGTTATGTTCAATCGTCAAACAGGGGTCTTCCTCCAGCAGCTTGTTCACTGTGTCCGACAGTTTCTGCTCATCGCCCCGGGTCGCGGCGCGGATGGCCAAGCCGAATAATGGTGTGGGGAACCGCAATGGCCGCAGATGAATCTGGTCTTCATCGTGGGAATCGTGCAGCACGACATCGCGGTGAATATCGTCTACCTTAGCGACAGCGCAAAGATCGCCGGGAACGCCCACTGCGATTTCAGGATGCTCTTTGCCATGAATCTGGAATAAATGGCTGACTTTGAACGGTTTGCGTCCGTCGCCAATGAATAATTGACTGTCCTTGGTGAGCGTGCCCTGATGAATGCGGAAAATGCCGAGCTTGCCGATGAAGGGGTCAATTATTACCTTGAAGACATGCGCCACGACATGCTGCTGCGAATCGGGGATAGCGCGCAGTTCTTCAATGGCTTCGCCCTCGCCCTTGAGAAACGGCTCGGGGTTACCCTCCAGGGGACTGGGCAATAACTTGACAAACACATCCAGTAGTTCCTTGACGCCAGCGCCGGTGCGGGCGGAGACAAAGCAAATTGGAATCAAATGACCTTCGCGCAGCGCTTTTTCAAAGGGTTCATGCAGTTGCTCGGCTTGCAGTTCCTCGCCCTGTTCCAGATACAGCGCCATGAGATCCTCATCCATCTCGACAACCTGATCGATCAGGGCCGAGTGCGTCGCAGCGACGCTGGAAAAATCGCTGTCCCCGGCTGGGTTGAAGAAACAGTCTACGACGCCGGCGCCACCATTAGCGGGCAGATTAATCGGCAGGCATTCGCGGCCAAAGGTTTCCTGAATTTGTTCCACCAGGCCAGGAAGATCAAGGTTTTCCGCATCGATTTTGTTGACAATAATCATCCGGCATTGATGGCGTTCCGCCGCGCGCTCCATCACCCGTTGGGTGACTGCTTCGATGCCGGTTTGCGCATTGATGACCACCGCCACGGTTTCCACCGCCGGCAGCACGGCAATCGCCTGGCCGAGAAAGTCCGGGAATCCTGGCGTGTCAATCAGATTGATATGAATGTCCTGATAGTCAAGGTTGACCAGCGCGGCGTCCAGGGAATGTTGATGAGCTTTTTCCTGCGGATCAAAGTCGCAGACGGTATTGCCCTTTTCTACGGCGCCGGGCGCGGCGAGCTTGCCGGATTGGTGGAGAATGGATTCCACCAGAAGCGTTTTTCCCGCCGTGCCATGCCCGACCAAGGCAATGTTACGGATGGATTCGGTCGTGTAGGTGACCATCAAGACCTCCTTTCGATTTACTCAACAGTGATTTTTGTAATAGGCATCGTTTCAATAAGAACCATGAAGTCTACAGTAACCCGCAAGGTTTCTCAGCGGACGCCATCATTTTTTTGCAATATTTCAGGAGCCGTCACTCTTGCAGCACCGACTTCAAACCGCCGGGGTGGGGCTGGAATTTTTGCAAAAACTTGCATAGCATACTGAGAAATCAATGAATCATTGGCAGAGGAAAGCAGTTTGACTCGATGGTTTCAATACCTCGGATTCTGGATGTTCGGCATTCTGGGCGTGAGCGCCCACGGCATGAGCATGGATCCCGCATGGATCAAGCTGATCAAGGAAACCCCGGTCGCACAGGTCGAATGGGCCACGCGCTATGAACATGGCGAAGGCGTGCCTCAAAACTACGAGCGGGCCATGCAGCTTTATTGCGCGGCAGCGCGGCGCGGCCATGTACAAGCCCAGTACCAGTTAGGCTGGATGTACGCCAATGCTCGGGGCGTGGCGCGGAACGATGCTCAGGCAGCCGCCTGGTTCCGGCTCGCCGCAGCCAAAGGCGATGCGCCCGCCAAGCGAATGCTGGCGCGGGTGGATGATCCCGCCAAGGTTGAACAGGCGCATTGCGTAGAGCCAGTTAATCCGACCCCCAAGCCGCCAGCGCCTGTAATAGTTCGCCGCAAAAAGCCCACTTCACCGGAACAGGCGCAGATCGTATCACTGGTCAATCGCCTGGCGCCGGGTTATGGTTTACAACCAGCGTTGGTGCTAGCTGTCATCGAAGCCGAATCCGGCTTTAATTCACAAGCCCGCTCGGTCAAGAACGCCCAAGGTTTGATGCAACTGATCCCCGAAACCGCCGAACGATTCGGCGTCCAGGATCCCTATGATCCGGTGCAGAACCTTCAGGGCGGCATGGCCTATCTGCGTTGGTTGCTGGCGTATTTCCAGGGCGATGTCCGCCTGTCGCTGGCTGGCTATAACGCCGGTGAGGGCGCTGTGGTCCGCTATGGGGGAGTGCCGCCTTATGCGGAAACCCGAGCGTATGTTGAGAAAATTATTCGGGACTACGGACAGTTGGCGCATCCACTGGTGGCGCCGGTAACGCGGCCCGCGGTGCTGGCTAATCCATCGCCGTTGATGTAGGACACGGCTTGCCGATGATTTTGGGATGCGTCATATAGAGATCGAAGCGAGTATTGGGCGCGATGATCCGGGCATCGGGCATCGGCCCCGATAAAGCAGGCGCTCGTCGCGGTCGCTTGACCACCACCCGCCGCCGGGCGCGAGTCAAGGCAACGGCCAGCAATTCCGCAGCATCAGGATCATCGCCGGCCAACGTCCTAAGTAACCGCATTTCCTTGCCCGCCAGCGCGGTTTTCCGACGATGGGGGTACATGGGGTCCAGATAAATGACGTCCGGCCACTGGTTTTCATCCAGGTACAGTAGGTATTCCCGACCATCCGCTACCTGAAGGCTCATTCTTTCCGTAACTACCGCGCTAGTGTCCGGGTTTTGCATCGCCCGGCGTAACCCGTCACGTAATAAGGCGGCAATCACCGGCGAGCGCTCCACCAGACGCACCGAGCAACCGAGACAGGCCAGTACGAAAGCATCCTGCCCCAGGCCAGCGGTCGGATCGACTACCGTGGGCGCGGCGCTGCTCTTGAGACCAACCGCCCGCGCCAGCGGCTGTTGACGACCACCGCCCCAACGGCGCCGGTAATCCGCAGCCCCGGCGGTGAAATCAACATAAACCGGACCCGGCGCGCCGACGCCTAGCTCTCGCAATTCCAGCCGTTCGCCAGTCAAAACCAACCGGTGGGTGGTGGGAACAGGCGATTGTTCAATCGCCAACGGCAATGCGAGTTCAGCCGCTAGCGCAATCGCATCGGCTCGTAGGGCGAACGATTCGCAGGCAACCGCGATAGTGGATGAGAGGAGCAACGATGATTGCCGAACCAGATAAAAAAACACCGCCTCCGCACAGACCGGGGCGGCAGTTGAAGCGCAATCGGGTGATTCAGGCGGCTTTGGGCAGTACGTCCTGTAGAGTCGCCTGGGTCAGGTGATCCATTTCCGATTTGAAACGTAGGGTCATATCCGACATAGCCTTACCATCCCGCATCAGTTTGTATTGCATCGTTTGCGCAATTTCGCTTTGGCGCTTGCAAAAGTCCTGAAAGCTTTTTACATCCGTGACCTCGGCAGCAGCTCTCATCTGGTTCAAGCCGATATCCAGATAGGATTTAAGCGCATTCATTTGGAATATCAGGATTTTTTCCATATTCTCAACGAACAGTCTATTGGCTTTGACCAGGGGTTCTGGTAGAGCTTGCGGGGTTTCCAGCGCTTTGCTAAATAGATTGACGATCATGATGGACTCCTCATCTTCTTGTGGGATGGTTGACTTTGCTGCAATGCAATATAGCGGGATTTATGTTGCAACGCAACATCAAAAACCACAATTTTCCATCCAGGATAAAG
>JAGRHQ010000239.1 GCA_020444905.1 Candidatus Competibacteraceae bacterium
AGCACGGGTGTAGGGCGACCGGCAATGTCGACCGTGGCGGAGAAATCGAGGATAAAGGGATCGAGAAAGTTTTGCGCAAACAGTTGCAAGGCGTAGTCGGTTTCCGTTTTGAATCCTTCCACGGCAGTAGCGACCATATCCAGTAACCCGTCGATTTTCGTTTTTATCTCGGCAAGCGCCTGTTCCTCGATCAGCATCGTGGTCGAGACCGAAATCAGCCAGGCGGGAACAGTAAATACCAGGGAAATGACCAGCGGAACCAGCAACGCCAGTTTTGTTCCGACGTTAAATGACCTTATCTTGCTAATTATAAATCGCATTTTTTTCTACCCCTCATTGAAAAACAAGCCATTCTATAGCTCGATCTTTCAATTTCAGTTTTAATTTCAATCGGGTATAAGAAAGTGAGATTATCGCTAGACAATTGGTCTGTTTCACTCCTTTTTCGTCCAGAGTCTAACCCGCAATTCTTCTCCTGCTAATGCAAATTCCGGTTCCCGTCCCGATAACAGGCGCGATAGTCGGATGATCAGTAAGGGAATATCAGCGCCAATGTTAGCGAAGGCCACGATTTCCCCGGCCATGCTTTCTGGATTCTCCAGTTGACGCTTGAATTCCTGGCGCTGGTTTTCTGCCTTGGGCAAGTTCCGCGAACAGGTCGTTCTCATTCATCTTGTGCTTTAACGCTCGGGGGACCGTCCCCGCAGCCATGCCACTAGCGTCTCCCGCGCAACCTGTGTGCTTTCCGCATCACGCCGGCCACGATATTCCACCTGTCCCGCCTTCAGATTGCGCTCGCTGATCACCACCCGATGCGGAATGCCGATCAACTCCATGTCAGCAAACATCACGCCGGGCCGGGCGTCGCGATCATCCAGTAAAACGTCGATACCGGCGGCCAGCAATTCCTGATACAGCGCCTCGGCGGCCTCGCGCACCGCGACGGAACGGTTCGCGCCAATGGGCAGCACCGCAACTTCAAATGGCGCCATCGCCGTTGGCCAGATAATGCCGCGCTCATCGTGATTCTGTTCAATGGCCGCTGCGACCACTCGCGATACGCCGATCCCGTAGCAACCCATGGTCACGGTTACCGATTCGCCATTTTCACCCAATACTTCGGCCTTCATAGCCGCGCTGTATTTGCAACCGAGTTGGAAAACATGACCGACCTCGATGCCCCGGGCAATGGCCAGTGCGCCCTGCCCGTCCGGACTGGGATCGCCTTCGACCACATTGCGAATATCGGCGACCAGCGGCTCGGGACAATCACGGCCAAAGTTGACCCCGGTTACATGCCAGTCGTCCTGATTGGCACCGGTGACGAAATCCGCCATATTCGCCACGGTGCGGTCAGCGATGACCGTTCCCGCGAACCCGACCGGTCCCAACGAGCCGGGATGCGCGCCAAACGCCGCGTGAATCGCTTCGGGACTGGCAAAAGTCGGCGGTTCTTTCACTTGCGGCAGTTTTCCCGCCTTGATCAAATTCACCTCATGATCGCCGCGCACCAGCAGGAGCACCGGTTGTCCGTCTTCCCCGTCCACGACCACTGCTTTCACTGTGCGTTCGGCAGAAATTTTGAGGAAGGCGCACAATTCGGCAATGGTTTTAATGCCGGGCGTGTGAACTTGGGTCAGCGTCTCGTTCGGCGCAGGCCGCTCACCCACCGGCGCCAGCGCCTCAGCCATTTCGACATTGGCGGCATAATCACTGCCCGTGGAAAAGGCAATGGCGTCCTCGCCGGAATCGGCCAGGACATGAAATTCGTGGGAGCGCGCGCCGCCGATGCTGCCGGTGTCGGCCAACACCGCGCGGAATTTGAGATCGAGCCGGCTGAAGATGCGCGAATACGCCTGATACATGGCTTCGTAAGTTTCCTGCAACGAGGTTTGGTCGATGTGGAAGGAATAAGCGTCCTTCATCAGAAACTCGCGCGCCCGCATCACGCCGAAGCGGGGGCGAACCTCATCACGGAATTTGGTCTGAATCTGGTAATAATTGACCGGCAACTGCCGGTAACTTTTGATCTCGCGGCGGAACAGATCAGTGATCACTTCCTCGTGCGTCGGCCCGAAACAGAAGTCGCGCTCATGGCGATCCCTGATTCGCAACAACTCGGGGCCGTATTTTTGCCAACGACCCGACTCCTGCCACAGTTCCGCCGGTTGTACTGCGGGCATAGACAACTCCAGAGCGCCGGCCCGGTTCATCTCCTCCCGCACCACCGCCTCGACCTTGCGCAACACACGCAAACCCAGCGGCAGCCAGGTGTAAATGCCCGCAGCCAGCTTGCGGATTAGACCGGCCCGTAACATGAGCTGATGGCTGACGACCTCGGCGTCAGCCGGGGTTTCTTTGACAGTAAATAGCGGAAAACGGGATACGCGCATGAATCATCGACCTTGTAAAACGAAATATCAGGGATTGCAGAAATAGTCCTGGTCTTTTTGGGCTTTCTGCAACTCTGTTGCGCGCTCCTCAGCGCTCAGAGTCACCTTGTTACCCTTGGCGTCGGCTCTCACGACCGGCCGGTCGCCTTGCAGGACTTCTACATTTTTCTTGGCGATTTCGCAGTTTTTGGTGCGTTGATCCTCCGCTTCTTTTTTCGCCTGTTCCTGTTGTTCCTGAGTCTTGGCCTCCTCCTCGGCCAATTTCCGGGCCAGTTCCTCCTGCTCCTTGGTCAGGTCGCGGCCAGCCTCAGCCCCAGGCGCCGCGCCGCCGGGTTTACGCACCGTTTCGTAGGGGACGCCAGTCGGCGGCGGCAATTCGGAATACTGCGGTTGGCCTTGGTCGTCCATCCACTTATAAATGAATTGCTGAGCCTGAGCGCTGGCCATCAGTCCGCAACCACCCATCAGCGCCATGCATAACAGTGTTCGTTTCAACATTACAAAATCTCCCATCACGCCGAAATTTTGGGAAGGCGGCCGCCACGCTGGGGCGGTTAACGCCTTGCGAGCATTCTCCAATAATCCGACGGGATTTTGCTGGAAAATAAACTTGTGTAGTATAGCGAGTCCGCAAGGCCCGCGCTTGACGTGTACTTGACGGTTCATGGCGGGTTGCGCCCGCTGGGGATACCCCTACCGCACGGCGGCGATCCCGCCCAGTCGCGACCCCGGCAGCCACCTTGAGACCACGCCATGACGCCCGGCACCTTGGCGAAGGCGTATCTTGTTGACTGGCAAATTTAAATTAACCCCGCATTACGAGGAGTCCACCCCGTGGAACCGATCACTGGCGCTGAAATTCTGGTCCGCTGCCTTCAGGAAGAAGGCGTTGAATGCATGTTTGGCTATCCGGGCGGTGCTGTCCTGCACATCTACGACGCCCTGTATGTTCAGGAAAAAATCAAGCACGTTCTAGTCCGTCATGAACAGGCCGCGGTCCACGCCGCCGAGGGTTACGCCCGCGCCAGCGGTAAGACCGGCGTGGTGCTGGTCACGTCCGGCCCTGGCGTCACCAATGCCGTCACTGGCATCGCCGACGCTTACATGGATTCTATTCCGTTGGTGATCTTCTCCGGCCAGGTGCCCACTGCTCTGATTGGCAATGACGCCTTCCAGGAAGTCGATGCGGTCGGCATCACCCGGCCCTGCGTCAAGCATAACTTTCTGGTCCGGGACATCAAAAATCTGGCGGAAACCGTAAAGAAAGCCTTCTATATTGCCAGCACTGGCCGCCCCGGTCCCGTATTAGTTGACCTGCCGAAAGATATCACTATCGGCAAGGCCGAGTTTCATTATCCTAAGAAAATCAAGCTGCGCTCCTACAATCCAACCGTCAAGGGCCATGCCGGGCAAATACGCAAAGCGGTGGATTTAATCCTGTCCGCCAAAAAGCCCATGATCTACAGCGGCGGCGGGGTGATTCTGAGCGATGGCTCCACGGAATTAGTGGAACTCGCCCAACTGCTCGGCTACCCGATCACCAACACCTTGATGGGGTTGGGCGCTTATCCCGCCACTGACCAGCAATTCATCGGTATGCTGGGGATGCACGGCACGTATGAAGCCAACATGGCGATGCATCATTGCGACGTGTTGATCGCCATTGGCGCGCGTTTTGACGACCGAGTGACCGGTAAGATCGACCGGTTCTGCCCGGAGGCCAAAATCGTTCACGTCGATATCGATCCGTCGTCGATTTCCAAGAATGTACTGGTCGATATTCCCATCGTCGGCTCGGTGCCGAATGTGTTGCGGGCCATGATCAGCGTGATCCGCGACGAGAAGCTCAAGCCTGACGCCAAGGCATTGGAACACTGGTGGCGACAGATCGACGAGTGGCGGGCAATGAAGTCGTTGAGCTATCGCCAGAGCGATGAAGTGATCAAACCTCAGTACGTGATCGAGAAGCTGTACCAGGTCACCGAAGGTAAAGCGATCATTACTTCCGATGTCGGCCAGCATCAGATGTGGGCGGCGCAGTATTATCACTTCGACCGGCCACGCCAATGGATCAATTCCGGCGGTCTCGGCACCATGGGCTTTGGTCTGCCGGCAGCGATGGGTGCCAAACTGGCGTTTCCTGATCAGGATGTGGCCTGCGTGACCGGCGATGGCAGCATTCAGATGATGTTGCAGGAATTGTCGACCATGAAGCAGTACTACACGCCGGTCAAAATCGTGAATCTGAATAACGGTTATCTGGGCATGGTGCGGCAATGGCAGGAGTTTTTCTACCAGAAGCGCTATAGCATGACTTATCTGGAAGCGCTCCCGAATTTTGTCATTCTGGCCGAAGCGTATGGCCATGTCGGGATGCGCATCGAGAAA
>JAGRHQ010000023.1 GCA_020444905.1 Candidatus Competibacteraceae bacterium
CGCTCACGGTCACATCCCCAGCGTCGCCTTCGCCCCAAGTACCGGCACTGATGAATCCGCCATTCTGCACGGTGAGGGTGTCGGTAAGGGTGAGATTCACGCTCCCCCCGGCCCCGGTGGAACCGTCCTCAGCGCTGCTGGCCAGGCCGGTGAAGGTCTCCGACCCCATCCCATCCACCAGCAGATTGCCGGCGCTCACGGTCACATCCCCAGCGTCGCCTTCGCCCCAAGTACCGGCACTGATGAATCCGCCATTCTGCACGGTGAGGATGTCGGCGATGGTGAGATTCACATTGCCTGCATCGCCTTGGCTAAGAGTCGCTGCGGTCAACAAAGCACCGTTGGTCAAGTGCATCCCCCCCGCGATCTGCACATTCACATCCCGCCCAGCTTGTGCCCCGTAGGTATCGGCAAACACCCAACCACCTCGGCTCACCCATTCCCCGCCGCGAATGAACAGCGCGCCGCCGCCTTCGCCGCTGGTGTCCAGATCGCCCAACGGCACCTCGGCAAAATTCTCTCCCATATCGACCGTCTCACGCGGCGCGTCAGGGTCACGCGCCATCGTTAACGTCCCCAACCGCCCAAACCCCTGCATGACCAAATCCGTGTCTGTGGGGATCGCCTCCCCTGCTGAACCGACTGCCGCCACGTTCAAGCGTCCGGCGGGCGCGTACACCGTCGCATTGGTCAGGGTAATGTCCCCGCCGATCAGCGACAGCGTTTGTCCTTCTGCCCCATGCAGATAGCTGCCGTTGATGTCGATCCGCCCCGGCATCTCCCCGAGAAACCCAAACGCCTCCACCGGCGCGACTGTCAACACACTGTTTCCAGGCATCAGCGCATCAAACCGCCCGCCCTCGCCCAAGCGCAAATAGTCCGCCGTGCTGGCGTGGAACGATCCGGACACATCCAGTGCGGCATTCGGCCCGAACAGAAGACCCGCTGGATTGAGTAAATACAGATTCGCGCCGGGAATGGTCGAGCGCAGCAACCCGTCAATTGTGGACGCCTGCCCACCCGTCACCCGGCCAATGATGTTGTTCACCGAATTCGGCCCGCTGAACGTGGCGGACTCGCCTTGCTGAATCGAGAACTGGCCGAAGCTGTGGAACAGATTGCCGCCGTGCTGCTGGCCCACTTCCGCCGGAATGGCGTAGTTTGGCCCGGATAACGGGCCAGCGGGTCCAAGCGTTCCGTCCAGGGTGACTTGGGCCTGCGCCACACTGGCTGAGAACGTCAGCCCGAGGATCATAAAGGTTCGGCAATGACCACGCGGTGTAAACATGAAATCGTCTCCCTGGGCGATGACGCGGTTTCAGCGGTATCCTGACTTACACAGTGTTCTCACAAAGATTCTTCGATGGCTCTTGTGGAGTCTGCATCAAGATTTCCAGCATCATACTTGCCTGATTAAGATACAAACTAGGCAACAAAATAAATACCAATTTTATGGTTTTTGAAAAAAATATTTTTGATATGTATTCAATAAGATAAAATAACAATATTTAGTGAAAAAATTCATAAGAACCCAACCCGATGTTTCAAATTGAAATAGGCGCATTTCAGCGTGTTTCAATTTGAAACATCAGGCATCGCTTGACCTTGGTCTGCCTGGCCCCACATCAGGCAAGTAGGCCGCCTAACAATAGCGAGCGGTCGCAAGTCTCGTAGTCTGTGCTACCCTAATTGCCCATCAACCGGCCACCTCCCGACCGGGGACGATGACCCCAGGAGATGAATATGGCGGCAACCCTCCCAACGACTCCGGCTTGCACATTGTCGGTTATCCCCACTGACCCCGATGAGATCATCTATCCGGAAAGCGATGGCAAACCGATGGCCGACAACACCCAGCAATTTCGCTACATCGTCACTATTCAAAGGCGGCGTTGCCGCGCTATTCGCCGATCGAAATGATGTCTTCGTCGCAGGCGATCTGCCCTGGTATCCCATGCAGGGAAACAACAAAATCCGGGCGGCGCCTCCTGAGGCTGACTTAGCGACGCAAGATTGGTCTGGCTGAAACCGGCAGACTAAATCGAGTGCTGAGAAATGACGTCGATCCGTCAAATTATCGCGCGTACTGGGGCCTGGATCCGCGATCAACGCGCGCCCCTGTTCTGCCTGCTGCTTGGGCAGCTGACCTATGTCGGCTTGCTGATCCTGTGGAACTTCAGCCTGCTGCAGGGCCTGGAAATCATGGCGTACGACCAGGCGTTGCGCGGGCAAACGCTGGCGCTGCCGGATAAGCGCATCATCTTGATTGGCGAAACCGAAGCCGACATTCAACGCTGGGGTTATCCGCTTCCTGACAACGTCATGGCGGAGATGCTGGAGCGACTGGCCCAGGGACAACCGCGCGTGATCGGAGTAGACAAATACCGCGATATCCCTGTGTCGCCTGGCGCTGAACAACTCGATCACGTCCTGCGCAACCATCGAGAAATCGTCTGGATTATGAAATTTGGCAACGCTGCCACCCAAACCCCGCCGATTAACCCTCCTCCGGCTTTAATGAATACCGATCAGGTCGGTTTTAACGACGTTCCTATCGACAAGGACAGCCGGGTTCGCCGCGGATTACTGTTTCTGGATGATGGTCAACACGCCTCGACCGCCTTTGCCCTGGTCATTGCGCTGCGTTATCTCCAGCCCGAAGGAATTTTCCCTCAGTCCGATCCGCAACAACCGGAATACATGCGTCTGGGCGCGACCACGATTGCACCCCTCGCTGAAAGCATCGGCGGCTACGTCGGCATCGACGCCGCAGGCTATCAATATCTCATGGACTTTCAGGGTCGGCTGAGCGCCAGGCAAACCTACACAGTGACTGATGTCATGCAAGGGCGCATACCTGCCGCGCAACTGACCGATAAAATCATCCTCATCGGCGGCATGGCGGAGAGCTTGCGCGATGACTTCCACATTCCTGTGCAGCGCTTCATTGCAGACGCTACATCCTGGTGGACGCCGGCGGGCGATACCAACGGACGCATTGCCGGCGTCGCCCTCCACGCGCTGCAAGTCAACCAACTCTTGCGATTCGCGCTGGATGGCGACAAACCGATTCACGGCCTACCCGAACATGTGGAACAGGCGTGGTTGTGGCTATGGTGCATGACGGGTATCGGACTTGCCTTGTGCCGATTGCGTTTCCGTTGGCTCTTACTGCTAATGTCCGGCGCCCTGGCATTGCTGATCGGCTTCTGGCAAGTCGCTTTTCTTGAACAGATTTGGTTACCGCTGGTCGCGCCCGCATTGGGACTTGCCTCGACGGCGGCTTTATCCAACGTCTATCTTTCCGTTTACGAACGCGCTGAACGAAAATTGCTCATGCACCTGTTTTCACGTCATGTCGCGCCCGAGGTTGCAGCTACTCTGTGGCGGGAACGCCAACAACTGCTCGAAGGCGGACGATTACGTTCGCAGCGGCTGGTCGCCACGGTGCTATTTACCGATATTCAGGGTTTTACCACCATTTCCGAGACCATGGAGCCGGCGCGGCTCATGGACTGGTTGAATGTTTACATGGAAGCGATGACCGAAGTCGTGATGATCCACGGTGGAGTGGTTAATAAATACATCGGCGACGCCGTCATGGCGCTATTCGGCGTCCCAACCCCACGGCAGACCGAAACGGAAATTGCGGCTGACGCGACGCGGGCCGTTGAATGCGCGCTCGCTATGGGTCAACGCTTGCAACAGCTCAACCCGGAATGGGCGCAAAAAGGTTTGCCCAGTATTACCATGCGCGTGGGCATTCATACCGGCCCACTGGTCGCAGGCAGTCTGGGCGGCAGCCGGCGGCTGGAGTACACCGTGCTGGGCGACACCGTTAACATTGCCTCACGGCTGGAGAGCTTTGAAAAGGATAATCACCATACGGCGGGCAGCGCGTGTCGGGTGCTTATTGGCGAATCCACCTTTCATTACCTGAACAGATGGTTTCAGACTATGGAAGTCAGCAAAGTCAAGCTCAAGGGCAAGCAGCAAGAGATTACCGTGTATCGAGTCGACGGAATCGCGCCAACGGAGACGCCTACACCAAATTATGCATCCGCTGCAAATGCGCGTAGGCCAGACTCGACACCTCGCGGATGACATCACCGCGATCATCCTTCCACGCTTTGTAATTTCCTGCCGAACGCGACTTCTCAATGATGCCCACGAAGGTATAGGGATAGCGGCGACCGTTGCGGCCCTGCGCGATCAGAATGCCCATGTCGCCGCATAGCCGGGCTGTCGTGCCCGTCTTGTCGAGCACCCAGGTTTGCCGCGCCACGCCATGCGCGCCCGAGTAAACACGATCACGATTCGGCAGGTTCATCAATCGTTTCAACTCTGCCGAATAGGGCAAACGGTTATACCAGAGCGCATACAGGAAACGATGGTAGTCCAGCGCGGAGGCTTTATTGCGATAAGTGCGTCCACCGCCCGGGATGCGCTCCACAATCCGGGTATGGCGAAAGATGTCCGGATAATAACGCTTGAGCGTTTGCTCCGCCTCGGCGGGTCCTGAGCGGCGACTGGTCCGGTTTAACAAGTCAATAAAGTAGTTGGTCGCGCTATTGTCGCTGCGCTGGATCATCGCCTCCATGCGGGCGCGACGGAAAGCCGTGTATTGCAGTTTGCCTTCGCGAACCTTGTGAAAGAACGCCAGTGCGATAAAGGGTTTCACCATGCTGGCGCTTTGATGGGAGCGGGTCGCGTTAATCGTGACCAAATAGCGTCGCGTCGTGAAATCATAAACCAGCCAGGCTGTGCTTTCATTGGGCTTGATCCGGCCCAAACGACGCAGACCTTTGATATAACCCTCAATCTCGGCCTCGATAGCAAGTCTGTCGGTTCGAGTTGAACGAGCAGGCCTTCGGAAATCCCTCAACAGGGCATTATTGGGGACATCACGGCGCGATCGGGCTGCTTCGCTTGACTCAGGGACGACGCCAAAGACAGTCGCTAGCAAACTTCCAAGTCCAGCCAGGAATAAACGTCTTGCCGGATCAACTGCTGACTGGGCCTCATCGATCAGCGCGTCTGAGTGGGAGGGTGGAGTAATCATGGCAAAGACAACCTTCGGTCAGAGGGTAATGTTTTACGAGGATTATTGTGAGGCTATTAAAGCTATCGCCTTGTCACTTGAAATTCAACCACGATCGGAAAGTGATCGGAACCCAGATCAGCGCCGACCGCGCGACGGCGAATCTGGATACCCTCTGAAAACAGTGCGTGATCAATAGGAATCCACAAAGGCGGCCAACTCACGGGCCAAGTCGGCTGAATGCCGCGCCCATTCGCGCTGTCCTGCAAACCGGAATCGGTCAGCAACTGGCTAAACCAGGGTGACCAGGGCGAAAGATTCAGATCGCCCAGCAGGAGCAACGGTTGGCGAGTTTGCCGGGCGTGCTGAGCCAGCAGGGCCAATTGTTCATTACGGCTCTGGCTCAGTTCGGCGCTCACTGGCGGCGGCGGGTGGGTTCCCAGCAAGGTGAAACGGTGCTGGCCGACTGGGATTTCAGCCAGGATGGAGGGCAACTCGGCAGGCCCCCAGCGAAAAATTTCACTTTTCAGAAATGGCTGCCGACTGAACAAAGCGATACCGAAATTATCTTCTCGGGGTTCAGCGACGCGATGCGGATAGCCATTAGCCAGCTTCGCCAATTGATCCAGCATCCACGGCGTGATTTCCAACAGCAAAATGAAATCAGGATGCTCATCGGTAATCGCGCGATGAATCGCGGCAGGATCGCGATGCGCCGAGTTGATATTGGCCAGCAATATCCGAAAGACCGGCTCATCATTGCGGGTCACCGCCTCGACCCCGGGCAAGAGACGTGGTGTGAGCAGGACTATGTTAAGCAGGGTGAAGCCGGCGAAAACCACCGCCCAGCGCCGACGATGCTGGATCAGCGCCGAGATCGCGCTAAGCCCCAGCACGAGCGCATACTGAACCCGGAAATGCGCTGCCAGATCGAACATCCACCAGAACTGACCGACTAATCCCGCCAAAGTAGCGATACAGGCCAAAGCGCTAGCCGCGTCCAGCAGACCGGCTAGACGAATGCGAAGGATAGATGACATTGTCGATCTTCCAGGGGGTAAGGAAAAACCCTGATGCTATTCACGAATATCCTTATTTACTCTAAAATGTCAGGTTTTAACATAACCACGCTGACTAATAGGGAGTCAACCTATACTCGAAAAATAATTTGCTGACCCGATGAACGCTAAATGATACAGGGTACAGCGATAAAACCATTAACTAACCAACTACCAAAGCGAGGAACCCGACCTGATGAAAAATGAGATTGCTCGACCTGTGAAGGCCAAGCGCTACGCCAACGAGGGATTGATGCCTGTCGATAAGTACAGTTGTCCCTATCGTGGCGATGCCTCCTGTGTCAGCGCGAGTGGCGGCAGTTACTGCGGCGGTTACGGGGGCGATGCCCCCATCAAAGGCACACAACTTCACTCGGTTCGGTGTCTGGAGGAGAACAACGCGGATTTTGCGCTCTATCATTGGTTGAAAATGCCGCGCCGCTTGGCTTATCCCTTGTCCCATCGTTAGTAGAAGCATTTTTCCGGTAATCACGCACCCGTCAAACGGGCGTTCAACATAGACATAATGCGCCAAGGTCGGCTTGTAACTCCCTGGTGGTGAATGCAAATTCACTCTGGATTCGCCACCATTCTTATCGCCTATTGCGCAATCTGGACCCGAACCTTCTGGTCGTTGCGCCATTCGCCAACAATTTTCTGGCCACCCTCGTAGAGCACTCCCTGGCCGTGCTTGCGGCCATTGCGCCATTCACCCTCGTAGCGATCCCCGTTGCTGTAATAATAGGTTCCCTGACCATTCGGCCGATCGTTAGCGAATTGCCCTTCATAGCGGTCGCCACGGTTGGCGTAAAGGTAAACCCCCTGGCCATTCTTGCGACCGTTCCGCCATTGTCCATCGTAGCGGTTACCGCTGCGATAGTAGTAGGTTCCTTGCCCATTGATGACTCCGTTGCGCCATTCACCTACATATTTTTCGCCCCGTCCGGCGTAGACATAAGTCCCCTGACCATGCATTTTGGCGTTGCGGAAGTCCCCAGAATACTCACTGCCATCCGGGTAACGGTAGGTTCCCTGACCATTTTCGCAATTGCCGCTGAGACAGTTGGGCGCTTGGCGCCCAAGGGTGGCGACCTGGTGCTCCGGTTCACGCGCCGGTGGTTCGGGTTTAACCGGTTTAACTGCTGGAGGTGGTGGTTCCGGGGTAACGGCGGGCGGTTCTGGCGAGGTCGTTGCAACCATTTCCAGTTTCTGCCCTAGCACGGTCCTGGATGCTTGCTCCGCAGGTTGCGGCACCGACACCAGATCAATCGGCGGTGGCGCAACCGGCATTTGCGGTTCAGGAGTGGGAGGCGGTGGTTCCGATTTAGGCGCGGGCGGAGCAGCAATTGGTTTTGGAATTTCGGCCAGCGCCAACTGTTGGCGCAACCGGGGCAGTTGCGCGTAGTTTGGGTCGATGGACTCCATCCGGCCCAGGTAACTCCTGGCGCGAGACAGATTGCCATCCTTGATTGCTGCACTCACCAGCTCCGCGTAGCGCTCGGCGATGCGATCAATTCCGGCCAGGGCTTCCGCGTTGCTGCGATCCAGCTTCAACACTTCGTTGTAACAATCCGCTGCATTGCCATCCCGCCCCACAGTCAGCCGATTGGCCCGCAGGTGGGCCGCACATTCGTTTAATAACCCGGCAATTCTGGCGCTGTCATCGACGGGTGGTTTAACGACTGGCGCGGGTGGCGCGGCCCGATCCTCACGCAGCTGCTTGCGGACTTCCTGGCGCAACGCTAGCAAGCGTTGATGATCGGGAACCTGCTGCAAGCCCTGCTCAATGCGCAACAGGCTGGTCTCATAGGCGCGTCGGTGCTGTTCGTCCAGCGCTTGAGTCAGGTACTCATCCGCCTGGCGCTGGCGCTGCGCCGTTTCAGCCTTCTCGCGCTCCATCGCCTCGGCCTGTCGACGGGCTTCATCTTCCTGGCGTTGCAGATCCATTTGCTGCTGCAAAACGTCCTGTTTCAAGCTTAACAGACCTGGATAATCGGGCATCGCCTGCAAGCCCTGCTCAATGTACGCCAGGCTGACTTGCAAGGCTCCATCCTGCCGGGCGCGCTGCGCCTGTTCAAAAAACTGTTCGGCTTGCAAACGGGCTTGACGTTGCTGTTCCTGCGCCTCCGCCGGTGGAGTCTGAGTATCAACATCTACTGCGGGGGTCTGAACCGGCGCGGTGGCTGGCGGTATTGCTGCGACGGGCGTTTCAAGCAGCGGCGGCTTCACTGGCGTTGAAACCACTAGCGGTGGTGCGGGTCGGATCGTGGGCCGGTATAGAAACCAGTAGCCGCCCGCCAGCGTTGCCCCCGCCAACGCCGCCACGGGTAGGCCGATTTTCCAGCCCAGTCCACGGCGCAGTCGCGCCCCAGGAGTCACAACCGGTTGCGCTGGACCGGTCACGCTGAACAGATCAAAGTCGCCGGTTTCGACAGCGTCAATTGCGGCGATCACTTGCTGACCGCTTTGAAAACGCTGGTTGGGATCTTTCTCCAACAATTTGTTCAGCAGGGACTGAAAACGCCTGAGATGCGGCGGCGCTTCAGGCACGGGCGACGTCACATGCATCATCGCCAGCGCAAAGCTATCTTCCGCCGTATAGGGCACATTGCCGGTCAGCATTTCGTAGAACAGGACGCCGAAACTGTAGAGGTCGGCGCGCGCATCCACTCCCTGACCGCGAATTTGTTCCGGACTCATGTAGCGTGGAGTGCCTAGCGACAGCCCGGTGCGCGTCATGATTGAATTCGCGCCCAAGGTCTTGGCGATGCCAAAATCGGTGAGCACCGGCTGGCCATTTTCGCGGAACAGGATATTTTGCGGTTTAATATCCCGGTGGATTACGCCGCGTCGATGCGCATAGTGCAAAGCGCCAACGATCGCCCGCCCAATGCTCAAAGTTTCCGCCAATTCGAGTCCCTTGCGAATGCGCTGTTGCAACGTACCGCCCGGCAGGTATTCCATTGACAGATAATAATTCCCTTCATGGGAGGCAATATCATAGACCGTGACGATGTGCGGATCGCTAAGTTGCGCGATGATGCGGCCCTCGCGCAGGAAACGCTGGGCGAATTCCTCATCGGTGGTCAACAC
Source organism: Candidatus Competibacteraceae bacterium (assembly GCA_020444905.1). Taxonomy (GTDB): domain Bacteria; phylum Pseudomonadota; class Gammaproteobacteria; order Competibacterales; family Competibacteraceae; genus UBA2383. Next base: position 9,193 of record JAGRHQ010000023.1, read on the forward strand.
TGGCTTGATGACTTTCAGCGCGACGTGGCGACGCAATGACTGTTGAAGGGCGAGATAAACAATCGCCATGCCGCCTTGTCCGAGTTCGCGCTCAATCTGAAAACCTGGAATGTGCATGTCTGAATCCCGAGAAGGTGGTCTCGATAGCCGCAATCGGTGGTCGGTTCAACCTGCGGTGTCGCCTGATGCTGCGGTGCGTTATGATAGGGTTCAATCGACCTGATTGATGATCATTAACCCGGTTTACGGCAAGCGATACCTGGATATTTTTTATTGAATTTTAGGTAGCAAATCCTGTGCCGCCGTTCCGCATTCAAGGATCCTTTTCCCATGTCCGGTAATACCTTTGGCAAGCTGTTCACGGTCACGACCTTTGGCGAAAGCCACGGTCCAGCGCTTGGGGCGATTGTGGACGGCTGTCCCCCCGGTCTGGAGCTGTCCGAGGCTGACTTGCAACAGGACCTGGAGCGGCGGCGACCAGGCAAAAGCCGGCATACCACTCAGCGGCGCGAACCGGATGCGGTGCGCATTCTGTCTGGAGTCTTCGAGGGTCAAACGACAGGCGCGCCGATTGGGCTGCTCATTGAAAACGTGGACCAGCGGTCGAAGGATTATAGCGAGATTATGGATCGTTTTCGTCCGGGTCACGCCGACTATACCTATCATCACAAGTACGGATTGCGCGATTATCGAGGCGGAGGACGGTCCTCAGCGCGGGAAACAGCGATGCGCGTGGCGGCTGGCGCCATTGCCCGGAAATACCTGCGCGAACGCTACGGCGTACAAATTCGCGGCTATCTAGCCCAGCTTGGCCCGATCCGTCCCGCCAAAGTGGTCTGGGAGGAAGTCGACAACAATCCGTTCTTTTGCCCGGACCCGGATAAAGTGACCGAACTGGAAGCATTCATGGATGCGCTGCGCAAGTCCGGCGATTCGATTGGCGCGCGGGTGACCGTCGTGGCCACAGGCGCACCGCCGGGCTGGGGAGAACCGGTGTTCGACCGACTGGATGCGGACATTGCCCATGCCTTGATGAGCATCAACGCGGTCAAGGGCGTGGAAATCGGCGCGGGGTTTGCCTGCGTCGAGCAGCGCGGCACGGAACATCGCGACGAGCTGTCTCCTGAAGGATTTTTAAGCAATCACGCCGGGGGGATGCTGGGCGGAATCTCCACCGGTCAGGACATCATTGCCAGCCTGGCCCTGAAGCCGACCTCCAGCATTCGATTGCCGGGGCGGACGATTAACATTCACGGCGAACCGGTGGAAGTCGTCACCGAGGGTCGGCACGATCCCTGTGTCGGCATCCGTGCGACGCCCATCGCCGAGGCCATGCTGGCGCTGGTGCTGATGGATCATGCTTTGCGCCACCGTGCGCAGAATCTGGATGTGTGTTCAACGACGCCAGCGATTGCGCCCTCTCCGCCAACCCTTCTATAGCGCTCCTAGATAATTTGTGAAATCAGCAACTTGCGTAATGTCTTGCCGCCAGGAATCAAGTTTCCAACGGAAGGATTCTCAAGCAGCATGTTCTGAATTCCAACCAAGTCATCTTGTGAAAACAAGCCGTTTGCACAGCGGGTGAAAACAGGGAGTTCGATAAAGACCATTGCTCATGTCGGTAATTGGATGAAGGGAGGTGTGATCAGAATTTGCAGGAACCTGTGAGTGATTCGTTTGCGATTATGCGCCCACGCAAACATGGCGACGTACTGTGCCAAATATCCTTTGTGGACCCATCGAAAAGGTCGTAGAAAGTTTCGCAACCCGGTCCAAATTCATTTTTATACCCATTCCCACTATGTTCAATGACATTACCAGCAGAGTCTCCCCCCTTTAGCAAAGGGGGCCGGGGGGGATTTCGACAGACAGCGTCGATCCACGGTGTTTAAATCCCCCCTCACCCCCCTTTGCTAAAGGGGGGAATCCAGAATTCAAAACCTATCGAGAAACGGTATTATTCCGATAAAAGACCAGAGTTCGTTACATTGGATCACGAGACGTCAACTTGCCGAGAGGCCTCCTGATGCTTTCGAGTGAGGGACTTCCTAATTCCAGTCTCCCTTGTGGAATCGCCTTCTATACTCATGTGAATGGTAGCCCCCGCGATCCTTGCGGTGTGGCTCCGCATTCAATCCCATGAGAAAGACATGATCCACGGCGCTCTGTTTGATCTAGAAGGTGTGTTGTACATTGGCGACTATCCCTTGCCCGGCTCCCGCGAAGCCTTGCTGAGCTTGCAGGCCGCCGGCATTCCGATGCGCTTTATCACTAACAGCACCCGACTGACCCGCGACGCCATCGTTGACCGATTGGCGCGCATGGGGCTGGAAGTCGAGATCGAGCACCTGTTCACGCCGGTGGTCGCCGCCCGTGACTATTTGATCGCTCGCCAACTGACTCCACACCTGCTGGTTCACCCCGATGTTGAGGATGAGTTCGCCGATCTGTTAGGGCCAGCGCCCGGCGCAGTGCTGCTGGGCGACGCCGGTCCCGGCTTTACTTATGAAGCGCTTAATCAATGCTTTCGGTTGTTGCTGGACGGTATGCCCCTGCTGGCGATGGGTTCCAACCGCTACTTTCGGGAAGGCAACGACCTAAGCCTGGATATTGGTCCTTTCATGGCGGCGCTGGAATACGCCGCTGAACTGGAGGCCGTGGTGCTGGGCAAACCATCGACCGGGTTTTTCCTGGCGGCTGTCAATAGCCTGGGCCTGCCGCCGCAGGATGTGCTGATGGTGGGCGATGACGCGGAAATGGACGTTTGTGGCGCACTGGCTGCCGGGTTGCGCGGCGCGTTGGTGCGCACCGGCAAATACCGTCATGGCGATGAACCCAAGGTCGAGCCCCGAGGCGGGCGCGTGTTCGATGACCTGGACGCGGTCGTCGATTACATTCTCTAAACTCTGCGGATTCTGGGTAGAATCCGCCTGCATCGACTTTCTCATGATCTTTCCGCACTGAACCGGAGTCCTCATGCGCGTCTTGTTTCCCGACATCAAACCTTACGCCACGCAACGTCTGGCCGTAGATGACCTACACACGCTCTACGTCGAGGAATGTGGCGTTTCCAGTGGGCTGCCCGTGTTGTTCCTGCACGGCGGCCCAGGCGCCGGTTGCGAGCCGATGCACCGGCGCTTCTTCGATCCGCATCGCTATCGCATCGTTTTGTTCGACCAGCGCGGCAGCGGCCAGTCCAGCCCGCACGCCGAGCTGCGCGACAATACGACAGGACATTTGGTGGCGGATATCGAAAAGCTGCGCGAACATCTGGGCATCGACCGCTGGCTGGTGTTTGGCGGCTCTTGGGGATCAACGCTGGCGCTGGCTTATGCCGAAACCCATCCCGAACGTATGCTCGGACTGATCCTGCGCGGCGTCTTCCTGTGCCGGGACTGGGACATTCGCTGGTTCTACCAGGAAGGAGCCAGCCGCTTGTTCCCTGACCTATGGGAGCGCTTTATCGCCCCGATTCCGGCAGCGGAGCGTTATGATTTGGTTCGCGCCTATTACAGCCGGCTGACCAGCGCCAATGAGTTGGAGCAGATGCGGGCCGCTAAGGCGTGGGCGACCTGGGAAGGCGCGACATTGACCCTGGAAAGCAATCCCACAGTGGTCGAGCAGTTTGGAGAAGCCCATCGCGCCCTGAGCCTGGCGCGGATCGAATGCCACTACTTCGTCCATCATTGCTTCATGGAAGCGAATCAACTCCTGCGTGACGCCCACCGGCTGCGCGATATTCCCGGCTTCATTGTCCACGGTCGTTACGACGTGATTTGCCCGTTTGATAACGCCTGGGCGTTGCATCAGGCCTGGCCGGAGGCGAAATTGCGGATTGCACCAACCGCTGGGCACGCCGCCAGTGAACCAGGGATTGTTCATGAATTGATCGCCGCCACCGAGCATTTCGCAGATCGGCTGACATGATCGGGTTGCTGCAGCGGGTCAGCGAGGCGCGAGTTGCGGTCGACGGGCGGGTTGTGGGCGAGATCGGCGCGGGATTGCTGGCGCTGGTCGGGGTTGAGCGCGGCGATAGTAAGGCGCAGGTTGATCGTCTTCTGGAACGACTGCTCGGCTACCGGGTGTTCGCCGACCCCGAAGGCAAGATGAACCTGAGTTTGCGGGAGACCAGCGGCGGCCTGTTGCTGGTTCCCCAGTTCACCCTGGCCGCCGACACGCGCAAGGGGATGCGCCCCAGTTTTACCCCCGCCGCGCCGCCAGCGGAGGGGGAACGGCTGTTTGATTATCTGGTTGAGCAGGCCACTCAGCAACACACCCTAGTTGCGACGGGCCGCTTTGGCGCTCACATGCAAGTGAGCCTGGTGAATGATGGGCCGGTAACATTCTGGCTGCGGACTGCCCCGGATCGCTGAACGACAAGGTTCATGAATGGAATCAAACATCCGCCTCAGAAGCAGGCGGTACGGATTCCTGACCGTCCCGAAAGGTCATCTCCAGCAGATGAATCCGCCGATTATCCGCACGCAGCACCTGAAAATGGAAACGATCCAGGTCAACGCTCTCGCCGCCTTTAGGTAAGCGGCCTAACTCGGTCATCACCAATCCGCCAATTGTATCCGCTCGTTCATCGCTTAATTGGGCGTGAAAATACTTGTTGAAATCTTCAACCGGGGTCAGCGCCTTGACGACAAAGGCTTCGCCTTGCGGACGAATGAAAGCGCCTTCTTCATCAATGTCATGCTCATCGTCGATTTCGCCAACGATCTCCTCCAGCACATCTTCGATCGTGATCAGACCGGCGACTCCACCATATTCGTCCACAACAATCGCCATGTGCAGGCGATTGCCACGAAATTCCTTGAGCAGCGTATTGAGTCGCTTGCTTTCGGGGATGAACTTAGCGGGGCGGAGCAAGGCGCTCAGGTTGAAATCCTCACACCGGTCGAAGGCGTGCGCGAGTAAATCCTTGACGATCAGGATGCCGATGACGTTGTCCTTGTTTTCGTCAATAACCGGCAAGCGGGAATGGCCGGATTCGACGATTTCGGCGATGAGCCGTTCCAGACTCCAGTCATTCTCCAGAATGACCATTTGCGCGCGGGGAATCATAACATCCCGCACTTGGAGTTCCGACACTTTCATGACGCCCTCCATCATGGTCAGGGCGTCGGTGTCCAGCAATTCGCGCTGTTGCGCATCGCGCAACATGTCTATCAGTGCATCCCGGTCCTTGGGTTCGCCCATCAGGGCGAGGCTTAAACGTTCCAGCCACGATTTGGGACTCGGTTCGGATCGTTCGTCGTTCATGATCGGTCTGGGGGGTCTCCATAAGGATCGGCATAGCCGAGATCGGACAGAATACGGATTTCCAGGGACTCCATGATGTCAGCTTGCGCCTCATCATGATCATAGCCCAGCAGGTGCAAAACGCCATGAAGAGTCAGATGCGCCCAATGCGCTTCTGAAGATTTTTCCTGGCTGACCGCTTCACGCAACACCACCGGCGCGCAGATCACTACGTCGCCTAATAATGCGCTTTCAATACCCGGTGGCGTTTCGAAGGGGAAAGACAACACATTGGTCGGTCCTTGCTTGTGACGGTAGGTCTCATTCAGCGCAGTGATTTCCGCTTCGTTGACCACGCGAATAGTGAGTTCAGCGTCTTTTGGATAGTCCGCGCCGATAAGCGCCGCTTCGGCCCAGCGGCGAAAATCAGTTTCAGTCGGCAATCCGGGCATTTCCAAAGCAATTTGCAGATCCAGTTCCAAAGTCATGTGGGGTTATCCTGTTCATAGCGGGCGTAGGCATTAACAATGCGCTGAACGAGCGGGTGGCGCACCACATCGCGGGCGTTGAAAAAGGTGATGCTGATGCCTTCTACCTCTTTGAGCACTTGTAGAACCTGGCGTAGTCCGGATTGAATGTGGCGCGGCAGATCCACCTGGGTCACGTCGCCGGTGACCACGGCAGTTGAGCCGAAGCCAATGCGGGTCAGGAACATTTTCATTTGTTCCACCGTCGTATTCTGCGCTTCGTCGAGAATGATGAACGAATCGTTCAAGCTTCTACCGCGCATAAAGGCCAGCGGCGCGACTTCGATGATGTTCCGTTCAATGAGTTTGGCGACGCGCTCGAAACCCAGCATTTCATACAGGGCGTCATAGAGTGGTCGCAGGTAGGGATCGATTTTCTGCGCCATGTCGCCAGGCAGGAAACCGAGCCGTTCGCCCGCCTCTACCGCCGGGCGCACGAGAACCAATCGGCGGGCGGCGCTACTTTCCAGGGCATCCACCGCGCAGGCGACGGCGAGGTAAGTCTTGCCGGTGCCGGCTGGACCCACGCCGAAATTCAGGTCGTTGTGCTGAATATTCCACAGATAACGCTGCTGGTTGGGACCTCGCCCGCGAATCAACCCGCGCCGGGTGCGGATTAGCACTTCATCGGTGTCCAGCTCCTGAATCTCGGTCAGTGCGTCCGCACCCGCCTCTTGCAGGAACAGGTGAACCTGGGCCGGAGTCAGCGTTTCTTCGCCAGCGCTACGATACAGGGCTTCCAACACGGCGACGGCCATGGTCACGATCACCGGATCGCCGATAACCCGGAATTCGTGACCACGATTGTTGATTTCCACACCGAGCCGGCGTTCGATCTGGCGCAGATGTTCATCCAGATGCCCGCAAAGATTGGCCAAGCGGGCGTTATCGGTGGGTTCGAGCAGCAAATCCTGAAAATGGGTTGGGGTATTCAAGGGGGTAAGAGTGGCTCAGCAGGCGTGTTTCAGTGCGGGCCGTTCCAGGGAGGCGACTAACCGGCCACGCAGCGAGTTAGGCAACGCTTCGGTGACGGCGACCTCAGCGAAACCGCCGATCAGGCTGGCGGGTCCGTCGAAGTTGACCACCCGGTTATTTTCGGTGCGCCCCGATAATTGTTGGCGGTTCTTGCGCGAGAAGCGGTCCACCAACACCCGTTGCACCGCGCCGACCATCTGTTGGCTGATGGCGCAAGCGCCGCTTTCCAGTCGGGTCTGAAGTTGCGCCAGCCGTTCTTTTTTAACGGTCATCGGCGTGGGATCGGGCAAATTAGCGGCGAGCGTGCCGGGCCGGGGGCTGTAGATAAAGCTGAAGCTGTGATCGAAATGCAGTTCCTCGATCAAAGCTATCGTGGCCGCGAAATCTTGGTCAGTTTCTCCAGGAAAGCCGACAATGAAATCTGAAGACAAGCTGAGATCGGGACGCACGGTGCGTAGCTTATTTACCTTTTCCTGGTATTCCAGGGCGGTATGGCCGCGTTTCATCATGGACAGGATGCGATCGGAGCCGCTTTGCACCGGCAGGTGCAAGTGGTTGACCAGTTGCGGAACGCGCGCGTAAACCTCGATCAATCGGTCGGAGAACTCCACCGGATGCGAGGTGGTGTAGCGGATGCGGTCGATGCCGTCGATGTCGGCGACGTGTTCAATCAGCAACGCCAGATCGGCTACATCGCCGTCGCTCATCGGTCCCCGGTAAGCGTTGACGTTTTGCCCAAGCAAATTGACCTCACGCACACCTTGCCCGGCCAGCGCCACGACTTCGGCCAGCACATCATCGAAAGGTCGACTGACTTCCTCGCCTCGGGTATAGGGTACGACACAGAAGGTGCAGTACTTGCTGCAACCTTCCATGATCGACACGAAAGCGGTCGGTCCCTCAGCGCGCGGCTCCGGCAGGCGGTCGAATTTTTCGATTTCCGGGAAAGAGACATCCACTTGGGGTTGCCGGTCGGCCCAGACGGAAGTCAGCATTTCCGGCAGACGGTGCAGGGTTTGCGGGCCGAACACGACGTCGACCTGAGGGGCGCGTTCGCGCAATGCTTCGCCTTCCTGGCTCGCTACACAGCCGCCCACGCCAATCACGACATCAGGCCGCTGACTTTTCAGTATCTTCCAGGTTCCCAGCAACGAGAAGACTTTTTCCTGGGCTTTTTCGCGGATCGAGCAGGTATTGAGCAGCAGTACGTCGGCCTGATCCGGCTGATCGGTGCGTTCAAGACCGCAGGCGGCGCGCAATACGTCCACCATTTTGGCGGAATCGTATTCATTCATCTGGCAACCGTGAGTCTGAATATAGAGTTTGCGAGTCATGGCAAGAATCGAACGATTATGATAGCGAAAACTATAGCATCGCACGGATAGCGGCGCTAGGCGGGACGCTATCGCTGCTTGAGGTCTTATAATTAGTTCAGCGGTCTTCTTGCGACTAAGGGATCGGTGACGCCGCGCCGGAAAGGGGTTTCGTTCGTTCTGCAACGTTGAGGAGTGCAAATGACCCTACCCGCTGAACATCAGGCGACTCTCCTGGTGGTCGACGATATGATTGAAAATATTGAGATTCTTAACAATGCACTGTTCGACCGCTATCGAATTCTATTCGCTACTAATGGTCCGGAGGCATTGACCGTGGTGCGAGAGCAGTCGCCGGATTTGATTTTACTGGACGTCGTTATGCCGGGCATGAATGGATACCAGGTTTGCGAGCGGCTCAAACAGGATCCGTTGACTCGCGAAATACCGGTGATTTTCGTGACCGCCAAGGACCAGGAAGAAGATGAGGAGATCGGCTTGCGCTTGGGCGCTGTCGATTACCTAACCAAGCCGGTGCGCCCCGGCATCGTCAGGTTGCGGGTGGGCATCCATTTGGAGCTGAAGCGCTACAGGGACTATCTGGCCAGGCTTTCGATGACTGATGGTTTGACCGGGATCGCCAACCGCCGCCGCTTCGATGAATTTCTCGAAATCCAATGGCTTCATGTCGCGCGCTCCAGAACGGTGCTGTCGCTCATTCTGGCGGATGTAGATCATTTTAAGGCTTACAATGATCATTACGGTCACGTCGCCGGCGACCACTGTTTGCAGCGCGTTGCAACTACTCTGGCGAGTGGATTAACCCGCCGCACCGATTTGGCGGCTCGTTATGGCGGCGAAGAATTTGCTTGCGTGCTTTTGGGGACTGATCATGCAGACGCCCTGGTCGTTGCAGAACGATTACGGCGGCAGGTAGCGTCCCTGCGTCTCGACCATGCCCGCTCGCCCGAGCATTCTTTCGTAACCGTCAGCATGGGCGTGGCGACTCTGGAACCCGATCAACATGTTGACCCCCAAGCCTTGATCGAAAAAGCCGATCAACATCTGTATCAGGCTAAAAAAATGGGGAGGAACCGGGTCGTGGGGAATCAATAATGGGTAATCAACCAAAGTTCTGGCTGACATCGGCAGGAATGTTTTTGCTGGTCGTTTGTACTTTTGCTCTGCGAGCCGAGGAAGCCCTGGTTAATTTAGCGGCAAATTCGGACAGTCAAGATGAAGCCTGGTTAGGCGAGTTGATGCAGGTACTGGATGAAAGTACGGAAATCGCCACCAAAAGCCGCTTGAATGTGGATTACGTGCCGGGCATGGTGACCGTACTCCAGGGCCGGGAGTTGGAAACCTTGGGCATGCGCACGGTGTGGGATGCGCTGGCGCTGATTCCGGGCGTAATGCTTCTTCAAGGCAGAAGTGGCGAGCTTTTCGTTGGGGTTCGCGGATTTACCTCCCCGTTCAACTCTGGAAATATCAAGGTGCTGTTGAACTCCTCACCCATGAGCCGGGAAAGTTCCGGGCTGACTTCTCAAGCACTTTCATTACCTATCGAACAAGTGGATCGCATCGAATTCATCCGCGGTCCCAATGCGCTGCTCTATGGGGATTTCGCCTACTATGGGGTACTGAATATCCTGACCCGGCAACAAACCTCTCAAGTCACTACGCGCGTGGATGAGCATGGCACGATGACCGTCAGCGGTCTGTATGCCGATCAAAGCGAAGATGGGGTAACGCGCTTGAGCCTCAACATCGCCGGTGTGGCGGGCCATTCGGTGGAGGCGCCGGTCGGTGTTAACGTGAAGAACGATCAACAATCGGCAATCCTCAAGTTCGCGCACCGGGGCTTTGAACTGACGGCGCAAGGGATTAACGAAGACTATGCCATTGATCAGGGCGTCAGCCGCGATCAACATACGGAAACCCTTATCGCGCGCCAATCCCTCGATCTGGCGCATGACGCACAGTTACGTTTCTCTCTCGGTTATCTCAATAATGATTTCGAGGAAGGACTTGAGCATTTCCTAGGACATGCCTGGGAGGGCCGCATGGAACTCACATGGCAAGGGATGGAGCGCCATCAGTGGTTGCTACAGTTGTCATACACGGACGATCGCACTGAGCAAGCCCGTAGAGGTCTCGTGCCCGCCCCGCCCGATTTTCGCCCCAGAATAATCTATGATGTCAATCGACGTTATTACGGGATCAGCCTGCAGGATCAATATGAGGCCTCCGACCGACTCACACTCACGGCCGGGCTGCGCTTTGATCACCGCGACGATCTAGATCAGGACTTCTGGAGTCCACGTTTAGCCGCCGTATGGCAGGCTGCTGAGGGACATATTTGGAAAGCCCAATATGCTAGTGGCTACCGGGCGCCGACTTTCTGGGAGCTTTTTATACCGGATTTTAACTCTAACCTTGACACTGAAAAGATCGGCACCTCCGAGTTAAGCTATATCTACCATAGGGCAAATCGGACTGTCCGGTTGACATGGTTTCATTCAAAAATTGATGATCATATCAACTTTATAAAGCTGCCGCCGCCGCATACTTTTGTCAATACCGGCGCTTCAGAAGTAACCGGCATGGAATTTGAGTGGGAACAGCAATGGTCTCCCCGGTTCAAGTCCTGGTTTAATCTCTCGTATGCCGACAGCCAGTCCGGTCTTCACCCTTACCTATTGGGTGGAGAAGCAATTGGCGAAAACCCCAGCACTGCGGATTGGTTGGGCAATCTGGCGTTGTTTTACCGCCCTGCCGAGCATGTGCTGCTGGCCGCGTACTGGAACTATGTGGGCGCGCGTCATGCCGAGAGCATCGATACCGACCCTGAGCATCGCGTCGCGCTGACTTTAAGCCTGTTTGATGTCTGGACCCAAGGACTGACCCTGCGGTTTGGTGTGCGCAATCTGCTGCAAGTTGATCAGCAATTCCTGGTAAGCGAACCGGGACGCGTGACCAGCAGTGACTTCCCCAACAGCCTCGTCTGGGGACAGATCTCGTATGATTTTTAACCTCGCCCACTGGGAAAAGTCACAGTAATCCGTGTGCAATGTTTGACTGCACCCAATCCAGGCGTTTAGCGCTATTGCTGGGCATCCTGCTGAGCCTGCTGAGCGCTTCGTATGGCGCGCTAGGCGATCCGCAAGAACAGCGGGTGCAAATTGGGCTGCGGTTGTTTCGCGCCCTGCTGGCGGCGGATAAGGATCTGGAACAAAAAGTCAATGCGCAAGGCCGGCTGGAGTTGGCGTTACTCTATTGGAGCGATCGACAAAAAGCCGAAGAATTCGCCACAGCGCTGCAAGCATCCGGGCATGGCAACGCACAAGGCAGAATCAAACATTATCCTGTCCAGGTCACTCTTGTAGATGGCGCTCATCTCGGAGCGTTGCAAGAGCAGGCGCCGGCCGCCATTTATCTGGTGCAATCGCTGCCGGACCCTGTGCTGGAGGAAGTGATTCAATATGGCATTGATCACCAGCGGGTCGTGTTTTCACCTTTCGAGGGACATGTAGAAAAAGGTGTTTTAGCAGGTTTGGCTATTGAAGTACGGGTTCTGCCTTACATCAACCAGACCACCCTCAAGCGATCCGGCATTCGACTGAAAAGTCTCCTGTTGAAGGTAGCCAAAATTCATGAGTCGTGGTGAGGATCAGGGTCATCGCGTCCGGCGACAGATCGGTCAAATTGTTTTCCAGCTCACCCTGTCGTTTCTATTACTCGCGCTGGCGGTCGGAGGAGTCACTGCCTTTTACTGGTTTGTACTTTTGCAACCCCGTTTACTATTGGCCGCCGAGACCAACGCCAAACTGTTGGCCCAAGCGCAGGCGGTTCCCTTGGCGGAAGTTCTGCAGCCGCGCGGCGATCCCGTTTCCGTTGGCGAAGTCGAAGCGGCGATGGATAAGATTTTACTCGCCGCCGATCCGGCGACACATCAGCCGCTGATTGTCGGACTCGCATTGGAACTGGACTATGACGTCGTTCCTGCCGCCGCTAATACCCTGGATTTGCAACGCGGGCAAATGGATTATCCAGATTGTTTCTGTATTCCAATTCCCCTCTACGCCCCGTTGACTGACGAATTTCTGGGTATCGCCCGGTTTCGCGTCAGTCCTCAGTTTTTTCAGACCTTGGAGCAGGACATTCGCCAAACCCTGATCGCCGAATTCGTGCTCATCCTCATACTGTTGTTGGTAGTCTGGCGTTGGGTGCTGTCCTTGGGGCGTCGCTTGCGCCGTGAGGTTTTTGAGCGACAACGGGCGGAACAGGAAGCGCAAGAAGCCAACCAGGCCAAAAGCCAGTTTCTGGCCAATATGAGCCATGAAATCCGTACTCCGATCAACGCTATTCAAGGACTGCTCTATCTGACGCAACAAAATAAGCTGTCGCCGAAGCTGAGAAATCACCTCAACAAGATGGAGCATTCGGCCCATACCTTGTTAACCATCATCAACGATATTCTGGACTTCTCCAAAATCGAAGCGGGACATATCGATCTGGACAACATCCCCTTTGATTTGCAGGCGGTTCTTGATCGAATCCGCAGCATTGTAGGCTTTCGCGCCCTTGAAAGAGGACTGGCGCTCACGTTTCATCAGGACGAGCGAACGCCCAAATATCTACGCGGCGATCCGCATCGCCTGGGTCAAATCCTGTTGAATCTGGTGGGAAACGCGATCAAGTTTACTGAACAAGGCGAGGTCGTAATCTCTATCCATGTCATAGAAAATTTTCCGGAACAGATTCGCTTGGAATTCTCGATTCGGGACACCGGCATTGGCATGACGCCAGAGCAGCAAAGCCGGCTATTTCAGATGTTCAATCAGGCGGATACTTCCATCACCCGACGGTTTGGCGGCACCGGCCTGGGTCTGGTCATCAGCCAGCGCCTTGTGGAGATGATGGATGGGCGCATCGTTGTCACCAGCGCTCCGGATCAAGGCAGTATGTTTCATTTTACTGCAACATTTGGTCATGCCGAACCGGAAGAGGTGGAAACTCGGCAGGAATCGAGTCATGTGCTTAAAGAAATGCAGCGGCTGCGTGGAGCGCAGGTATTGCTGGTCGAGGACCAACCGATCAATCAGGAAGTAGCGGCGGAGATACTGCATCAAGCAGGGTTGCGCGTCCAAGTCGCTGATCATGGGCAGGAGGCGCTGGAAACGATTCAGGCGAATCCCGGTGAATTTGACATCGTGTTGATGGATTTGCAAATGCCGGTGCTAGACGGCTACGCAACGATCCAGCGGTTGCGTGCGGATAAGCGCTTTACCGACCTGCCGGTTATTGCGATGACCGCCAATGTGCTGGCCGGCGAGCGAGAACGCTGCCTGGCGGCTGGCATGAACGACTACCTGGCCAAGCCTATTAATGTGTTTATTTTGTTTCAAAAATTGCAAAAATGGATTAAGAGTCTACCCTCTGTTTCTGAACAACCGGCCTTGCATGCAGACTCGGAGGTTGAGACTGAAACCTTGCCGGAGCCGGCCATTGCGCCCGTTTTGCCTGATGCCGCGCCCGGTCTTGACCTAGCCGCTGGACTCCAGCGGGTTGGCGGCAACGAAGCACTCTATCGGCGACTCCTGGCCCGGCTTCCTGATCAACATGGCGCGGCGCTGGCCGAAATCCAGGTGGCCCTGGACGCCGGCGACAGGGAGCAGGCGGCGCACCGGGCGCATGCCCTGGCTGGAGTAGCGGGAAATCTTGCCGCGACATCCTTGGAGCAGGCGATGCGGCGGCTGGAGCGAGCAATTATTGAGGGTGCTGACGATATTCGCTTGCACTTCCGTTATGCGGAAGCGCGATGGCAAGAGGTTTTGACCGGAATCGATCAACTCAATTCAAGGACTGAAACCACGGGCGAAATCGAGGTGTCCCATGACGTGCGGGCGAATCAACCCCTGCTGTCGGAGCGGGAACCCTGGGCCGCGCAGGTCGCCGTCCTGGCGGAACTGCTCACCGCGCGCGACTTGAAAGCTAAAAGCTACTTCGCGGAACTGATGCGGCAAATCGCTGATCCACAGATCCGTCAGCAATTACAACCCGTTGGTCAACAGATCGAGCGGTTGCATTTTTCTGACGCTTTGCAAATCCTGAATCAAGTGATGACGTCTTTAGGGAGCAACGTAGTGGGCTGACTGCGTCTCACTCGCAATTCCGCATATCCATCTTATTGCGCTGAAAAATCGAAGGAATCGTAAAACAACTGTTCAGCGGGCAACCCTTGGGCTGCAAAAACCGGCTTGGCGGCCTCAATCATCGGTGGTGGGCCGCTCATGTAAACGTCGTAGCCGCTGAGGTCGGGATAATCCGCGGCAGCCGCTTCATGCACCCACCCAATCCGGCCTTCCCAATCATCCTCGGGGCGCGGTTCCGACAGCACTGGGGTATAGTGAAAGCTGGCGTGTTCCTCCCTCCAGCCCTGCGGCAACGTATCCAGATATAAATCCACTTTAGCTCGTGCGCCCCAGTACAGATGCAGCGGGCGATCCCAGCCGATATGAAAGGCGTGCTCCAACATACCCTTTAACGGCGCGAAACCGGTGCCGCCGCCTATCAAAATAACCGGGCGTGGCGAATCCTCGCGCAGAAAGAACGTTCCCAGTGGCCCCTGAAAGCGCAACAGCGCCTTGTCCTTCATACGTTCAAAGATGTAACCGGTGAAAAAACCGCCTGGCACATGGCGAATGTGCAGTTCCAACAAACCATCGGCGTGGGGCGGATTAGCCAGCGAGAACCCGCGCCGCCGCCCATCGGCCAGTAGAATGTCGATGTATTGGCCCGCCAGGAATTGCAGACGCTCAGCGCTCGGTAGCCGCAAGTACAGCCGCATGACATCCGGCGCCAGCAATTCCCGTTGTTCCACCCGGCAAGGCAGAATTTTTACCGGAATATCGCCACCGATTTTCACCTCGCGCGCCTCGATCACCAGGTTGGAGGCGGGTCGCGCCTGACAGAGCAACGCCTTGCCTTCAGCTTCTTCGCGCACGCTGAGCGCTGGGGGACGACCCTCGGGATAGACGACCTGACCAGACAGGAGCTTGCCCATGCAGGAACCGCAGGTTCCGTTGCGGCAACCATAGGGCAGGACGCTACCCTTTTCGCGCAGGGCGGCGTCCAGCACCGCTTCATGATCTGCAACCTGGAACTCGTGGCCGCTCGGCCGGATAGTGACGTGATAAGGCATTGATCGACTCATTTCTTGGATTTTGGATATAGCCTGTTTAGAAGCATATTCATTCGTTCGGTTCGTCAGTGTTACAACCCCAACTCCCCCCACAGCGCATCGATCCGTTGTTTCACCTCAATACTCATCGCAATGGGTCGGCCCCATTCCCGCGTCGTCTCGCCCGGCCATTTACTGGTCGCATCAAAGCCAATTTTTGAACCGAGTCCTGATACTGGGGAAGCAAAGTCCAGATAATCAATCGGCGTATTCTCGATAATCACTGTATCCCGCGCCGGGTCCATGCGGGTGGTCATCGCCCAGATGACATCCTTCCAATCGCGGGTGTTCACGTCCTCATCGACGACGATCACGAACTTGGTGTACATAAACTGCCGCAGGAACGACCACACGCCCAGCATCACCCGCTTGGCGTGTCCCGGATACTGCTTGCGCATCGCCACCACCGCCAATCGGTAGGAACAGCCTTCCGGCGGCAGGTAAAAATCGACAATTTCAGGAAACTGCTTTTGCAGAATCGGCACGAACACTTCATTTAAGGCCATGCCAAGAATGGCAGGTTCATCCGGCGGTCGCCCGGTGTAGGTGCTGTGGTAAATCGGGTTTTCGCGATGGGTGATGCGGT
The DNA here is from genome assembly GCA_020444905.1 of Candidatus Competibacteraceae bacterium. Taxonomy (GTDB): domain Bacteria; phylum Pseudomonadota; class Gammaproteobacteria; order Competibacterales; family Competibacteraceae; genus UBA2383. Next base: position 25,084 of record JAGRHQ010000023.1, read on the forward strand.
CAATGGTGAATACCGGGAAGTGATCGGCTTCATTGTAATAACCGGTATGGTCGCCAAACGGCCCCTCCAGCGCCGTTTCGCCCGGCGCGATATGCCCTTCCAGCACGAACTCCGCGCTGGCCGGTACTTGCAAATCACTGTTCAGACATTGCGCCAATTCCGTGCGCGATCCCCGCAGCAACCCGGCGAAGGCGTATTCCGACAGCGTATCGGGCACCGGCGTCACCGCCGCTAGAATCGTTGCTGGATCCGCGCCCAGCGCTACGGCGATGGGAAAGGGTTCGCCGGGCCAGGCCTGTTGCCAGTCGCGGAAATCCAGCGCGCCGCCCCGATGAGCCAGCCAGCGCATGATAACCTTGTTTCGTCCAATGACCTGCTGGCGATAGATACCCAGATTCTGACGCGGCTTGTTCGGTCCCCGCGTGACGACCAGCCCCCAGGTGATCAGCGGCCCGGCATCTTCCGGCCAGCAGTGTTGCACTGGCAACCGCGCCAGATCGACATCAGCAACTTCGATCACGCGCTGCTGACAAGGCGGACGACCTACCTTTTTCGGCGCCATATCCAACACTTTCTTGAAGATGGGCAGCTTCTCCCAGGCGTCGCGCATCCCTTTTGGCGGGTCAGGCTCCTTGAGAAACGCGAGCAGCTTGCCCACTTCCCGCAAGGCGTCCACATCATCAGCACCCATGCCCAGCGCCACCCGGCGCGGTGTGCCGAACAGATTGCCCAGCACTGGGATCGTATGACCTTTAGGATTTTCAAAGAGAATCGCCGGCCCGCCGGCGCACAATACTCGATCACAAATCTCGGTCATTTCCAAATGAGGATCGATGGCGATCCGAATACGCTTCAACTCGCCAAGCTGTTCCAGTTGAGCGATGAAATCGCGTAAGTCCTGATAGCGCATAGATTATGTCCTGAACGAAGGGTGATGGAAACTTCAAGAGGGCAGGTTTATTTTACCAGTAAATGTCCTTCCTTCTCTGGCCAGCGCGTGGCAGGTCCATGCCCAGCAACTACACTTGCTGGAAGCTGTAATGACTAATTGTAGCCGTGCATTTCCCTCGCCCGCTGGTAGGAGAAGGGCTAGAGAGAGGGCTGAACTATCCGCCTCGCCACACCTATTTCGTCCAAGGAGACCGCATGAAGTTTTTGCTTCGCATCGCGGCGGCCATTGACGCCCTGAATTCCATGATCGGTCGCTGGATGACCTGGCTGATCCTGTTTTGCACCTTGACCAGCGCCACCGCCGCTACCCTGCGCTATGCCTTTGACTGGGGATCGAACGCCTTGCTGGAAGCGCAATGGTTCATGTTCGGCCTGGTGTTTCTGTTCTGCTCGGCCTGGACGCTGCAACAAGGCGGCCATGTGCGGATCGACGTCCTATCGTCGCGCTTGCCGCCGATTGCGCGAGTCTGGATTGACATCCTGGGTGGATTGTTTTTCCTGTTGCCGGTCTGCCTGTTGATCGTGGCCGATTCCTGGAATTACTTTCTGATTTCTTTCCAGACCCGCGAAGCCTCGCCCGATCCGGGCGGCCTGATCTGGTGGCCGCTGAAACTAGCGATTCCAGTCTCATTCGCTCTCCTTAGCCTGCAAGGACTGTCTGAGATCATCAAAAATATTGCTGTCTTGACCGGCAACCGGCCCATGCCAACCTTCCACGGAGGACATTGACATGGCTGAATTCCTGATCGCCAACATGGCGCCGATCATGTTTTCAGCACTCATGCTGTTTCTGCTGATCGGCTACCCGGTCGCGTTCTCACTGGCGGCGGTCGGCATGGTGTTCGGCTTGATTGGCATTGAACTGGGTCTGCTCACGCCCAATCTGCTGCAAGCCTTGCCGGATCGTGTGTTCGGCATCATGAAGAACGAGATCCTGCTGGCGATCCCGTTTTTCACCTTCATGGGCCTAGTGCTGGAGCGCAGCGGCATGGCCGAAGATTTATTGGATACCATTGGTCAGTTGTTCGGCAACATTCGCGGCGGATTGGCGTTTGCTGTGATCTTCGTCGGCGCGCTACTGGCAGCCACGACCGGCGTGGTTGCCGCCTCGGTGATTGCGATGGGGCTGATCTCGCTGCCGATCATGCTGCGTTACGGCTATGACAAATCGCTGGCTTGCGGGGTCATTGCCGCATCCGGAACCCTGGCGCAAATTATTCCGCCCTCGCTGGTGCTGATCGTGATGGCGGACGTGCTGGGCCGTTCCGTCGGCGATATGTACAAGGGTGCGGTATTGCCCGGCCTGATTCTAGGCGCGATGTACGTGGGTTGGGTGCTGCTGAATACGTTGTTCCGACCGCATCTGACCCCGGCCTTGCCGCCGAAAGCGCGCACTCTGCGTGGTTGGGGGTTGTTCAAGCGGGTGATCGTGGCGATGATTCCGCCGCTTTTACTGATTTTTCTAGTGCTAGGGACTATTTTCATCGGCTGGGCCACGCCGACCGAAGGCGGAGCCATGGGCGCAGTGGGCGCGTTGCTGCTGGCGCTCTCCAAGGGCAAGCTGAATCGCAGGATGGTCACGGAATCCCTGCATTCCACTGCGAAGATCGCCAGTTTTGTGATCTTTATCCTGATTGGCTCTAGCGTGTTCAGTCTGGTGTTTCGTGGGGTCGACGGTGATTTGTGGGTCGAGCATCTGCTGCTCGATTTGCCTGGCGGAACGATGGGATTTCTGATTTTTGTCAATATCCTG
>JAGRHQ010000240.1 GCA_020444905.1 Candidatus Competibacteraceae bacterium
TCAAACGGCTTGGCGATATGATCATTCATGCCAATCTCCAGGCAGCGGGCGCGATCTTTATCAAAGGCGCTGGCTGTCATAGCGATAATCGGCAACTGGTCGGCGGAGAAGCGTTTGCGCAACCGCCGGGTCGCCTCGAAACCATCCATGACCGGCATCTGCAAGTCCATGAGCACCACGTCATAGTTGCTGGCGGACTGAATCTGTTGCACGGCATGCTGGCCATTGCCTACACAATCCACGATCATTCCCAAGTGACGCAGGAATCCGTAGGTGACCTGCTGATTGAGATGATGATCTTCCACCACTAGAACGCGCTTGCCCGTCAATTGCTGCTTCCAGTCCGGGGGCAGGATGCCTACAGGTTCGTTTTCGCCAGTTTGACCTATGCCAAACGGCAAAGTAACCGTAAACACACTGCCCTGACCCGCTTGGCTTTCTACCTGGATGTCCCCGTGCATCAGCCTGGCTAAACGCTGACTGATCGCCAATCCCAGCCCCGTTCCGCCGAAACGCCGGGTGGTGGAGCTTTCACCCTGTACGAAAGGCTGGAACAACTGGTTCAGTTGCGCGGGCGGCATACCGATGCCGGTGTCGCTGACAATGAAGTCGAGCGTCACATGGCCGTCCTGTTGATCGCGCCGCTGCACCTGGACCGTGACCTGACCGGCTTCGGTGAATTTTACGGCATTGCTGATCAAATTGTTGAGGATCTGACTGAGGTGCAATGGATCGCCCTGCAGTCGCGGCGGAACATCGGCATCCACCGTCAAGCTGAAGCGAAGGGGTTGGTCGCGCTGGGGGAGCGTCGCTAATGTGGTCAATGGTTCAAGTACGCTCGCTAGTGGAAAGACCACCTGCTCCAATTCCAGGCGATTGGCTTCGATTTTGGAAAAGTCCAGAATATTGTTGATGATGCTAAGCAACAATTGAGCGGACTGGTCGATCTTCACCAGGTAATCGCGTTGCTTGGCGGAAAGATCGGTTTGCTGAGCCAGGTGATTCATGCCAATAATCACGTTCATCGGGGTGCGAATCTCATGGCTCATGTTCGCCAGAAACTCGCTCTTGGCGCGGTTGGCTTCTTCCGCCAGTCGCCGCGCTTTCTCCATTTCCAGCTCAGCTTGCTTTTTCGTAGTCATATCGGTGATCGCGCCAACATGACCCGTTAATTCGCCTGTTTCGCTAAGTACGGGAACCGCCTGGCCCAACACCCAGGTTGCTTCGCCATTGGGCCGAAGAAATCGGTACTCCAGGCGAAAAGGCGTGAGCGTTTTCGTCGCCTCGCGCCAGTGGTGGATCACCATCGGTTTGTCCTCCGGATGAATCGCATAAGTCCAGCCGCTGCCATAGGCGTCTTCAGCAGGGATCCCGGTGATGTCACACCACAACCGATTCACATAGAGGCAACCGCCCGCCGCATCGGTGCGGTAAATACCTACGGGAGCCGCCTCGGCCAGGGTCGCGTAATTTCGTTCGCTCGCTTTGAGCGCATTTCTAATCCGCATGGGCTCAGTAATATCTTGCACCGTGCCGATTCCGGTCACGGGATGGCCCGTTGCATCGAAGGTCAATTCAGCGCGCTCGCGGACCCAAAGCGTTTTGTCATTAACGACGATACGATGCTCAATGTTATACGGTTTTCCCTCCAGCGCTTGGTCCCACTCGGCCAGGACGGCGCCACGATCATCCGGATGGAGTCGTCTGACGAAATCTTCCAGGGTAATCGCCTGGCCCTGCTTGTAACCGAACAGACGGTAGGTTTCAGCCGACCATTGGAAACAGCCGGTCGCGATTTCGAGAATCCAACTGCCAGTTTTAGCCACTGTTTGCGCGCGATTCAAATCATTTTCGGTCTTCATCAGCGCCAGGTTGGCGTGTTGCAAGTCCTCCGTCATTCTTTGGGCCAACGCCCGGACGGATTTATGTTGTCTGGAAACAGACCCGATAATGATAAACAACAGCAAATCAATAACAATGCCGCCGATTGCCACAATCAGCGGCTGACTGGCTTCCGCAGCGGAAATGTAGCCGGAATGCACATACAAGGAAAGAGTCCAGGTGCGTCCCGCTGGTGAAATGTGCAGAGTGCGGGAAAACACCGGTGGCTCGTCCAGTTCGCGCTCACGGTCATGCGGGTTGCTGTCGAACAGCAGCCGGTCGAGAGTCTGTGTTGCGCCGTCGTAAATTTGCAGATCAATGCCGGCCATCCCGGCGTCCAGAATTCCCTCCATTAAATCCCTGACGCGAAAGGGACTGTAGACATAGCCCCGCAGATTGGCGCGGCGTTGCTCGATGGTTTGGGTGGGCGCTCCATTGCGATACAAAGGAATATATAACAGGAAGCCGTGCTGAATATCCTGATTGGTTTCCTGCACCAAGGTCACGATGCCGGACAAGGCCGGTTCGCCTGTATCTCGGGCTTTCTCCATGGCGGATCGGCGCACGGGTTCGGAAAACATATCGTAGCCGAAAGCGCGCAGATTCCGTCCGGCGAAGGGCTCCAGGTAAATAATCGCTGTATAAATCTCTCGTTCGCCTTCGGGGTAAAGCGTATAATCTGAAAATCCCTGAGCGCGGATTTGCTGGATGTGCGCCGCCTTGTCCTGGGGCGGAACGACCAGGCTGAACCCGATGCCCTGAATTCCAGGATAATAACGGTCAATTTTCAACTTGCTGACATAAGTGCGCCATTCTTCCCGAGTGACGTTTTCTGATGCGGCAAACAGCCCTAATCCTCCTTGTAAAACGGTCTCATACTCAATCATGCGTTTGAGGATCGCTTCCTTAATATCCTCAGTTTGGAAATAAAAGCGATCCTCAGCGCGTTGATAAACAAATTTTTCAGAGATATGCCAAGCGGCTGCGGTTAGAATCACTGAGCAGAACAGAATTACCCAAGCAGTAATCGGATGGTGCAGTATTGCGCCAATCTTCTTTCGATAATCTGACATGACGTAAAGATTGATTGAGGATAATAAAAAAACCGGTGCAGCCGATGGATAATGGATTATTATTGTATTACAAAATATTTCAGCCGTTTTTAGTCTTTCATCAGTCAGTTTTGACTTTCGCCTCCTGCTGCGCGTCCAGCAGCGGGAAACTTACCGCCAGTTCAGGATCACACTGGCGCCTATCCAGGAGATATTTCTGTGAATTCAAAAGCTTTTCAAGATTTTTATCCCAAGGAACTCAGCCATTGCTATGGTTGTGGCCGGCTCAACGAACATGGTCACCAGATCAAGAGCTACTGGGATGGCGAGGAAACCGTGGCTTCTTTCACCCCGCAACCTTATCACATCGCGATTCCCGGTTATGTTTATGGCGGTCTGCTGGCCTCGCTCGTTGACTGCCACGGCACCGGCACAGCGGCGGCGGCGGCTTATCGCGCCGCTGGGCGAGAGATGGATAGTCAACCTCCCCTGCGTTTCGTCACCGCTTCGCTTCAGGTCGAGTACCTGCGACCAACGCCGTTGGGCGTACCGCTGGAAATCCGTGGTCGTATCGAGGAAGTCAAAGAGCGCAAGGTGGTGGTGAAAGCCACGGTCACCGCCAACGGCGAAGTTTGCGCACGTGGCCAAGTCATCGCAGTGCGAATGCCGGAAAATATGATGCCTGCTGGGTAATGTTCTAGACTTGGATATGCTGTATTTTAGCCTAGAATTTGCTTAAGTATTTTTAATTCTTTTCTAAGGAATTTCAATATGGTTTTAACTCCTGTCCTTTGCCCCGTTTGTCATCATGACAACATTTCAAAGCGTGGGAAAACAGGGAATGGAAAACAACGCTATCTTTGTCAGAACCCAGAATGCTCTATCAAAACATTTATTTTAGACTATGATTATAATGGATATTTTCCTGAAGTCAAAAATAAGATTATTGATATGGCGATTAATGGCAGTGGAATCCGGGATACCGCGCGAATTTTAGACATCAGTCCGACGACCGTCATTAATGAACTAAAAAAAAAGAATTTTGTCTTGAGTTCCTTTGCCAAAGAGGGGGGACTGAACGGGTGGCGCTATATGCAGAAGCGCTAATAAAAACACTGAAAACTAACGTCTTGGATAAAAATAGGGCTAACCATTTTAGTCGGCAGAACATGAAACCCAACATCCTGGACACAGGCTGTTGGGTAACTTGCATCAGGGTGAGGGATTACTTCCCCAACTGCACCCCGCCCCCCTTGCCAAACGCCAAACCGTCCTGGCCCACGTTCACAGCGATGACATCGCCCGGCCCGAATTCCCCAGCCAAAATGCACCGCGCCAGGGGATTCTCCAGCTCCTGCTGGATCGCCCGCTTCAGGGGCCGCGCCCCATAAACTGGATCGAAACCGGCCTCGCCCAGTTTATCCAGCGCCGCTGCGCTGACCTCCAGATCAATATGCCGGTCGGCCAACCGTTGCCGCAAATAGCCGATCTGAATATCGGCGATGGCGCGAATTTGCTCGCGGCCTAACGGATGGAACACGACCACTTCATCGATCCGGTTCACAAACTCGGGACGGAAATGATCCGCTACCTGTGCCATGACCATGCTCTTCATCAGCGAGTAGTTATCCTGCGCCGCCAGTTCTTGAATCATTTGCGACCCCAGGTTGGAGGTCATCACTACTACGCAGTTGCGGAAATCCACGGTGCGCCCCTGACCATCGGTGAGCCGACCGTCATCCAGAAGCTGCAACAGCACGTTGAAGACCTCGGGATGGGCCTTCTCGATCTC
>JAGRHQ010000241.1 GCA_020444905.1 Candidatus Competibacteraceae bacterium
ATTTTGTCTTATCTGCTCTATTTTTAATGATGAATACGATCAAAAAAATCTGGGCGGATGGTGCTGATAACAGTGCCGCTTTAATTGAATGGGTCAAACAACACTTTGGTTGTATTATTGAAGTCGTTAAAAAGAATGAGATCGTACAAGGATTTCACGTGCTGCCGCGACGCTGGGTGGTCGAACGGACTTTTGCTTGGCTCGGTCGTTATCGGCGACTGAATAGAGATTATGAACGAAAACCGACCTCCAGTGAAGGCCATGTTTATTTAGCTTCAATTCGACTGATGCTTCGAAGAATTCATAAGGAAAGATCATTATTAGAAGATGATCTTTTACAGGTTGCTTAGGTAATAGAGTTTCAATACAGCTTCTCAGATTACTATTTTCGAATTCTGACCAGCCCCGATGGCGTCGTCTGGACCCCTCGTGAATACATCCCCGACGAAAACCCCTTTGGAGTAACCTGGGATGGTCGCCAGTTCATGGTCTTCGGGTATGGTGGGTACATTCAGACCAGCACCGATGGAATCACTTGGAGACTCCAAACCGCCCCAAGTTACGATACCCTGCTCTCTGGCATAGCCGGGAGCGCCGACCAGCAACTGGTGGCGGTGGGCGGTATCATCCTGCGCAGTGATTGCGGCGGGGGAGGGGGCAACGAGGCCGCCACCACACTGATCACCCACTACTACGTCTCGATTCTGGAACGGGAACCGGATACCGGCGGACTCGCCTTCTGGCTGAACCGGATTGCTGAAAACCAGGCGCAAGGTATTGATGTCAAACCGGTGTTCCGCGACCTGGCTGATTTCTTCTTCAACAGCGCTGAATACCTCGGGCGCAACACCACCGACCGGCAATTCATCACCAACCTGTATCTCACCTTCTTCCAACGGGAACCGGATGAGGGCGGCTATGCGTTCTGGTTAGAGCAACTCGCCAATGGCATGACGCGCAATCAGGCCATGAGCGGCTTTTTGTTCTCGCCCGAATTTACAGCTTTCATGGAAGCGTTGGGGTTCTAAACCATCGGTAGGTCGGACACAGGATATGTCCGACCTACTTGCTCTGTCAGGCAAAGCTTTGCTGCCATCTTCAACCGCCACTCGAAACAGGGCCTATTCCGCAGAGTTCTCCATCCACCTGGCAGCGGCTTCTCACCCGGTGTTCCGCATTCCCGCCGCCAGCGCATTGATCGAACGCAGCAAGGGCCGCAGCCAGATTTCCGCTTCCGGGGAATCCGCGCCATGCTCCAGCAACGCCTGCCGATAGCGCGGCAGCAACGTGACCTGGATATGATTCAGCGGGTCCAGATAGGGATTGCGCCGCTCCAGCGACTGGGCCAGCGTCGGACTTTCCTCAAGCAAAGTCGCAACTTGCGCTACGTTGAGAATTTCCCGACAGGTTTGTTCATACTCGACCTGGAAGCGCTGATAAATGCCGGTTTCCACCTCCGGCCTCTCGCACAGCCGGGCGTATTCGCGGGCAATGTCCGCATCAACCTTGCTTAACGACATCTGGCTGTTATTGAGCAGCGCATGAAAAAATGGCCATTCCTGGTAAAGCCGTTGTAGTAACGCCAAGCGCTCGGGATCATTGCCGCGCCAAGTCGCCAGCGCTGCGCCGATGCCATACCAGCCCGGCAAGGTGTGCCGCGACTGGCCCCAGCCAAACATCCAGGGAATGGCCCGCACTGAATACTTCGAGCGGTCATCCTGGGCGCGATGCGAGGGCCGCGAGCCAAGATTCAGCAGGCCAATTTCGCGCACCGGAGTGGCTTCGTAGAAGTAATCGATAAATCCCGGCGTCTGTTCGGTCAGATTTCGGTAAGCCGCTTCGCCATGCCGAGCCAGCTCCGCCATGACAGTCGCTGCTTCCGGCGGATCGGGGGGAACCTCCTGAATCAAGTGCCTGCTGGCCTTCATCAGTCCTGTCAGACCCAGCGTCAGTTCATAGACGGCGGTTTCCAGATTCTGGTACTTGAAGGACAGCACCTCTCCCTGTTCGGTGATCTTGATCTGGCCCTGCACAGTGTGGGAGGGTTGCGACAAAATCGCATCGTGAACCGGCCCGCCGCCGCGTCCCACCGTGCCGCCGCGTCCGTGAAACAGCCGGCAACCAAAACCATGCGTTGCGGTCAGCGCTACGGCCTGGCGTTGCGCTTGGTACAGGCCCCAGTTCGAGGCCAGGATGCCGCCATCCTTGCAGGAATCGGAATAGCCGACCATGACATCCTGTACCCCACCGGCAGCGGTCAATAGTTCCCGATAGACCGGTTGGTCCAGCAGGCGGGTCAGCAGCGTCTCCACCCGGTTCAGGTCAGCAATGGTTTCAAACAGAGGAGCGACGCGCAGAGCGCAATGCCACTCGCCATCAGCGCGTCGTCCGACCAGACCGGCGAAGCGCGCCAGGAACAGCACCTCCAGGACATGGCTGGCCTCATGGGTCATGGAGATGACGTAATTGTCGAAGGCGCGCGGGCTGACTTCCTCCCGCATCCGCGCCATGACCTGAAATACCTCCAGCGTTTCCTGGGTAGCCGGACTGAACGAGTCGCAGTACAGCAGGGGCGTCCCTGGCCGGGACAACAGATCATTCAGCGCGCGCAGCCGTTCTTCTTCGGTCAGAACCGCATAGTCGGGCAGATTGGGCGCCATAGCAAAGATTTCCGTGACCGCTGCGGTATGCCGGGCCGATTCCTGGCGCACATCCAGCGCCGCCAAATGGAAACCAAACGTCTCGGCCAGGCGCAGTAAGTCCTTCAATTCGCCTTCTGCGACCGCGCGATCGCCATGCGCAACCAGTGAATCGCGAATCAATTGCAGATCTTCGAGAAATTTATCGACGGAATCGTAACCCCAGAAGGGATGAGGAATCGTCTCGGGATGTTCTTCGATACGCGCCCGAACCTGTTCCAGATTGTGTTGCAGCCGGTGGTACATCAGAAACAACTTGCGCCGGTAAGGCTCTTGGGCGTATTGCCGGGGCGCGTCAGCAAACAGGGCGCCCATGCACTGCACGTCTGCATCCAGGCTAGCGGTAAAAACCGGTGAGGGCGTAACCAGCGAACTGGAGCAGGTGAGCTGCCGACTAAGCGCTTCTACCCGATGAAGATATTCGCGAAGAATTTCCTGTGCTTGCAAGCGCAGCGCCAGAGCAGTGGTTTCCGGAGTGACGAATGGATTGCCGTCGCGGTCGCCGCCGATCCAGGAACCGAAACGCGCCAGACAAGGGATGGAAACCACTGATTTGCCGCCCTCATCGCCATAAACCGCGTTCAGCGCCCGCTCCAGATTGCGGTACATCACCGGCAGCGCCTGGAAGATAGATTCCCGGAAGTAGTAAAGACCGTTCTTGATCTCATCGCGCACCTGCGGCTTGTAGCTGCGCACTTCATCGGTTTTCCAGAGAATCTCGATCTGGCTGCGCAGCTCCTCGATGACTTCGGCGCGCTGAAGTTTGTTCAGCGCCGGATTGTCCAGTTTGACGTTGGTTAAAAAAACCCGCCGTTGCGCACCCAGCAGCACCCGGCGCTTGGCTTCGGTAGGGTGAGCGGTGAACACCGGCGTGAAGCAGAGCTGATTGAACAACGCTTGCAGTTGCGCAGCATTGACGCCGGCGGCGCGCAGCGTGCGCAGCGTTTCGTCAAAGGAGCCGCGCCACAGCGGCTTGCCGCGCCGCACTTGATCGCGGCGCTGCTGATGCTGGAAATCTTCCTCGGCGATGTTCGCCAGATTGAAATAAGCGCTGAAGGCCCGCACGACATGGTTAAGCATTTCCGGGTTCAGCGCCGCGATGAAGCACATCAGTTGTTCGCGCGTCTCCAGCGCGGACGAGGGCTGGCGACGCAGTCCGGTAAAGCCCTTACGCAGAGTTTCCACAGCGTCCAGCGCATGGCGGCCTTCCTGGTCGCGCAGAGTGTCGCCGAGCAGTCGACCCAACAATTTGATGCGATCATGCAGAGATTTGTCGTTTGAAGCCATCGGCATAGCCCGCAACCCCGTTTAGTCAATCATCCACGCCGCCTCGGCAAGAAGCGCCAGACCAACCGCGCCCACAGTCAGCAGGATGGAGGTCAATGAAGCCGGCATGCTGAACCAGCGACGCGGTTTGGTTTTTTGACTGTCCATGGTTTCCATGGCGGCCTGAAGCCAGATGAGTTTCTGTTCAACTTCCTGCAGACGCTCGCCCTGGGCCGTTTCTGTTGCAACCAGCAGATTCTGAATTTCGTGGATCCGTTTAGCAACATTGGTCGCCATGGTCACCACGGTTTCCTGGGCGGATTTGGCGTCGGCGCGCACGGATTCGACCGTCGCCGCCAGTTCATTCAGTCGCTCCTGTTGCTCGTCCAGTCGGGCGGCGATTTCCACAGCCGGCGATTCAGCGCCACCTTGCTGGATCATCTCTCCCATTGGTTGGGAGTTCGCCTGGATTTGTTCCACGACTTCCCGTAATTGGGCCATATCCTGCTGATATGCCGCCAGTTCCTGGTCGATATCGCCCAGTTGCTGCGGTGTTTCCAACTGCGCCATCTTTTGTTGCAGCGCGTGGATTTCCGTGTTCAAAGCACGGAATTGTTCGAAATTGCCGCTGAACGCCTGGGATTGACTGCTCAGGCGGGATTCGAGGGCGGTTACCGTTTCCTGGACCTCTGCCAAATCTTCCTGGACTTTCCGGGAGTAGACTTCCACTGTCT
>JAGRHQ010000242.1 GCA_020444905.1 Candidatus Competibacteraceae bacterium
CAAAAATCCTAGTGGAACGAACTGGACCTCGAAAGGCAGGGCTTCGTTGCGCCATAGACTTTTACCCGCGCGAAACCGGATATCCCGATATTGATCGTAATCCAGCATCTGGAAAAATTGGGGCAAGCTGTCACCTGGGACTTTGAAGGGTTGCGTAGCCAATACCTCGGCGCGACGACGCACATCGGCGAAATTGAATCGCTTGGGCGGAGGCGTGGCGGCTGGGGTCGCCTCCGGCACATTCGGCGCGCTCCAACTGGCTACTGGACTCGCACAAACACTCACCAACACAACAACACTCAGCAACATTTGCAGTTTCACAACGTCACGGCTCCGTCGGCGTTTCGATTCGGTGGAATTCAAATGATCAGTTTAGGGTAAGGAATAAAAACGGTATTGTATTGCGGTCTAAGCGTCGCGACTATCTTGCTTTAGAAGTCAGTGTTCACCCGCTCTCTAGCAGGGAAGGATTGAGGAAGAGGCGCAGACGGTCGCTCATGAAGTCTCCTGTTTATTTTCGTTAATAAATTTAATCTATTATGACTAGCCCTTCAAAAAAACGCCAGTCGGCGGACGCGCCACGCCACGTCAAGGCCAGTCCCGTTGAATTGACGGTCGAAACCCCCGGCGAAGAAGTTTTTGTCGCTATCATCAGCGCATGCCTGAACCACGCCGAGGCGAATCGTGCGGCAGTGCTGGATGGTCAAATTGAAGGGGTCCATCAAATGCGGGTGGCTTTCCGACGGCTGCGCTCCAGCCTTAAAACCTTCCGTCCCCTAATCCCGCGCGAGGGCAGCGCCGCGCTGGTCGAGGATATTCGCTGGTTGAATGAGCATCTGGGACCTGCCCGAGACTGGGATGTATTCCTGGAAGAAGGCATGGCGCCGGTTTTTGCCCATTTTCCACGCAAACGCGGCCTGCTCCTGTTTCGCGCCAAGGCGGCGACAATCCGTCAACATCACCATCAAACGCTACGCGAGGCGCTGAAACAGCCGCGCTATCCGTTGTTGCGGCAACGCTTTGCCAACTGGCTGGATCACCGCGGCTGGCGCGAGGGTTTGAGCGATGAACAGCGTGAGCGACTGGCGGAGCCGATTCTACGATTTTCCACACCCTTGCTCGAAAAAAATCACCGTAAAGTGGTGAGTCGCGGCGAAGCATTTACGGAATTGTCGGCCATGGAACGGCACGCCTTGCGCATCCGTATCAAGGAATTACGCTATGCTTTGGATTTTTTCGCCAGTCTGTACCCTGCCCCTGCGGTCAAGGCGTATTTGAGCGCCATGTCCCGCTTGCAGGACTGCTTGGGGATTATGAATGACATTAGCGTGGCGCGCCGTTTACTGGATGAAGCGAAACTGAACGCCGTTTCTGCAGCTCGGCAAGTCATCGAAGGCTGGTATGGCTGCCGGCTGGACCAGCATGAACGTCAGTTCAAGGAAATTTGGGAACAATACCGGCGATGTGAGCGTCCCTGGAAGGATTGAGGGAGGCGCTCCGATCAGAAGACTACAATTAAGGAGAGAGAACCTATTTCGTTTCATCTGATTCCGGAGCGCCGCATCATGTCCAAGCCGACTCTCACCCAGCAATTAACCGAACTGATTATGGCCAAGCCTGTCGCAGCAACCGATTTGCAACAGGCCGCCTTGCTAACGCTGGATGCCATGGCTAATGCCATGGCGGGACGAATCAGCGAACCTGGCTCGATTCTACTGCGCTGGGCAGGCGCGACCGGAGCGACTGACGCTGAACGCAACGCCTTTCTGCTTGGGTCGCTGACTCATATTCTGGAAACCGACGATTTGCATCGCGCCTCGGTCGTGCATCCCGGTTGCGTCGTCGTACCAGCCGCCTGGGCGGTGGCTGGCCGGGAGGGCATTCGCGGCCACGCCATGCTCAAGGCGGTGTTGTGGGGATTCGAAGCCACGACCCGGGTGGGGATGGCGGTCGGTCCTTCCCATTACCGCATCTGGCATAACACCGGCACTTGTGGACCCTATGGCTCGGCGATGGCGACGGCCGCGTTGCTAGGCCTCGATATAGCCATGACCGTCCACGCCCTGGGCAATGCCGGCGCTCAGTCCGCCGGCCTCTGGCAGTTTTTGGAGGCCGGCGCCATGACTAAGCATCTACATGCCGGATGCGCGGCCGAAGCGGGAGTATTGGCAGCGGATCTGGCGCGCTTTGGCTTTACTGGACCGCCGAACATCCTGGAAGGGGCCAAGGGCTGGTTTGCCGCAACCTGCCCCGACGCTGACCCCGAAGCGGTGATCCGTGATCCCGATGCGCCCTGGCAGTTGTTGCAAACGTCGATTAAGCCCTGGCCGTCCTGCCGGCATACTCATCCAGCGGTCGACGCCGCGCGCGAACTGCGGCGCCAGGTCACTGCTGAAGCGATTGAACGGATCGAAGTGGAAACCTACGCCGCGGCTCTGGAAGTCTGCGACCGGACTTTGCCGCAGAGTGATTATGAAGCCAAGTTTTCACTTCAGCACTGTGTCGCAGCGGCGCTGACGTGCGAGTCCATGGATTTCGCCGCTTTCGCTGAACCGGCCCGGACGGAGTTGGCAGCGTTGCGGGAGCGGGTCACGCTGCGTCTGGCTGAACCTTATGCTTCAGCCTATCCCCGCGCCTGGGGCAGTGCGGTAACTGTGATCACTCAAGACGGAGAGCGGTTAACAATGCAACGAACTCACGCCAAGGGCGATCCCGAGGCTCCGTTGTCGCCTGTAGAATTGATTGCCAAAGCGCGAATGCTGATGAGTTATGGCGGCGTGCATGAGGTAGACCGGTTGATCGACGCGATTTTGGCGTTGTCCGATGACTCTGCGTTACCGACCTTGCCGGAACTGCCGGTTTTTTTGGCAGTGCAGCAAAATAATGGGGGATAACTTATTGTTTAAACAACAAATGTTGTTTTTTGCCGAAAAACAACGAAAACTAGTATGTTTACTCTAAATTTTTTGTTAAAATGATCCCCGTGTAGTGGGCGTTATAGCTTCTGCTCAGTCTACTGCACATCCTCCTTTGGTGGTTTTTGGCCGGGCCTCATTGCCCGGCCCTTTTTATTTGGAGGTTTACCGCCCTTCCTGATTTTTTGAGAGAATTCTCCATGCTCCAGATTTTCAACAGCCTGACCCGTCAAAAAGAAGAATTCCGACCCATCGAACCTGGCAAGACGCGGATGTACGTTTGTGGCATGACGGTCTATGATTATTGCCATATCGGCCATGCCCGGGTGATGGTCGTCTTTGATATCGTGCTGCGCTGGTTGCGAATCAAGGGCTATGATGTCACCTATGTGCGGAACATTACCGACATTGATGACAAAATTATCCGCCGCGCTCAGGAAAATGGCGAGGATTTCCATGCCTTAACCCATCGCTTTATCCAGGCTATGCATGAAGATCTGGACGCACTGGGCATTCTGCCGCCAACCTGGGAGCCACGCGCCACCGAAGCGATGGCCGACATGCTCGCCATGATTCAAATCCTGGTAAACAAGGGTTTCGCCTACACCGGCGGCAGCGGCGATGTGTACTATGATGTAAGCCGCTTTGAGCGTTATGGACAACTCGCTAATAAGAAACTGGAAGATCTGCGGGCCGGCGCGCGGATTGATGTCGAAGAAGCCAAGGACGACCCACTGGACTTCGTGCTGTGGAAAGCGGCTAAACCAGGTGAACCAAGCTGGCCATCGCCGTGGGGACCGGGCCGGCCTGGCTGGCATATCGAATGCTCCGCCATGTCCACCCATTGCCTGGGCGAGCATTTCGACATTCATGGCGGCGGCATGGATCTAAAATTCCCGCACCATGAGAATGAAATCGCCCAATCCGAGGCCGCCAGTGGTCAGCCTTATGTGAATATCTGGATGCACAACGGCTTCGTTCAAATCAACGAAGAGAAAATGTCCAAATCACTGGGCAACTTTTTCACTGTGCGCGATGTCCTGCAACGCTATCAACCGGAAGTGGTGCGGCTGTTTATCCTATCCAGTCATTATCGAGGGCCGCTGAATTACGCCGATGAAAATCTCGACCATGCCAAGGCATCGCTGACTCGCCTCTATACCGCGCTGCGTGGTCTGCCGGCGATGGACGCACCGATCGAAGAAAACTGGCGGGTGCGTTTTACTCAGGCCATGGATGATGATTTCAACACCCCCGAAGCGCTGGCGGTGCTGTTCGATTTGGCGCGTGAAATCAACCGCCTGCGTATTGAGCAGGAAACCGCAGCAGCTGCTCTGGGCGTCAGTCTGCGGCAATTGGGTGGATGGCTTGGCTTATTACAGGCGGACCCCGAGAGTTTTCTCCAAGGAGGCGACCCTTTGAGCGCAGTGGACACAGCGACTAAAGGCGCTAGCGTTTATGCCGCTAAACAGATCGAAAAGTTGATTGCCGAACGCACTGCCGCCCGTCAGGCAAAGAACTGGACCGAGGCCGATCGCATTCGTAGAGCATTACAAGAGGTGGGAATTGTCCTTGAAGACACGCCAAAAGGCACAATTTGGCGTCGGGAGTAAAAACCGGCTTGACGATAGCCCGGTTTCACCAATAAAATTCCACATTCCTGCATGGAGGCGCAAGATCGTCAGCATCCACTGAGCAAATACGGGGTATAGCGCAGCCTGGTAGCGCACCTGCTTTGGGAGCAGGGGGTCGTGGGTTCAAATCCCCCTACCCCGACCATCA
>JAGRHQ010000243.1 GCA_020444905.1 Candidatus Competibacteraceae bacterium
GTACTCGCGTCCCTGCCACCCACCACGACCGAGGGAACTTTGACAGTTCCCCGTCGGGCGGCAGGGCCGCTCCGTGCGGGATGACGCTCAACTCGCGCCCCGTTAGGAGCGAAAAAATGAAGGTTAAAGTACCATTATTGGTTCTATGTGCAAAGTGTGTTTTGATGTTCTGCAGTGCCCCTGCAGTATTCGCAAACGATGCTGACGGCGATGCAGGCAATAGTGACCAAGACCTTTGGATGCCGCCTAATACAAATACCAACAAACGAATGCTTCATACTTTCCAAGTCAAATCTGCCCTTGAGGAAAGCGGTCTTTTGACTAATGTCACTGATGTCAGATTGGACGGGGTTACAACTTCAACGACTGGCAACGTGGTTACGGTCCACAACCTACGGGCCGTTTCGGATACAACAGATTTTAATGATTACCTGAGCGTTGATTTGTTGTTCGATATCGAGAATCTGCGGTTTGTCGTAACGGATATCGATATTACAGAAAATTTAGGAGTTTACTACCGAGCTGAAGGACTATTTGCTAAAGATGTCCCGACCGAAATCACCATGACAACGCCAAGCGGCAGAACACTAGACGCGGATACGTCTTATAATATTACGGCAACGGTGGATGACGAATTCACGATGATATTGGAGGCCGGCCATAAAATAGGCTATCGAACGGAAAATCCAAGCGACGATTATCGTTTGCGTTTAACCAATCCTGATGGTAAGCGCGTATCGAATGCCTATTATGCCGCTGATTCGCATTGGTGCTCGTATATAACGATCCTTCAATCAGGCGTTTATACCTTTCAATTCATCCCCGAACATCATGATTCGGTATCTGTGACGTTTAGTTTCAGCAATGCTAATCCCTCAACGATTAAAACGATTGGTTCAGGAGACAGAATAGCGGCTTCATTGAATCGAGACGGAGAGGAATATCGCAAATATCGATTGGAGTTAAATGCGGGTGACTTGGTAAAGTTGACAGGGAGTGCGGATAGCAATATCGATACGTGGTTGATTGACCAGAATAGCAGGAACATTGCTTCTGTTGGAAGCGGAGGCCAACTCGAAAAATCAGTTTCTTATCCAGGTACTTATTACTTATTTGTTGTTAAAGATCATTCCTGCACCGATGAAAGTTTTTCGATGGATGTCACTATTACCTCTGATCCTGACACATACCTCTATCCTAATCTTTCAATGGTTCCTAACCAAACGGCCACGATCAATCAGTCTTTTCAGTTACAACTGATCGCCGATAATGCGCCGACAGAATACTGGACGACTGGCCTGCCTGGAAATCTCAGCATTGATTCGGATACCGGACTGATCTCAGGAACACCGAATGTTTCGGGGACGTTTCCTATTCGCGTCGGTGTGACCAATGAGTATGGCAGTGATCGGCAAAATTTCACCCTCTCGATCGGACCTCAAGATGTGCATTCCGCTACGACCCTGATCACTCACTACTACACCTCTATTCTCCGTCGTGGGCCAGAACCGGATGGACTCACTTATTGGCAAAATCTCATTGCCGAAAAGCAGGCGCAAGGCTTGGATGTTAAACCCGTCTTCCGCGACATGGCCACCTTCTTCTTCAACAGCGACGAATATCTCGGTAGAAACACGACCGATGATGAATTCATCACCAACCTGTACCTCACCTTCTTCCAACGCGAACCGGATCAAAGCGGTATTACATTCTGGCTCGGTCAGTTAGCCAACAGCGTGACCCGCAATGAAGCTATGGCAGGTTTTCTCTACGCGCCAGAATTCACTAGCTTCATGGAAAACCTCGGATTCTAATCGTTTTGCGTAGGGCAGCCACGTAGCTGTGTAGGTTGGGTTGCCGTCTTTTTGGCAACCTAACAAATTATAACCACTTTTTTTCATATACAAAGGACTTCAACTATGACCGAACTGCTTGAACGAGCCATTACTGCCGTTAAAATGCTTCCATCAGAAGCGGTGCAGGTTGGGTTGCCGTCTTTTTGGCAACCCAACATTCAATCAACCCGCCTAACAGTCATTGGATAGTCATGAGCTTTGCGTGGGATACGAAAAAGGCCGCAGCAAACCACCGCAAGCACGGTGTCAGCTTTGAAGAAGCATCTAGCGCGTTGCGTGATACTTTTTCTGCTACTGCGCACGATCCTGATCATTCGGAAGACGAAGATCGTTTTGTGACATTCGGCGTTTCCACGCGGGGCCGTTTGCTTGCGGTATCTCACACAGAGCGCGGAAATTCGATTCGGATCATATCCGCACGATTAGCAACAAATGCTGAAAGGCAAATTTATGAAGAAAGTTAAGTTAGAAATGGCAGATGAGCTTCGCCCTGAATATAAAAGGTCAGACTTTGGCGAAATTGTACGGGGCAAGTATGCGAGCCGCATTAAAGAGGAAAGTAATGTCGTTCTCCTCGAACCAGATATTGCACAGGCTTTCCCAAATGACGAAGCTGTGAATAAAGCACTTCGGTATCTGCTCGAAATAGCCGAAGCCTCTAGCCGCCTAACTGGGCGTTGCACCTGACCGTGCTACGCACGGCAGGTGAACGAAGTTGTTAGCTGTAAGGAGGTTCGATGCCTTTCATGCATCTCCACATGGGTACTGGCCTTGCCATCAAGGCGCTGGCCGGTCGGCGCTTCAGTCTCCTCACATTCGGTATCGCCCAGATCGCCCATGGACATTGAACCGCTCATTGGGTTGGATCATCACTCCGTTTTCGCCCTTATCGCGCTCAAGCCAATCGTGTTCAATGACCCTTATGGCTTTTGAAAAAGGCAATACCCCCCCAATAGGGCTTCGATGCGATCAAGGCCCGATCCTGATCGTCAAATAAAGCCATGACCGGATGGATTAAACGCTTCAAAAGTCCCTGGTACTACTGGTATACCGGTCACTTGCGCATTGCCGTGATCAGTCTGGCCGTCAGTACCCTCGTGCTGGGGCTGGTGTTCGGTGCGACCGTGGGATTTTCCATGGTGGGTATTCTGTTGGCTGTCGTGTTGGATACTGCCGGTTTGGCGTTGGCGCTGTTGTATGTGCTCGTCCTGCGCGCCGCTCTTCCTGAGTGGATGGGGCTAAGAGATAACGCAGATGCCTGGATCCTTTCTTTCATCGTTTGGCCCTTTTTCCTGGGCGTTTTCGTCAATCGCCTGGTGACTTTTGGGGTGGCTACCATCAGCGGATATATCGGTGATCCACAGCGGACGGACCGTCATCATTCCGCGTCGACGGCTGACGAGTGAGTCAGAACTGATAGGTGGTGAGGATTCGTGACAAAGCTGTTCGTGTGTGAACTGGCGAACGAGGTGAGGACGTGAAACGTAACGATGAAGCGTTGCGTGATGAGGTGTGGCTGGCACCGCCGCTCGAGGTCGGGGAATCGACGGACGGTTAAGAGCGTGGCGGCTTCCGAAGCAGCGCACTGCTGCCGTAAAATCGCAGGCGGTTTGCCCTTGAAGGATGTACCGACCCCAATAGGCGCTATCGATTCATCCTATGGGACCCAATCAGCGCCAAACCGTCACGAAGAACCGTGACACTATGAAGCGAAGTAATGGACATGGAATTGAAGACGCAGATCGACGACAGACCCCGATATGGAGTAGGCGATGCCTCCTATCAGACCGCCGGCGGTGAAGCGGGGATTAGAAAGCTGGTGGACGCTTTTTACGATGCGATGGAACGCTTACCGGAAGCGGCCAAGATTAGAAAAATGCACCCCGCTGACCTGACCGTTTCTCGCGACAAGTTGACGCTGTTTTTATGTGGCTGGTTGAATGGCCCCGCTCTATATACCCAAAAATATGGGCCGATCCGCATTCCTCAAGTGCATAGCCATTTGGAAATCGGACGGAGTGAGCGGGACGCCTGGTTGCGGTGTATGCAGGAAGCCCTGAAAACCCAGCCCTACGCGGCGGCCTTCAAAGAATATCTACTGGAGCAGCTCTATGTGCCTGCCGAGCGAAGCCGAAACCGCGAGTAACGGCGGGAGGTTGCCGTCTAATGTGGAACCAGCCCCAATCAAGGAACTCGTTGAACATCGGCAAGATCTCTCGGCCCTGCTCCAGCCAGCAGCCTGGTCGACCCCGGCCCGGCGCAACCCGTCACTGGCCCTAATATCCGGCCTGACTGAAAAATGGAGATTGGACTTGGCGAACGATCCCACGCCCCACTGGCAACCTCTCACCGCGGCGCTTCATTTATCGATTTTCTGAGCTGCCTATCCGGCAGTGAATTGTAGCTCAGCAACCGGTTGTTGATGGTGATCTTTCTGAGCTGCCTATCCGGCAGTGAATTTGGCCCCTTGATCGATGCGCCAGATGCGGTCTTTCTGAGCTGCCTATCCGGCAGTGAATCTGTTGGCGGTATCGGCGCAAGCTCGGCGGTCTTTTCTGAGCTGCCTATCCGGCAGTGAATAGGCGAACAGCCGCCTTTCCGCTGCGCATTCCTTTCTGAGCTGCCTATCCGGCAGTGAATGCAAAGCCAGTTGTCGCCGGATGAATACTTGCTTTCTGAGCTGCCTATCCGGCAGTGAACGTGGCAAGGCAAGGGCTACAACGTA
>JAGRHQ010000244.1 GCA_020444905.1 Candidatus Competibacteraceae bacterium
GATTTGCTGCTGGAATTCAAATACCTCAACCTGAAAGACCTGAAATTGACCGGGGAAGCGGTGCGCGGGCAGAGCCGGGACGCGTTAATGGCGTTACCTCAAATTCAGGAGCAGTTACAAGCAGCAGAAGCACAGGCGCGGCGTTACGGGGCCGCTTTGCAGGAGCGCTATGGCTTGACCGATCTACGTTTGTACACAGTCGTGGGCGTGGGCCTGGAGCGCGTCGTGTGGCGGTCGGTTACCCTCTCCCCCCTTTGAAAAAGGGGGGCCGGGGGGATTTCGACCCGCAAATGACCTTAGACGACCTCCGTCAGACCCACAGATTCCGTGAAGTAACCCTTGTAGCGCCCGCCCACGCTCTTCGTGGCGGGCATGTTGCCGTTGATGATCCACCATCGCCTCTGGCCATGCAGTACCTCGTCATGGGCGCCACCGTCCTCGTCGTGCATCTCGATGGTGATCTGCTCCGTCGGCTTGCCGCGTGAGCCGACGGTAGCCGCCGCACCCATGTAGCCCTTGAGCCAGCCCACGAGTATGCCGTTCTTCGTGAATTCGGCAATGAGATCCTCCAAGAAATTCTGCTGGCCGATGTGACAGGCTTTGAAACTGATCAAGCCCACCTCGCGCAAACCGGCATCGAATAGCGCGCGGCAAAGGCGCACGGCTCCGGTGCTGCTCATGAAACCTTTCAACGCGGTGAGATGATCGACGGCGCCGTGCGCTACGATGATCAGCTTGTCGCTTCCCTGTACGCCCTTGAGAGGCGTCCCGTCGAGCTTGGTGAACATCTTGCCGCCGCCGTCCTCGTTCGCAAAACACTGCGCTGGCGGCGCATGGTACTTGAGCGCGTACTGCTTCGCAGAACTCCAGATTATCTCTTTCTCCGACGCGCTGTCCTTCGCTGCCTGAAAGACAACGATCCACGTAGTTCTCCACTTCATGTCATCCTCCGTTCTGAATGGATTCGCAGATCTCGGAAGATAGGAAATCCAAAAGATGTTTTCGACAAAGCCAAGTAAATGCAAGTCATTCTCATATAACATTAGCGTAAGCTACACCATAGCTGATCAAAATCACACCATTTGCCGATTCTTTCTCTTGGCGGCCTTGGCGTCTTGATAGTTCACCCGCTTTTCGAGTTAAACCTAACGGGAGGTAAGACCCCGCCATGAAATTTCCCTATGGATTAAGCGATTTCGCCACCCTCATTCAGGACGGCTACTTTTATCAGGACCGCACCGACCGCCTTCCGCAACTGGAGGATGCAGGACGGCAATTGATCTTCATCCGCCCGCGCCGCTTTGGCAAAAGCCTGCTGCTGTCGATGCTGGAGCATTACTACGATGTGAACCGGGCCGATCAATTCGAGACCCTGTTCGGGCATCTGGCCATCGGGCGGAATCCGACGCCGCTGCACAACCAGTACCTGGTGATGAAATGGGATTTTTCGCTGGTGAAAGCCCAGGGGCAGGTCAAAGAGATCGAAACCGCCTTACATCAGCATCTGAATGAACGCATCATCAAATTCCAGCGCGCTTACGCCCAGCGTCTGACGGCTTCTATCACCATTTATCCCGACAATGCGATCGCCTCCTGGGAATCGGCGATGACCGCGATTGCCGA
Organism: Candidatus Competibacteraceae bacterium; assembly: GCA_020444905.1. Taxonomy (GTDB): domain Bacteria; phylum Pseudomonadota; class Gammaproteobacteria; order Competibacterales; family Competibacteraceae; genus UBA2383. Next base: position 1,624 of record JAGRHQ010000244.1, read on the forward strand.
AACACCCTACAAACTCTACCTGCTCATTGACGAATACGACAATTTCGCCAATGACGTGCTGATGACCGGACGCAAGCAGGACTTTTACGAGAGCCTGCTCTATGGCGAGGGATTGTTGAAAACGGTGTTCAAGGCGGTGAAAGCGGCGGCGGGTGGTCAAGGTCTGGATCGGGTGTTCATCACCGGCGTCTCGCCCATCGTTCTCAGCGACATGACCAGCGGGTATAACGTTGGGGAGAATATTTATCTGGATGAGCGATTTAACGACCTGTGTGGGTTCACCGAGGCGGAAATTGCTGCTCTGCTGGAGCAACTGACTACCGAAGGTGGCTCCTGGTCGCCGACGGCGGTGCTGGAGACCATGCGCACCTTTTACAACGGTTACTGCTTCAGTCCCAAAGCGCGCGAACGCCTCTACAATCCGACCTTGAGCTTGTACTTTCTCAAACGCCTGCACACCAAAGGCGAATATCCGCAGGAGATGCTTGACGAGAATCTGGCGATGGATCGGAATAAGCTGGCCTATATCGCCCAATTGCCGCATGGGGAAGAGGTTTTGATTCAGGCCCTCAATGGCGAGCAGGGCCTGATCATTCCGCAGTTGTCCCAACGCTTCGGCGTGGCGGATGTGCTGGCGGCGATTAAAGATCAGCCGTTCATGGCCTCGCTGCTGTATTACTTTGGGGTGTTAACCCTCACTGGGCAAGGTTTGTTGGGCAAGGCGATTCTGAACATCCCCAATCTGGTCGCCCGATCATTGTACGTGGAGCGTTTACGCGAACGGTGGTTGCCCACCTACGAAGACCGGCAAACAATTCCGGCCCTGGCCGAAACGGTTTATCTCCACGGCGATTTAGCGCCGCTTGCACAATTTATCGAGCAGCGTTATTTACCGGTGCTGTCCAATCGCGATTATCGCTGGACGAACGAGTTGGTGATCAAACTGGCTTTTCTGACCCTGTTGTTCGATGACCGGTTGTATATGATGGTGTCGGAAACCGAAATGGATCATGGCTATATCGATTTGAGTCTGATCGTGCGCCCGGACATGCGCCGCTTTCAGGCGCTGGATTTACTGCTGGAATTCAAATACGTCAGTCTGAAAGACCTGAAATTGACCGGGGAAGCGGTGCGCGGGCAGAGTCGGGACGCGTTGATGACGTTACCCCCGATTCAGGAGCAGTTACAAGCAGCGGAAGCACAGGCGCGGCGTTACGGAGCCGCTTTGCAGGAGCGCTATGGCTTGACCGATCTACGTTTGTACGCAGTCGTGGGCGTCGGACTGGAGCGCGTCGTGTGGCGGTCGGTCGCCCTCTCCCCCCTTTGAAAAAGGGGGCCGGGGGGGATTCTGACACGCCGCCATACCCACGATATTCAAATCCCCCCTTACCCCCCTTTGCCAAAGGGGGGAATCCAGAGTCACTCACGACTCAAGCAACGCTGCATTACAGTGTTGACAATCATACAATGCGCAACTAAACATAAAAGGAACACTCTGCCACTTTCCCTTCATTCCGATCCATAAAGGAGAAAACTGATGTTGCGCCATCGACAACCCATCCCCCTCATGCTCATCTTGCCGATTCTTTTTGTCATCGCCTTTTCGCCCCCGGCTGGGGCGGCTACTCTCCTGGTGACGACCCTCAACGACGACGGCCCCGGTTCGCTGCGCTAGGCGATTCTCGATGTCAACGCCTCCGAGGACACCGACAACACCATCCTGTTTCAATCGGGACTCAGCGGTTTTGTCTTGAGCACCGGCGGCATGACCATCAACAAGAATCTGACGCTGGAAGGCTTGGGAGAAAGCCTGACGACTATCATCGGCAACAACACGCGGATTTTCACGATCAATTCCGGTGCAACGGTCAATATTTCAAATTTAAAACTTCAGAGTGGTGGAATTCATAACAATGGAACATTGACCATTAGCAACAGCACGATTCAGTCCAGTAAGGTCACCGGTAACGGTGGTGCACTCTACAACACTGGAACGCTGACTGTGAATGACAGCACGCTAGTTGGTAATTCAGCTAACGCCAATAGTAATGGTGGTGGCGTCGGAGGTGCTATCTACAATGTAGGGACACTAACTGTGAATAGCAGCACACTCACTAACAACTCGTCGGTCCATGCGTGTGCCAACTTTAATTGCTTATACACTGGTGGCGAAGCTGGCGCTATCTACAGTAATGGCACAGCGACTCTCAATCACAGCACCTTAAATGATAACTCAGCATCTGGGTATCATGGTGGCGGCATCTACAACCACACTGGCATATTCACAATAAATGACAGCACTCTTTCAGGTAACACCACACGAGTTAACGGCGGCGGTATTTTTAATAATGCGGGTGAACTGGCGATCAATAATGTGACCTTGTCGGATGGTACGGCGATAGATGGCGGTGGCGTCTACAATAAAGATGGCGATTTGGTAATAAGTAACAGCACTCTATCGAATAACTCGACTACTCATAGTGGCGGCAGTATCTACCATATAGGCAGCGGCACTATGAATGTGCGCAATAGCACTTTGTCTGGAAATTCTGCATTGGGAGAAAGTTCAGGTTTAGGCGGTGGCGCTATCTACAGCGCCGCGACCGCTCTGATCCTCAACAGCACCATCGTCAACAATTCCGCGCTGGGTGTCGGCGGTGGTATATGGAACACGGTGCCGCTGTCCATCGGCAACAGTATCGTAGTGGGCAACACTGCGCCCACGGGCAAAGAAATCCGCAGCAATGGCACGCTCAACTCCCTGGGCCACAACCTGTTCGGTGAAAACGCCGAGGCCGGGCTGGAAGGCGCGGATTCCGTCGCCAGCGACCTGATTCTTGCTGGCTCCATGACGACCGCCATTGCACCCTTGGCCGATAATGGCGGCCCCACCCCCACGCACATGCTCCTCCCCGGCAGTCCCGCGATTGACGCCG
>JAGRHQ010000245.1 GCA_020444905.1 Candidatus Competibacteraceae bacterium
AACATGCAGCCGCTGGATTTCCGCCATCATTTGCTCATCGACATGCAGACGACCTGCAGTATCAACAATCAACGCATCCATCCCGTGCAAGCGAGCATACTCCAGAGCCTGGCGGGCAATGGCTTCAGGTTCCTGCCCTGGATCGCTGGGGAAGAATTCAGCGCCGACCTCGCTGGCCAGCTTGCGCAACTGTTCGATGGCCGCCGGTCGATACACGTCGCAGCTGACCACCATCGCCTTTTTGCGTTGATGCTCCTTAATCCAGCGGGCCAGCTTGGCGACGCTGGTGGTCTTGCCCGAGCCTTGCAGACCGGCCATGAGCACCACCGCCGGCGGTTGCGTTCGCAGATTCAGTTCAGCATTGGCCTCGCCCATCGTGCGGATCAGTTCTTCATGAACGATCTTGATCAGCACCTGGCCAGGGGTCAGGCTGAGCAGCACCTCCCCGCCAACAGCCCGCTCGCGCACCCGATTGATGAATTCGCGCACGACGGGTAACGCCACGTCAGCCTCCAGGAGCGCCATGCGAACTTCGCGCAAGGCGTCCTTGATATTGTCCTCGGTCAGGCGGCCCTGGCCACGCAGGTTCTTAATGGTGCGGAGCAGTCGTTCGCTGAGATTTTCAAACATGCGGAATTAACCTTTAATGCGCCTTGAATCAGATGAACTATATTACCGGTCGCTGTGAATTGAGCAAGATTGGATATCTTGGCCTTCTTGCATCAGCCAGTTGCAAGCGCTCTCGACGACCTCCACTCCAGCGCCGCGCCGGCAGGCCCGCTCACTCAATGTCCGCCGCCACGCCCGCGCGCCCGGTACGCCATGAAACAGTCCCAAGATATGCCGGGTTATGCAGTGCAACGGCGTTCCCTGCCGCAGTTGTTCTCCTATATAAGGAAGCAGTGCTTCAATGATCTGATGACGACTCGGCGGCGGCGCGTCCGAGCCGAAAAATCGCGCATCTACCCCGGCCAGCCAATACGGGTTCTCATAAGCCGCTCGCCCGATCATCACCCCATCGACTTGCCGCAACTGTTCCGCGACCTGATCCAGTGTCCTCAATCCTCCATTTAACACAATCGTCAGTCCGGGAAAATCCTGTTTCAGGCGATGCACAACCCCATAGCGCAGGGGCGGAATTTCCCGGTTTTCCCTGGGACTTAAACCCTGTAGCCACGCCTTGCGCGCATGAATGATAAAGACCTGACAACCGCCTGTCGCTATCTGACTGATAAAATCCGCCAACTCCTCATAGGAGTCTCGTCCGTCAATACCGATCCGGGTCTTCACTGTGATGGGTAGCTCCACCGCCGCCCGCATCGCCGCGACGCACTCCGCCACCAAAGCCGGCTCTGCCATCAGACAGGCGCCAAATCGGCCGGATTGCACCCGGTCACTGGGACAGCCGACATTCAGATTGACCTCATCGTAACCCCAATCTGCTGCAATCCTTGCACACTGCGCCAAATCATCGGGATCGCTGCCGCCCAATTGCAGGGTTAGGGGATGTTCAGCCGGGTCATAAGCCAGTATGCGTTGCCGATCGCCGTGCAGCACCGCACCGGTCGTCGCCATTTCGGTGTAAAGCACTATCCGACGGCTGAGCAACCGCAAAAAAAACCGACAATGTCGATCCGTCCAATCGAGCATGGGGGCAATCGAGATCAGACGGTTTAACATGATTTTTGCCCGGACTGCTCACGCAACGCCTCAACGGCTTCCCGAATCAATGCCGGTCCACGATAAATCAGGCCCGTGTAAATTTGTACTAGACGAGCGCCCGCTGCAATCTTGGCCGCTGCATCGGCCCCGCTCAAAATGCCGCCCGCCGCAATAATCGGCAGTTCGCCACCGAGAATGTCCGCTAATTGCCGGACGACTTCGGTGGAGCGCGCCATCAAAGGCGCGCCGCTCAGGCCGCCGGCTTCCCCGGAGTAAGGCAAATGTTCGACCCCGACGCGGGAAAAGGTCGTATTGGTGGCAATCACCGCATCCATGCCATGACGGAGCAACGCCCGTCCCACCGTAATCAGGTCTGCATCGGCCAGATCCGGCGCAATTTTTATCGCCAGGGGGACATAACGGCCATAGCGATCCGCCAGACGCTGCTGTTCCGCTTTCAAAGCGGCCAATAGCCGGTTAAGCGGCTCGCCATACTGTAGATCGCGCAAGCCGGGGGTATTGGGTGAAGAAATGTTGACGGCGACATAACTGGCCCAAGGATAGACCTTGCGCAGGCCGATCAAATAATCTTCAGTTGCCTGTTCAACAGGCGTATCGGCATTCTTGCCAATGTTGATTCCCAATACGCCCTTGAAAGGGGTCCGCTGCGCCTGTTCCACCAAATAATCGACGCCCCGGTTATTGAAACCCATGCGGTTGATCAATGCTTGGGCCTTTGGCAACCGGAACATGCGAGGTTTCGGGTTGCCGGGCTGCGGACGAGGCGTCACGGTGCCGATCTCAATAAAGCCGAAGCCCAGCGCTTCCCAGGTCCTGATGCACTCACCATTCTTGTCCAGACCCGCCGCTAATCCGACAGGATTGGGAAAGTGTAGTCCCATTACCTGCAGCGGCGCGGCGGGAACGCGGCGCATGAAGGATGTTTTCAGGGGAAACAAGGGCATGATACGCAAAAAAATGCTCATCCACTGGTGAACGTTTTCAGGATCAAGCTGAAACAACAGAGCGCGCAGGAAATGATAAGACATTGAAATTCTCAACTTAAGTAAAGAAAGTAATCAATAACAACGGTTGCCAAATCCTGGAATTGGTGTAACCAGGAAAATTTTTGTTGAGTAAATAGTATTCATTATTCCGAATGTTTTGTAATATTATGCTCAGTAATGGTTTCATGCATGGTCAATGAAGCGATTTGGCTTGTATGACGAGCTAAAATGAGTATACGCCTGGTTGTGAGGCAATTTGAAATCCGCGCTCATTATGGCAGTATATGTTTGATTTAAAAACAAATATCGGACGAAAAGCCGATATATTTCATTCGACCTCTACGCGATAATTGTCGATTTTGCGTGACTGTCAAAATGACCAAAAGGGCAACCTTCATGAGACTTCAAGGTCGAGACCCCCACAGACAATGACAAAGAGCAGGTAAATACGATGCGCAAGCTTCTAATTCTGAGCACGGGAACAGTTGAGGAGACGCTACTCCAAAAGATTGCGGCGGCTGACTGGGAAATCTATTGGGCCGACGAAGTCACCCCAGCTAGAGCCTTGTTGACGGAACATCAGTTCGAAGTCGGGCTGGGCATCCTGTTCAGCTGTGAATCCGAGCGATCCACTCAATGGCTGACTGATTTGATCCTGGCCCGTCGCAAGATGCAATGGGTGCTGGCTTTATCCCGCCAATGCATTGATCGCAAGCAGCTTTCCAGTATCGTTACCGAACGCTGCTACGATTACCATACGCTGCCGGTTGACGCGCAACGCCTCGTCGTTACCCTAGGGCATGCCTACGGTATGGCCACTCTAGGCGAGAGCACCCTTCGGCAACAACACGAGCTGGAATCACAATACGGAATGATTGGCAACAGCGCCGTCATGCAAACGCTGTTTCGCGGGATTCAGAAAGCTGCGGAGGTCGATGTGCCGGTGCTGATTACCGGCGAGAGCGGCACCGGCAAAGAGCAGACCGCCCGTTCCATCCATGATTATTCAGCCCGGGCGGTGTCGCCGTTCGCGGTAATGAACTGTGCAGCCCTGGCGCCGAACCTGATTCAATCCGAACTGTTCGGACATGAGAAAGGCGCGTTCCCTGGCGCCAACGAACGTCATGTTGGTCTGATGGAATCGGCGAATGGCGGCACGGTGTTTCTGGACGAAATCGGCGACTTGGCTCCAGAGCTGCAAGCGAATCTGTTGCGGTTTCTGGAAGAGAAGAAAATTCGCCGGGTGGGTGGCACCAAACCCATTCCCAGCGATGTCCGACTGATTACCGCAACCAACACCAACCTCGAACAATCCGTGCAGGAAGGCCGGTTTCGCGAGGATTTATATTATCGGCTAAATGTATTGCACTTGCGCACGCCTGCCCTGCGCGAGCGCAAGGCTGATGTCGAACTCCTGTCCCGGCACTTCTTCACTAAGTTTTCCGCAGAAACGCGCACCTCAGCCAGAGGGTTCAGCCGCGATGCGCTGGAAGTGATCAATCGCTATGATTGGCCAGGCAACGTTCGGGATTTGATGAATCGGATTCGCCGTGCGGTGTTGTTGAGCGAAGGTCCCTACATCGTTCCCACTGATCTGGAGCTGGAGCGGCGCACTGACATTCGCGAGTTTGTGACCCTGGATGAAGCGCGGATGGCGGCGGATCGCGACGTGATACAAGCCACCTTGTTGCGGACGCGCTTTAACATTGCCCGCGCTGCGCAAGAGCTAGGCGTATCGCGCATGACCCTCTACCGCTTGATGGAGAAATACGAT
>JAGRHQ010000246.1 GCA_020444905.1 Candidatus Competibacteraceae bacterium
GTTGATGGCGGTGGAGTTGCGTAACCGGTTGCAGAAACGCCTGGATCGAAAACTGCCGTCCACCTTGTTGTTCGATCATCCGACCTCGGCGGCCTTAGCGAAATTCCTTGGTGATGCCCCGGATGCAGCGATCGAGCGCAACTCGGTAACGACGCTGGAACGCGGCGTGGAACCGATTGCCATCATCGGCATGGCCTGCCGTTTTCCCGGCGGCGCGGACAACCCGGAGCGGTTCTGGGAATTGTTGTGCGCCGGTTTCGACGCCGTTAGCGAATTCCCGGCTGACCGTTGGGACGCTGAGGCCACGCGCGGCGCGACGACCCGTTGGGGGGCGTTTTTATCGAATGTCGATCAGTTCGACGCCGCCTTTTTCCGCATTGCTCCGCGTGAGGCGGCGTCGATGGACCCTCAACAGCGTCTGCTGCTGGAAACCGCTTGGCACGCCCTGGAACGCGCTGGTCAGGCGCCCGACCGGTTGGCGGGCAGTTCCACCGGCGTGTTCGTCGGCCTGTGCAACTACGATTATTCACAGATTGCTGCGGCCAATGGACGCATCGACGCCTGGTCCGGCACCGGCGGCGCGCCCAGCATCGTCGCTGGACGGCTGGCCTACGTGCTGGGACTGGAAGGCCCAGCGATGGTGGTCGACACCGCCTGCTCGTCATCGCTGGTCACGGTGCATCTGGCCTGCCGCGCGCTGCTGGCGGACGATTGCCGCCTGGCGCTGGCTGGCGGCGTGAATCTGATCCTGGCCCCGGCCTCCACGCTGGCCCTGTCGGAATTACAGATGATGGCCCCGGATGGCCGTTGCAAGGCGTTTGACGCCCAAGCTAACGGTTTCGTGCGCGGCGAAGGTTGCGGTCTCGTGGTGTTAAAGCGATTGTCCGACGCCCAGGCCGATGGCGATCCGATTCTGGCGGTCATTCGCGGCAGCAGCGTCAACCAGGATGGCCGCTCGTCCAGCCTGACCGCCCCCAATGGCCGCGCCCAGGAAGCGGTGATCCGTGGAGCGTTAACCCGCGCTGACCTGGAACCTGCGCGCATCGGCTATATCGAGACCCACGGCACCGGCACAGCGCTTGGCGATCCGATTGAAATTCATGCGTTGAAGGCGATCTTTGCCCCTGGCCGCCCACCGGATGCGCCGCTGGTCATTGGCGCAGTCAAGTCTAATATCGGTCACTTGGAAGCAGCCGCAGGCATCGCGGGTCTGATCAAAACCGTACTGGCGCTGCGCGCGGGCGTGATCCCGCCGAACCAGCATTTCCTGATGCTGAACCCGCATATTGCCCTGGATAACTTCCCGGTAATCCTGCCGACTGTCTCCCAGCCTTGGCCGGTCACCGATGGCCCACGCGCCGCTGGCGTGAGTTCGTTCGGCTTTAGCGGCACTAACGCCCATCTGGTGCTGGAGGAAGCGCCAAACCAGCAGACAGTGGACCGTGATCAGTCGCTCACGCCTCACCTGCTGGCGATCTCCGGCGCGACGGCCAGCGCCGCCCGAACGTTGGCCAATGCCTGCGCGGACTGCCTGACAGCGGCTGACGCGCCAACGCTTGGCGATCTGGCGCATACCCTGCTGGTTGGGCGGGCGCAGTTAGCTTATCGGATGGCCGTGGTTGCTGATGATCCGCATGAAGCAGCGACGGCGCTGCGCACAGCTATCCCGACCCTCGCCCCGTCACAGCCGCCTGATGCAGACCTTCAGCCATTGCCTTCAACGCCCCGGAATTCGGCGGAAAGGCGAATCGAACTGCAATCCTTGGCGCAACGGTTCATGGCAGGCATCGCGCTTGACGGACTATCGATCACCGGCGGGCGCGGCTATCGGATCGTGCCTGCGCCGGTCTATCCCTTCGAGCGGCAACGTTATTGGGTGACGGATCGACCGACCAAAATTCCCCCTAACCCCCCTTTGCCAAAGGGGGGAACTGAACGGTTACAGGGCGTTCATCCACTGCTCGGCTATCGTCAGCGTGGCCCCGGCTCAACGCGCCGCTTTGCCAATCGCCTGACGCTCGATGATCAACCTTGGCTGGCGGATCATGCGGTAGGGGGAGAACCGGTTCTGCCTGCGGCGGCGCTGCTGGAGATGGTAGCGGCCACCGCGCCTGCCGATGCGCCGCTAGTGTTGGAACACATCCATTTCCGGGAGTTGTTGCGTCTGGATGAAGCGAGGCTGATGCAAACCGAACAGGACGAAGCGGGCTTTGCCATTTACGCCTCGCCGGTCGCAACCGATGACTGGTCACAAGTGGCCGATGGTCAAATCGGTTCAGCCACGGTTCCGGCAACAGCCCTTCCCTCCCTGGACGTATTACGCCAGCGCTGTCGGCAGACGGTTGATCTTGAAGCGTTCTACGACGCTTTCACCGCGCAAGGATTGAGCTATGGCCCGGCCTTCCGTTCAATTGTCGAACTCTATCAGGGCGCTGGCGAAGCGTTAGCCCGATTGGTGCTGCCGGATGATCTCGATGAAACCGGAATGCGTCTGCATCCCTCCCTGCTGGATGGCGCGTTCCAAAGTCTGGGGGCAGCGACCGAATCCACTTCGGAAGATGCGAATTACCTGCCGGCGGAACTGGAACGGTTTATCTGGACAGGCGCGCCAGCGCCACGGGAACTCTGGGTCTGGTCACGACTGACGCGCCGCGCCGATGGAACCCTGGCTGGCGACGTGCAACTCTTTGACCGGAGCGGCCTGCTCATTGCCCATGCCGACGGTTTGCTGCTGCGTCCCGTCCGCGCCCCCCAGCGTCGCGCTCAGGTCTATCAACCGGTTTGGCGACCCTCCTCAGCGACCGGCGAAGCGTTCCCTGCCCATTGGCATCTGTGCGGGGATGCTCAACGAGTCACTGCGTTCACTGAAAAGCTGACGGCGCAGGGCTATTTCCTGGTTCCTCTGTCCGAGTCGGATGGGGTTCTGTTCCTGGCCGGACCGGAAGCCGCGAGCGACGCGCTGCTTGCGCTGACGCAAGCCGTGCTGGCGTTACCTCATCCCCCCCGGTTGTGGATCGTCACTCATGGAGTTGCGGTGTTGCCCAGCGAGATGCATCTCCCGCCCGTGGCGGAAGCAACGCTTTGGGGTTTCGCGCTGGCGCTGGGCCAGGAACATTCCGAACTGACGCCGACTGTGATCGACGGGCTGCCGGGTACGGAGTTAGCATCAGAGATTATGGCCGCTCTGGCCCATACCGGCCCGGTGCTGGCGGTGCGGCAGGGCCAAATCTGGCGGCGGGATTGGGAAAACCGTCCCATCGGTCCCGGAGCCTGTTTTGCACTGCAACGTCCCCACAATGGCCAACTCGCTGAATTATCCCTGGCGTCCGCAGTGCGTCGCGTTCCCGGTCCCGGCGAGGTCGAGATCGCCGTGCTGGCCAGTGGTTTGAACTTCCGTGACGTGATGAACACTTTGGGCGTTTATCCGGGCGATGCCGGCCCATTAGGCGGTGAATGCGCGGGCCTGGTTTCCGCGCTCGGTCCCGGAGTGACCGGCCTGGACATTGGCCAACCGGTGATCGCGGTCGCGCCCGGCTGCCACGCCAGCCATGTTATCGCCCGTGCGCCACTGGTGTGGCCCAAACCGGCGTCGTGGAGTTTTGAACAGGCAGGCGCGTTGCCCACCGTGTTTCTTACCGCCGCCTGGGCCTTGCGTCAACAGGGACAAATCCGTTCCGGTCAGCGGGTGCTGATCCATGCTGGAACGGGCGGACTGGGCCTGGCGGCAATTCAGATCGCCCGCGCCGCTGGAGCAGAGGTGCTGGCCACTGCTGGAACCGAGGAGAAACGCGCCTGGTTACGAAATCAGGGCGTTACCCATGTATCGGACTCCCGCTCGCTGGCGTTCGTCGACGTCGTGCGGGAACAGACCGGCGGCGCGGGCGTCGATCTCGTCCTCAATTCATTGAGCGGTGAACTCATTGCCGGCGGTTTCGACCTGCTGCGACCGGGGGGCTGTTTTCTGGAAGCAGGTAAAGCCGGTATCTGGGACGAAGCGCGCGCCGCCGCCTATCGCCCGGATGTGCGCTATGAGCACGTAGCGCTTGACGAAGCGATTGATCGAGACCCGGAAACCGTAGGCGCAGGGTGGCGCGATCTATCGCAGGAATTCACTGATGGGCGTCTGCAACCGTTGCCAGTCGCCACCTTCCCGCTGAGCCAGGCCGAAGCCGCCTATCGCTACATGCAGCAGGCACGGCATATTGGCCGCATTGTGCTCACACGCCGCACCCTGCGCAGCGATAGCCTCTGGCTGATCACCGGCGGCACAGGCGCGTTGGGATTGGCGGTCGCCCACTGGCTGGCGGAGCGTGGCGTAACGCACATCGTTCTGGCGGCCCGCCGGTCTCCCGACGCCTCAGTGACCACCGCGTTGGCTGAGTTAGCTGCTA
>JAGRHQ010000247.1:0-935 GCA_020444905.1 Candidatus Competibacteraceae bacterium
TCACCGTGACAGCAAACGCGCCGCTGGTTGTGAGCGCGCCGTGCAGAATACCCTCGGTTGTCAGCGCCAGGCCGGGCGGTAGATTAGTGGCGGTGTAGGCATAAGGGTACTGACCGCCAATGGCGGTCAACACCGCAGCGTAGGGCACGCCAACAATGGCGTCTGGCAGTACCGGGGTCGTCAGCACCGGGGTCGTTGCGGTCAGGGTCGGGGTAAAGGTGGCGACGACGAGGCAGGGGGCGTTTACCGGGCCGGTGGTGTAGGTCGCACCGGACAGCGTTCCGCTGCACCCGGCCACGGTGGCGGTATAACCCGTGTTCGGCGTGACGGTGAAGGTCGTGGTTGCGCCAGGAGCGACTTGCCGACTGACGGGGCTGATCGCGCCATTAGCGCCCGCGTTGGTGGTCACGGTGAAATCGGTGGTTTTGGGACTGAAAGTGGCTGTGACGGTGCAATTCGCCGTGATCGGGCCGGTGGTGTAGGTCGTACCGGATAAACTGCCGCTACAGCCGGTGACCGCTGCCGTGTAGCCGCTATTGGGGGTCACGGTGAAGGTCGTGGTCGCGCCGTGATTGACCGTCCGGGAGGTAGGTGTGAGACTGCCGTTTGCGCCTGCGCTGGTGGCGACGGTGTAGGTCTTGAGCGCGAAGGTAGCGCTGACGGTGCAATTCGCCGTGATCGGGCCGGTGGTGTAAGTCGCACCGGACAAGCTGCCGCTACAACCGCTGACGCTGGCGGTATAGCCGGTGTTCGGCGTGACGGTGAAGGTCGTGGTTGCGCCAGAGGTGACTTGCCGACTGGCGGGGCTGATCGCGCCATTGGCGCCCGCGCTGGCGGTCACGGTGAGGTTATTGGGACTGAAAGTAGCAGTGACGGCGCAATTCGCCGTGATCGGGCCGGTGGTGTAGGTCGTGCCGGACAAGCTGCCGCGACAG
>JAGRHQ010000247.1:945-1179 GCA_020444905.1 Candidatus Competibacteraceae bacterium
CGGTGAGGGCGCCATTACAGCCGCTGACGCTGGCGGTATAGCCCGTGTTCGGCGTGACGGTGAACGCTGTGGTTTGGTTATAGCTGACCAGCGCGGAGCCGGGGCTGATCGTCCCACCGGTTCCGGCGGTGGCGGTAACGGTATAAGTCTGGGCCACAAAGTTGGCGGCAACCGTGCAATTCGCCGTGATCGGGCCGGTGGTGTAGGTCGTGCCAGACAAGCTGCCGCTACAGC
>JAGRHQ010000247.1:1189-4381 GCA_020444905.1 Candidatus Competibacteraceae bacterium
GTGGCGCTGCCGATCTCGGTGAGGCCGCCATTACAGCCGCTGACGCTGGCGGTATAGCCCGTGTTCGGCGTGACGGTGAAGGCGCGCGTCGCATTGTAAGCGACTGTCACCGCCGTATTCGGGTTGATGCTGCCCTGCGTACTGGCGCTGGGCGTGACGGTGAAGGCGCGGGTGGCGCTACAGGACGCCGTGCTGCCGCCTCCAGAACCTGTGCAATTCCAGGTGAAGGTTCCGGGATTCGTCGTCACCGAAGATGGCGAGCCTGCTGTACACAAGTTGCTGCTGGGGGCGCTGGTGAAGGTTTGTCCGGCGGATGCGCCACAGGCGCCATTGACGACGGCAGACTGCACCTCATAAGACCCGATGTCGACGGTTCCGGAAAAGCGCGGTTGTCCCCGTTGATCGGTGCTTAAACCGGCGGCGGTCGCTAAAGCATCACTGCCCGCGTTAATCGCGGGACTGCCAGTTACCAATGCATGTGTCTGAGTCGGACCGCCGTTATCTATCAGTGCGCCAATGATTTGGCCCAGCCCGACGGTGGGCGTGAAATCCGTGGCGGTTAAGGTGGGGTTGCCCGAACCGCTCATCCCCGTGCTGCTGCTGAATCCAATCAGGTTATAACCCTGCGAACTCCAGGAAACTTTGACATTGATTTCGCGTCCCGTTGTCGCTGTGTTACCTGCTATCAGGCTGTTACCAATGGTCAGCGTATGGCTCGCGATGCCGCCGCCCGCCGCCGCGCTATTACCCGTGAAGGTGCTTTGGCGGACGGTGATTGCGCCGTCGCTGGCGATGCCGCCGCCCTCGATCCCTGCTGTATTGCCGGATACGGTGCTATTGGTGACGGTTAACGTGCCGCTATTGGCAATACCACCGCCGTTATTAGCTGTATTCCCGGAAAAAGTACTGTTAGTAACGGTAACTGTGCCGGCAAAAATCAAAATAGCACCGCCATCATAAGTGGCATTATTATTGGACAGCGTGCTATTACTGATGGTCACTGTTCCGTCATTCCCAGTGAGGATTCCGCCGCCAAACGGTGCAGCATTGTTAGACAGGGTGCTGTCGGTGATGGTCAGACTGCCACCATCGTTGTGAATAGCGCCACCATATTCGCTGGTCTGATTTCCCGTCAGGATACTGTCCTGAATTGTTAAAGTACTTCGATTCAGGATGGCGCCGTTGGTATTAGCGGTATTGTTTTCCAGGTGGCTGTTAGTGATCGTCAACATTCCATCGTTCAAAATAGCGCCTGCCCGGTTTGCTGCATTATTGGACACCGTGCTGCTGGCGAGGGTTAGCGTCCCTTCATTCCAAACTGCGCCGCCATTGGCTCCAGAATCCACCTTACCACAATCGCTCAGTACACTATTTGTGAAGGTCACTGTGTCGCTGCTTTTGTTGTGAAGAAGACCATTAGTACTGGTTCCTCGCAGCGTTACGCCATCAAAGGTCACGGTGATGCCGGTTCCATTCGTAACGAACGCTATGGTATAGCTGGCATTATTAAGAATGGTCAACAGACTCAAACCCGGCCCTTGGATCGTCAGGTTTTTATCGAGCGGAATCGTGTTCACCAAAGTAATCGTTTGGCTATTCAGGCTAGGGGCGAAGTTGATGGTGTCACCAGCGCTGGCTACCCAGATCGCCTCACGCAAGGAACAGTCCGTATCGCAAACCCCGTCGCCGGTGTCGACAGTCTTGGTCACGGTCAGCGTTGCTGCGCCAACCGGCGCGCTGAATATCGCCGCCAGCGCCAGCGCCAGTATGAACCTTTTGATGTCGTCAATAATTGACATTCTCTGCATTTGCATCTTGATCTCTCCACATCTCACTCATTAAAACTCTTCACCTCACCCCAACGGTCACGTTCTCTCAGAACCCCAGCGCCGCCATAAAGTCGGTGAACTCTTGGGAATAGAGGAAACCGGCCATCGCGGTATTGCGCGGCATACCGCCCGCCAACTGCTCCAGCCAGAAGGCATAGCCACCCTCATCCGGTTCGCGCTGGAAGAAGGTCAGATACAAGTTGGTGATGAATTGCCGGTCGGTGGTGTTGCGCCCCAGATATTCGGGACTGTTGAAAAAGAAATTCGCCATATCCCGGAACACCGGTTTGATGTCAATCTTCTGCGCTTCCCGCTCGGCGATTAAGCCTTGCCAGTAAGCTAATCCGTCGACTTCGGGTTCCCGTTCCAGAATCGAGACGTAGTAGTGGGTAATGAGGGTGGCCGCCGCCGGATCGGGGTTGCCGTCGCTAATGCGCACGATATAGCTCTGCTGGGTGGGGATCGGGCTGTCGCCGCGCGCCAGGACTTGCACAGTGAACGGGTAACGTCCCTTGCGCGTGGGCGTCCCGCTCAGGGTCGCGGTCGCGCCGTTGCTGGTCAGAGCCAGCCCGTCCGGTAACGCGCCCACGGCCAGACTCCAGTCATACACCGAATCGGCGGGACAACGCCCCTGATCGCAGCGCACCTGGAAGTCGGCGCGGTACGGCTCGCTGATCGGCAGAACGGCAGGCACCGCGCCGTCAATGGTGTTGAGCGTAATGCCAGGGCCGCCCGGATCGAGAATGTTGCCGTCCACCGCCAAATCAGCGTCGCCAATGTCGCCGTCCACGATGATCAGTGTGATGGCGTTGCCCTGGATGATCGCGCCGGGTAGCACGTACCAGTGCGGTTCGTCATTGTCGCGGGTGCGACCGTATTTCCAGTATTGGGCGTCCGGCGGCAGTGGAGCCGGGTACACCGTGGTCAGGGCGAGCACGGTTTGACCGGGTTCACAGCCGGTGACTTTGATTTCCAGCAGGCCATAAAGCAGCGTCACGCCGTCGGGGCCAGTGGTGGGTGCGCCAGGGTCGCCAAGATTGAGCGTTTGGGTGGTGATGTTCGCTGTCGGACAGGGTTCTGCTGCGCCGCTGATAGTTTCCGTTGGTTGCTCCGGGTTGGGTTCGGTGAAGGTGGCGTCCTGCATGGTTAGAATCAGGTCTTTCGTGGCGCGCTGATCAAGCGCATCGGTCACTGTCAGATGCACATTCGATTGACCGCGCACGACTGGCGTACCGCGCAAGACGCCGCTGGAACTGAGACTGAAGCCCGCCGGCAGACCGGCGGCGGTGTAAATATAAGGCGGTTGCCCCCCAAGCGCGGCGAGATTCTGCGTGTAGGGAACATTAACCAGGGCGTTCGGGAG
>JAGRHQ010000248.1 GCA_020444905.1 Candidatus Competibacteraceae bacterium
AACGTTATCTGACCCAACCGTTTTTCACCACCGGGCATTTCACCGGTCGTTCCGGGAAGAGCGTACCCTTGCCGTGCGTGCTGGACGATTGCGAGTCCATCCTTAATGACGACTGCGCAAACTGGCCGGAAGCGGCGCTGTACATGATCGGCGATCTGAGCGAAGCGCAGCGTTGATGCGACTGAAAGTGCTGACCCCGACGCAGACCCTGGTGGATGAGCCAGTGATCCGGGTTCACGCTGAGGGTCTGGAAGGTTCCTTCTGTCTGCTGCCGCGCCACCGCGATTGGGTGGCGGCGCTGCAACCGGGCATCGTCAGTTTCACCACGACCGAGGGTCGGGAGCGGTTTTTGGCGGTCGATCAGGGAGTGCTGACCAAGCGCGGCGCTGAAGTGTTGATGGCGGTGCGCCGGGCGGTGCGGGAGGATGATCTGGACCGGCTGCGACAGGTAGTGGACAACGAGTTTCGCCGACTGGATGAACAGGAAAAAATTGCGCGTAGTACGCTGGCGCGGCTGGAAGCGGGCATGATGCGGCGGTTTCTAGAATTAGGCGCGGGGGATTCCCTCAGAGAAGGTAGATGAGCGAACAATTTGCGGTGCTTCAAAGCATTCGGTTGCATCGTTGGACTGGATATACTTGCGTTACTGGCTGATCAGTTAGGCATTCGACCACAGCTTGCGGAGGCCATCACACCATGAACGATACTTCGCCGGAAATTGGATAAGCTGATCGACGCCCTGGGCGTTCGCCATGCGCCTGCGAAAACGCCCGCCCGCATTGTGTCTCTGGTGCCCAGCATCACTGAATTGCTATTCGCGCTGGGGTTGGAAGAACAAATCGTGGGCCGCACCCATTACTGCATTCATCCCCAGCCGGCGGTCGCCGCCATTCCCAGCGTCGGCGGGACGAAAAAGCTCAAATATGCGCGATTACGAGCGCTGCAACCCACGCACGTTATCCTCAACATCGATGAGAATCCCCGGGAACTGGCGGAGCGACTGATGGCCGATGGTTTTCAGGTCATTGTCACCCATCCGCTGGCCCCGGAGGATAATCCGCTACTTTACCGCTTGTTGGGCGGAATTTTTCACCGCGAGGCCGAGGCTGGGCGCCTGACGGCGGATTTTGAACGGGCGCTGGCTGCGTTGCGTCAGGAAGAGTGGCCGGTAAAAAAGGTCTTGTATCTGATCTGGCGGGAACCGTGGATGGGCGTTAGTCGCGAGACTTACATTGCCCGGATGCTGGCGCTAGTCAATTGGGAGACGCTGCCGGCAGAGTCGGCGGTGCGCTATCCCATACTGCAACTGGATCGCTTCCTGCTGGATGCGGCTGATCTGATTCTGTTCAGCAGCGAGCCGTATTGTTTCGAGGCGGCTGATTTGGAACGTTTCGCCCATGAGCACGACTGCCCGTTGGAGAAATTGCGACTGATCGACGGAGAAATGACCTCGTGGTATGGCAACCGGGCTATTGCGGGACTGGCTTACCTGGTACGGTTTGCCAGGACAGTATGCAATCCCGGTTGGGTTGCCAAAAAAACAGATCGCCCGTAGGTCGGGCACAGGACGCGCCCGACATGCAAACTGCTGTCGGGCAACGCTTCGCTTATGCCCGACCTACCACTACGACCACTACCTGTCTCTTTCACGGGCAGAGGGGATAGCGAATAAGGCTTACGATGTTCCGTTCATGCCGCCATGTCGCGAATATGATGGATCAGGCGGCTCTTGTGGCGGGCGGCCTTGTTGGGGTGGATTAAACCCTTGCGAGCCATACGGTCGATGATCGGCACGGCGATTTGGTATTCCGACTCGGCTTTCGCCTGGTCGCCGGAGCCGATCGCTTTGATCACCCGCTTGATGTAAGTGCGCAGCATGGACTTCATGCTGGCGTTGTGCTGACGATGCTTCTCCGCCTGGCGGACGCGTTTCTTTGCTTGGGCTGTATTGGCCAAAATCAGGACTCCTTGAAAAACTCACACATCATTAGGATATAAAAAAAGTCGATTACTATTGATGTTTCCAATCGGCCTGTCAATCCCCAATCCGGTGCTAACCGCTGACAGTTCCAGCCAATCCGGCTATCATCCGCGCCTTTCTATCTCCGGTAAAACCGTCATGAGCAAGGCCCTTCTCAAATCCACCGGCGTGGTCAGCGCTATGACGTCATTGTCGCGCGTCACCGGCTTTATCCGCGACATGATTTACGCGCAATTGTTCGGCGCTGGCGCCGGCACCGATGCCTTTTTCGTGGCTTTCCGTATCCCGAACTTCCTGCGTCGCCTGTTTGCTGAGGGAGCGTTCTCCCAAGCCTTCGTACCGGTGTTTTCGGAATATCAGACGCAATGCTCGCCAGAAGAATTGCGGGAACTGCTCGATCAGGTCGCCGGCACCCTCGGCGCGATCCTGATGTTCATCACCGCGATAGGCGTCCTGGCCGCGCCGCTGCTGATTCTGATTTTTGCGCCAGGCTTTACCGCCGATGCCGGCAAGTACGAACTGACGGTAGAGATGTTGCGCATCACCTTTCCCTATCTGCTGTTCATTTCGTTGACCGCTCTGGCCGGTGGGGTGCTCAATAGTTGCGGGCGCTTCGCCATTCCCGCCGTGACGCCGGTATTACTGAACCTGACCATGATCGCCGCTGCGCTGTGGCTGGCGCCGCGGATGGAGCAGCCGGTCATGGGATTGGCCTGGGGGGTGTTCATCGCCGGAATCGTTCAATTGGGCTTCCAGATTCCTTTCCTGCGCCAGGTCAAATTGCTGCCGCGTCCCCGGTGGGGTTGGGCCGCGCAAGGCGTGCAAAAAGTACTGAAACTGATGTTGCCCGCCGTGTTCGGCTCGTCGGTCGCGCAGGTCAATCTGCTGATCGATACCTTGTTGGCCTCGTTTCTGGTGTCCGGCAGCGTCAGTTGGCTGTACTACTCCGACCGGTTGGTGGAATTTCCACTCGGCATTTTCGGAGTTGCGCTCGGTACGGTGATCCTGCCCCGGTTATCCCGGCAACATGCGAATGCCGCCCAGGGAGATTTCTCCCGCACTCTGGACTGGGCGCTGCGTTGGGCATTATTGATTGGCGTGCCGGCTACCGTGGCGCTGATCCTGCTGGCCGGCCCCATACTGTCTGCGCTGTTCCAGTATGGCGAATTCGATGCGCGTGATGTCGAGATGTCGGCCCGCAGTCTGATGGCGTTCGCCTTCGGTCTGGTGGCGTTCATGTTGATCAAGGTGCTGGCCCCCGGTTTCTACGCCCGTCAGGATACCCGCAGTCCGGTCAAGTACGGTGTGATCGCCATGGGCGCCAACACGGCCATGGTGCTGATCCTGATCTGGCCATTGGCGCACGCCGGTCTGGCGCTGGCGACATCGCTAGCCGCGTTTCTCAATGCCGGGTTGCTGTTTTTCAACCTGCGCCGCCGGGATATTTATCAGCCGCAACCCGGCTGGATGCGGTATTTGCTGCAATTGACGCTGGCCAATTTGGCGATGGGTGTGGTGTTGTGGTGGGGAACCGGCGATCTGGAAAGCTGGATTCAGGCCAGCGCCCACGAGCGGTTATGGCGTCTCGCGGGACTCGTCGCGGCTGGCGGGGGAAGTTTCCTGCTGACGGTGCTGGCGGCAGGGATACGTCCCAGAGATTTGTTGCATGGGTAATGTCGATACGAACGCGGCTTTTGCATGAAAATCGTGGTCAACTCCGTATAATCACGAACTTCGTGAATTCAAGAGCAGCGTAAACGGCATGGAATTCATCCGCGGTCAACACAATCTTCGTCCTCGACATCATGGCTGCGTGGCCACGATCGGTAATTTTGATGGGGTACACCTGGGGCATCAGGCGATCCTGGCCCAACTCGCCGAGCTAGCTGGGCGGTTGCGCTTGCCCCGGCTGGTGATTACCTTTGAACCACAACCCCAGGAATTCTTTGCAGGTCCTGCGGCGCCGCCCGCCCGGCTGATGCGGCTGCGCGAGAAATTGCTGGCCCTGGAGGGACTGGGTATCGAGCGCGTGCTGTGCCTGGCCTTCGACCAGCGGTTAGCGGCGATGCCAGCGGAGACATTTATCGAGGATCTGCTGGTGGCCCGATTGGGCATTCGTCATCTCGTAATTGGCGATGATTTCCGGTTCGGCTACCGCCGCGCTGGCGATTTCGCCATGCTGGTCAGAGCCGGTCAACAACACGGTTTCGAGGTCGTCGATAATAACAGCTATATGGTCGACGGCGAACGGGTCAGCAGCACCCGAGTCCGGCAAGCGCTGGGGTGGGGTGATCTGGAACTGGCGGCGCAACTGCTGGGCCGGCCCTATGACATGTGCGGACGGGTGGCGCATGGCGACCGGCGGGGGCGTACCTT
>JAGRHQ010000249.1 GCA_020444905.1 Candidatus Competibacteraceae bacterium
CTCAAAGCCCGCGTCTCGAATCAACTCGGCAACGACTTCCTTGACCCGCGTCTGATTGCCCGCATAGAAGACCTGGACCGGCATTTCGCCAAACCGGGGACCTTCCGCGTAAATCGAGGCGAACACCGTGTTGAAGGCCTTGACCACGGGAACCTCGCCGACCCGGGCCTGGATCTGCTCAGCGGCGGAGGTATTGAAACCCACGGTCAAACTCATGTAATCCGCCGTCAGCGGATTGGTGGGGTCCACCACGATCTTGCCGCTCAGGTCGCCGGCCGCTGCCAGGACGGCGTCGACCGCATCGAACGGCACGGCCAGAATCACCACCGCTGCCGACCGGACCGCCGTAGCGATATCCGCGCCCTGGATCAGCGCGCCCGTAGCCTGATTCACGCTTTCGGCCGCCGCCTGACCCTGCCGTGGGGTGCGGCCCCCCAGGACGACGCCGTGCCGGGTCCGGGCCAACGCGCCCGCCAAGCCTTGGCCAATGTGGCCGGTACCGATAATAGCAATGTTCATGCTGCTCTCCTCGTTACCTAATTAACGAATTAACGTTGAAGTCGGTTGGGGTCCGTTCGGACCCCCGGATGATCGAAGCCCGCTCAAGGGCTTCAGGTGGGACGCAGTTTGATTGTTTTCGATCAGAAGAAAAATATGGTTTTTATTGATAATCTGTATTTGTTATATTGACAATCATGGATACGCTCCTCGGCATGCGGACCTTCATCACGATCGTCAATACCGGCTCCTTTACCGCCGCAGCGGACCGGCTGGGCGTGTCAAAAGCGCTGGCCAGCAAGTATTTAAACCAGCTCGAACAGCGGCTGGGCGTGCGATTGCTCAATCGCACCACCCGCCACCTGAGCCTGACAGAAGTGGGGGAGGTCTATTACGCGCGGTGCCAACCGTTGCTGGAGGCGGTCGATGAATTGGAAGCGGCGATCCAGGATCGCCACGCGTCCCCCAGGGGCCACTTGACCCTGACCGCACCGCAAACCTTTGGCGAGCGGTCGCTGGCGCCGGTGATCGCGGCGTTTTTGGAACAGTATCCCCAGGTCACGGTCGCGCTGCAGCTCACCGACCGGTTCGTCAATCTGCTGGAGGAGGGGTTCGATGTGGGAGTGCGCATTGGCGAGCTGGCCGATTCTCGTCTGGTCGCCCGCCGTCTGGCGACGATCCGGATGGCCACCTACGCCGCGCCACGTTATCTGGAACGACACGGAATACCGGTGCATCCTCGTGAACTGGGCGCACATGCGTGTGTGATCGACACCAATGTTGATACACCCACGCGTTGGCTCTATAAGATCACGGGCGAGCAACGAGCCGTCGATGTGCAGGGACCGTTTCACGCCAACAGTGCGTGGGCCGTGCGCGAACTGGCGATCGCGGGCGTGGGCATCGGGCGCAGTCCGGTCTATGCCATCGCCGACGCCGTGCGCGACGGACGACTGCGCATGCTCCTTCAACCCTACGAGACGGTCGACTACGGGTTGTACGTGGTCTATCCCCACCGCCGCTACCTGGCCGCTAAAGTGCGGGCGTTCATCGCGTTTTTAGCGGGTCGGTTCGGGGGCCGGCCAGACTGGGATTGGTCTTGAGATCGATATCGGCCTGGACGCCACTTGGGGTGGTAGCCCACCGAAAAGTGAGCAGAAAATATCAAAAATACAATTTCTTAAATACTGAACGACCACCAGTTAAAAGCTGGTGGGTTCTCGCGCCGGGCGCAGAGGACTGAAAGTCCACCCATTACTGCGCCCGGCGCTTTCAGAGCGTCATCTTTTCAGAGCGTCATCTTTAAAGCAAGATGACTTGGCTCTAAGTTGCGTTCTGTTGAAGGACATCTGAATCCGCCTGGAGCGTCGTAGCTGAAAGCTGACCGGCTAAAGTCGGTGGTTTTAACCTTACTCGTGAGTCATAAGTTCTCAATAACTTGTTGAAGTTGTTCAAATTCGCCTATTCGACAAGTTATTTCCACAGGAGAAAAAAACCAATTATTCTTCAAAAAGTTATATGTTATTCAAACCCATGCTGCATGAGAACTTGTGACTCTCGAGTAACCTTACATATTGAAATAAAAATCTCCTCGACTGCCTCGAGTGGGAAATGTTCAACAGGTTTTCGGCGATCCATAAAAGCCTCATCGCTGTTCGCGGCGGTAGAACTCCCAAGCGCAAGCGGCGGGGATGAGCAGTTGCATCAGGGTGCCGCCATAGACCATCAGGCGATCCGAAAGCAGCCCAAACAGGGGATGGCCGGCCTCATGAAACGCCAGGTTGGCGCTATCGAGAATCGGAATCCAGCCCCACAGCGCATGACCGAACAGCAGGAACCCAGCCAAGAGAGTCAGCAGCAGGGGCGACAGGGGCGGGGCCGAAGCGGGTCGCGCCACGATCATTCACCGCAGAACGCGCGGGCGTCATGGATCACGCGGTCACTGAGGAAAAAGCCGGCCTCCTGGCGCAACTGCACCAGCAGCGGCCCGACCTGCGGGATCAAGCCGCGCGCCTTCGCTTCGATCAGCACCCCGACCACGCCCACGGTTTTGATCCCCAACCGTTGCGCGGTATGGCGGCCTTCCCGTTCATCCATGAGCACCCAGGCGGGCGGGTATTCCACCGCCAGCGCCAGGGTTTCCGCTTCGCCCGCATCCAGATGTTCCCGCAACGCCGTCACCAGCGGACGATTCACCACCGTCCGCCGCGTGATCCAAGGCGCGTTGGCGACGTGATCACGCCCCGGCCACGCTTGGCCACCCGCGTTCAATTCCTGCCAGACGGCTTCAGCGATCGACAATTCGCCATAAAGCTGGCGCAACAGAGCAAACTGGCCAATCGCCGCCAGGTTCGTTAAGGGCGAGGTGTTGCTGATGACCCCGGTCATTCCAGGCGGCCCAGCGCGCGCAAGGTGTTCAGGTCATCCTGCAAATCCTCGGCGTCGTAATGGGCCTCGATGCGGCGCAGGCCGAGCCATTGCCGGAACTCCCAGAGAGACAAACCGGCCAGCTCCCGCGCTTTGCCCAATGACAGCCGCTGCTGCGCATACAGCGCGAGCGCCAGCTCCAGCTGGAGATCGGCTACGCTCAGATGGGCGGCGTCCAGAATGCCTTGCGGGATTTCCAGGGTGGTCAGGGTATCGACTGTCATCGTGTCAACTCCTTGCAGAGATTGGGATTAGACCCTCGTAGCATACCGTGGCAACGCGCCTAATTCGCCTTCCCCCCGCCTTTGAACAGAAACACCTAGTGGGTCAAACGGTTTGCTTATCGCCATTAACGAGCCGGAACGAGTAAGCTATGGATAGAGGAGGAGGTTACCATGTCTCGCAATCCAAAGAATCCACTTCGTCCACTTCTCGAAGAAGAACGTCAGCAACTCATCCGCTTAAGTCGGGGTCAAGTGATCGCGGCGAGCTCAGTGGCGCGTGCGAAAGTGCTCTTGGCGGTTGCAGATGGCTGTAGTTATACCGATGCTGCAAAGGCGGTAGGCAGGCGATCAGGCGATGCGGTCGCTGCTTTAGTGGCCCGGTTCAATACCGAAGGTCTGGCGGCGGTCGTGGTCCGACACGGTGGTGGACATCGACCCCACTACTCTCCAGAAGAACGCGAACGCATTTTAATCGAAGCGCGTCGGACACCGGATCGTGAGCAGGATGGGACCGTCCGGTGGTCGCTGTCAACCTTGCAAAGCGCATTGCGTCGGAGTGGTTTACCGCAGGTCAGTACCGACACCATTCGGCAGGTGTTAGTGGGCGCAGGCTTGAGTTGGCAAAGACATCGGTCGTGGTGCGACACAGGGCGGGCGCAACGCCCGCGCAAGCGCCAGGGTCAGGCGCTCGTGGTGACCGTCGTCGATCCGGATGCTGAAGCTAAAAAAAACTGATTGAGCAAGCCTATCGGGAAGGTGCCCGCTTGGGATTGGCGGTGTGGTGCGCCGATGAAGCCGGACCTTATCAAGCGATTCCACAACCGGGGGTGAGTTGGCAACCGGTAGGTCAACCGGCACGCTACCCGCATGAGTATCTCCGAGGAGGTACGGCCAAATTATTGACCCTCTTTCATCCAGCGACCGGCCAAGTCCGGGTGAAGGGGGTCACGCACAGCCCCAACACGGTGTTGCATCCGTGGTTCGAGCAAGAGTTAACGACGATTATCACGGCGTTACCACCACCCAATCCCGCTTCTGACCCGGTGGCGCAGCGTGCCGCCTGGACCCGTTGGCAGGCGGATCTCTCGATCCGCTTCACTCTTTTGGAAACGTTACCCCCTCACCACCTATCAGTTCTGAGTTAGACTCTAAGGCGAGTTTAACTGAAATAGCGAGGAGAC
>JAGRHQ010000024.1 GCA_020444905.1 Candidatus Competibacteraceae bacterium
CCACCACCAGTTCGGCCAGCGCTCCGCGCATTCGGGCAATGGCCGCCTCGCGCGTTTCGCCATGAGCAATCAGTTTACCGATCATCGAGTCATAATTCGGCGGCACCCGGTAGCCATTGTAAATATGGGAATCCACCCGGATACCCGGCCCACCCGGCGCGTGATACTGCGTAATGGTTCCCGGCGAAGGGGTGAAAGTATCCGGATCTTCCGCATTAAGCCGGCACTCCAGGGCATGGCCGCGGACATGAATCTGGTCTTGATGGTAACTAAGCGGCTGACCCGCAGCAATCAACAATTGCTCCTTGACGATATCGACCCCGGTGATCCACTCGGTGACCGGGTGCTCGACCTGCACCCGGGTGTTCATCTCGATGAAATAGAACTCACCGTCCTGGTACAAAAATTCAAAAGTGCCCGCGCCGCGATAGCCAATGCGTTGGCAGGCTTCGACGCAAACGCCGCCAATCTTGCGGCGCTGCGCGGCGCTAATACCCGGCGCCGGGGCTTCCTCGATGACTTTCTGATGACGGCGCTGCATGGAACAGTCGCGCTCGCCAAGATGAATAGCGTGGCCATGAGTGTCGGCCAAAACCTGGATTTCGATATGGCGGGGATGATCCAGGTACTTCTCCATATACACCGTCGGGTTGCCAAACGCCGCATTGGCTTCGCTGCGGGTCAGATCGAGAGTGGTCAGCAACGCCGCTTCGCTATGCACGACGCGCATCCCGCGCCCGCCGCCGCCGCCCGCGGCCTTGATAATCACCGGGTAACCAATTTCACGCGCCAAGCGCAGCGTGTTTTGATCATCGTCGCCCAGCGCTCCATCGGAACCCGGCACACAAGGTACACCCGCTTCCTGCATGGCCCGAATCGCGGATACTTTGTCGCCCATCAGCCGGATGGTGTCCGGGCGGGGGCCGATGAAAATGAAGCCACTCTGTTCAACCCGTTCAGCGAAATCGGCGTTCTCGGACAGGAAACCGTAACCGGGATGAATAGCGACCGCGTCGGTAACTTCGGCAGCGCTGATGATCGCCGGCATATTTAAATAACTTTCAGCCGCCGGCGGGGGGCCAATACAGACCGTCTCGTCGGCCAACCGAACGTGTTTCAGATCGCGATCCACCGTGGAATGCAGGGCCACGGTGCGAATCCCCAGTTCCCGGCAGGCGCGCAGGATGCGCAGGGCGATTTCACCCCGATTGGCAATGACCACTTTTTCGAGCATGGCGGCCAGGCTATTCGATCATCAGCAGCGGTTGATCGTATTCGACCGGTTGGCCATTTTCAACCAGGAGGCGGGTTACCACGCCTGCATGATCGGCTTCGATTTGGTTGAACATCTTCATGGCCTCAATGATGCAGACCGGATCACCGACATTGACCTGTTGGCCGATCTCGACAAAGGGTTTGGAGCCAGGAGAAGCGGAGCGGTAGAAGGTGCCGACCATCGGCGCGCGCAGGGCGTGTCCTTGCAGAGTCTCTGTTTCGCTGATCACATTGGTTGCAGCGACAGGCGCGGCAGGCGTCGGCGCCGGTCCGGGCGGCGGGGGGCCGCTGTAGCCAGGCGCTGCAGCCCACATTGATGGGGCCATGACCATGGGCAGGCTGTTTTGCGGGTGACGGCTAATCCGCACCGAATCTTCGCCCTCTTTGATTTCGATTTCAGCAATGCCCGAGGTTTCGAGCAATTCGATAAGTTTCTTAATTTTGCGAATATCCATAGGCATGGCGGCAATTACCGGGACGAGGCGACAAGGTGACGGTCGGCGGCTTGCAAGGCCAGTTCATAGCCTTGCGCGCCCAGTCCGCTAATGACGCCGACGGCGATATCAGACAGATAGGAGCGATGGCGAAACGGCTCACGGGCGAAGATATTTGATAGATGCACTTCAATAAATGGAATGCTGACCCCGAGCAGCGCATCGCGCAACGCCACGCTGGTGTGGGTGAACGCCGCAGGATTGATAATGATGAAGGCAACACCCTCCTGGCGAGCGGCATGGATACGATCAATCAAGACATGTTCGGCGTTGCTCTGGAAGCAACTCAATTCATGCGATCCGATGTTTTGCGCCAGCTCCGCGCAACGCCGTTCGATGTCAGCGAGCGTGGCGGAACCGTAGAGTCCGGGTTCGCGGGTTCCCAACAGGTTCAGGTTGGGACCGTTCAACAGCAACAGTTTAGCCATGGGTCAAGCGATGATCTTTAGCAATCAAAGGGCGCGATTTTGCATCATGCCCTGGCATGCTGTCCAGTTATGCTAAACCAGCGCCTTGGCCTGCGGTTTCCGCAAAATGGTTCTATCATAGCGGTTCAACCTGCCCTTGCTTAGTTCATCATGCTCGACCGTTCTCCTCAGTTAAATCTTTGCCGATTGCGAAACCTGTCCACTGATCCTGGTCTGCCTGCAGGCGCGTGGCTGGCGCGGGGATTTGCGCTGATGCTACTCATGCTATTAGCCACCATAATGATCGGTAGCGCCGCAAGCCATCCAGTCGCCGAAAGCCACCACGCATCGCCTTCGGAAACCGTCAGCAAAATGAACGCACCGTCGAAAATGCTGCATCTGAGTCTATGGATTTCAATGCCCATGGCTCTGATTGTGATCGTTTCTCTGTTGTGGTCGTGGATGCTGCGCCGCCGCGTCGCGCACCGAACCTGGGAGATACAACGTGAACTTGGCGAACGCCAGCAGGTCGAGGCAGCCTTGCGTGAAAGCGAGGTGCGCTTTCGCAATGTGACTGAAGCCGCCAGCGATTGGATCTGGGAAATGGACGAAAACCTGCGGTTCACCTATCTATCCGAGCGCTTCTACGCCTTGACCGGCATCGCTCCCCAACATGTTCTCGGTCGCGCCCGCTGGGAACTAGCGATCATTGAATCCGCCGCCGATCGCCAGAAATGGCGTCAACATCGGCAGATGCTGGAAAAACGCCTCCCGTTCCGCGATTTTGTCTATCGCACTGGCATCGGCAATCGACATGGCGTTGACCGTTACCTGAAAGTCAGCGGCAAACCCATTCATGACGATCAAGGCCGCTTTCTCGGCTATCGCGGCACGGGCACTGACATGACCGAGCAAGTCAAGGCCGAAGCCGCGTTACGCGAAAGCGAGGTGCGCTTGCGCCGAATTATTGATCTGGTGCCCCACATGATTTTCGCCAAGGACCGCCACGGCCGTTTCCTGCTAGCCAATCAGGCAACCGCAGCGGCATACGGCCTCACCGTTCAGGAGCTGGTCAATCACTCCCAGCGCATGGTGCATGGCATCGACGAAGAAGCGGAACGGATGCTGGCTGACGATCGCGAGGTCATTGAAAGCGGCGCATCAAAACAAATTGCCGAGGAATCCTTCACCGACCACACCGGTCACGTCCGCACCCTGCAAACCATCAAGATTCCCTTCAACGAACCCAGCCTCAGCGAGACCGCCGTGCTGGGCGTCTCCATCGATATTACCGAGCAGAAACAGGCTAAGGAAGAGGTTGCGCGCATGCGGCTCTATCTCAAAAATATCATTGATTCCATGCCTTCGGTGCTGATCGGCGTCGACCCCTGGGGCTATGTCACCGTGCTGAACCAACCGGCGGAACAAGTCTGTGGTGCGTCCTGGGAAACCGCTCAGGGCCGGTTTTTCGGCGAACTGTTCCCCCAACTGGAGAGTCAATTTGATCAGATTCGCCAGGCCATCCGCCTGGGACATCCGATCAAGACCCCGCTTATGACCCTCGAAGACCACGGCGAACTGCATTATGCCGACGTGATGGTCTATCCTTTAATCGCGGACAACGCAAGTGGGGCGGTCATCCGGATGGATGACGTGACCGCACGGGTCCGAATTGAATCCATGATGGTGCAGACGGAAAAAATGTTATCGGTTGGCGGACTGGCCGCCGGCATGGCGCATGAAATCAATAACCCGCTTGGCGCCATCCTGCAAGGCAGCCAGAACATCCTGCGGCGCATTGATCCCGCCATGCCCCAGAATTGCGCCGCCGCCGCTGCGATTGGCATCGATCTGGGCCGGCTCAACCGCTACTTGGAGCAGCGCCGCATCCTGCATTTTCTGGAGGGCATCCGGGAAGCCGGGGCGCGCGCGGCAAAAATCGTGGCTGATATGCTATCGTTCAGTCGTCGTAGTGAATCGCGCTTTGCGCCGGTCAATGTTGAAGATTTGCTGGAAACCGTTCTGCGCTTGGCCGCCAGCGACTACGATTTGAAAAAAAAGTATGATTTCAAGCGCATTACCATACAGCGCGACTTTGATTCTCGCCTGTGCATGGTGCATTGCGACAAGACCGAAATTGAGCAAGTGATATTGAATTTACTCAAGAATGCTGCTCAGGCCATGTCCGAGTGCGAGGCGTCCTCGCCCACCATCCTCTTGCGCACCCGCTACGAACCGCAGTATGTTCTCATCGAAGTGGTTGACAACGGCCCTGGGATGGATGAAAAAATCCTTAAGCGAATTTTCGAACCGTTCTTCACAACCAAGGAAGTCGGCGCAGGTACCGGTCTGGGGTTGTCGGTGTCTTATTTCATTGTGACTGAACAGCACCGGGGCCGGCTATCCGTGACATCCAAACCTGGCCAGGGCGCTTGTTTTAGCATTCGTCTGCCCTTAGGCCGGGAGGCGTTGCCATGACAGGTTGGGTGTTGATCGTCGATGACGAGGAAATGATTCGGGAAAACCTTAAAGCTTACCTGGAGGACGAGGGGTTATGGGTGGTGGCGTTCGAAGCCGTGACGCCTGCGCTGAACTGGTTGATGGACGGCGGCTACTGCCGGGTTTGCATCATGGACATGCGCTTGCCCGATATAGACGGCAATACGGCGATTCGTACTCTGCACCGCTTGTATCCCGAGATGAAATTTCTGATCCATACCGGCTCTTCGAGTTATAGCCTTCCCGACGACCTGCGAGCCATGGGGTTGGATGATGCTTGCGTTTACCAAAAACCTCTGGGCGACATGGCGCCATTGGCGGCAGTGGCGCGGACGCTGGCCCTGCGGGAGAATCGATTATGAGCGCGCCCGCCGTGCGTATCCTGACGATTGACGACGAACCGATGATCCGCGAAATCCTCGCGACCTATCTGGAAGACAGCGGTTTCGAGGTGATCCAGGCCGGCGATGGCCGCACTGGCATTGATATGATTCGCCGCGAACATCCCGATTTGGTGCTGTGCGACCTGCGGATGCCGGAAATGGATGGCCTGCAAGTGCTGGCGGTGGTCACCCGCGAGTTTGTCGATCTGCCGATTCTAGTCGTCTCCGGCATGGGAGGGATGAGCGATGCTATCCAGGCGCTTAAACTGGGCGCATGGGACTACGTTACTAAACCGATTGAAGACATGGCGGTGCTAGAGCACGCTATCGGTCATGCATTGGAACGCGCCCGGTTGCGCCAGGAAAACCGCGAACATCGCGAACACCTGGAAGCGGTTAATGAACAACTGCGGCAAACCGTGCGGCAATTGCAGGAAGACGAAGCAGCAGCGCGGCGCATCCAGTTCCAGTTGCTGCCGGAAAACAATAAACTGTACCGCAATTACCGCTTCAGCCGCCATCTGTTGACATCACAGTACCTCAGCGGCGATTTTGTGGACTATTTCGCTATTGACGGCGACCATCTTGGTTTCTATATCGCCGACGTCTCCGGACATGGCGTCTCGTCGGCTTTCGTAACGGTGATGCTCAAAAGCTATATTGGTCGCTACCGGGAGCTGCGCCGGCAAAACCGCGATAAAGGCATCCTGAATCCTGCAGAAACCTTAAGCCGGTTGAACCGGGAAATCTTCAGTTGCCACATGGACAAGTATCTGACCATGTTTTATGGGGTCATCGACTGGTCGAGCAATCAACTCCGCTATAGCAGCGGCGGGCAATTTCCTTTCCCGATTCTATTTGATGGCGAGAAAGCCCACTATGTTGGCAAAAAGAGCCTGCCCATCGGCTTGTTCGATTTCGCCAGCTATCAAAATGAGTCGATGCAATTGCCGCTACGCTTCACCATGGCCTTTATCTCAGATGGCATCCTGGAAACCTTGCCACAAACCACGCTGCGTGATAAACAGGCGTTTCTGCTGAATCTCATCGGTCACACGGAACTCACCATTGAAAATCTGATTCAGGCTTTGGGATTGGACGAAGCGGGTTCGTTGCCGGATGATGTGACCCTGCTACTGATCGAGAGGATGGTTTGAGGTGGATTCGGGAACTGCGTTTTACGTCAAACAGGGCAATATCTATATCCTGAAACTGGTCGGCGACGTGCGCTATACCATGGGTTGTGCGCTGGGGGATTTTCTGGACGCCCTGTTCACGCGCGCCGACTATGAGGATATCGTTGTGGATCTGACAGAAACGCATTCCATCGACAGCACCAGCCTGGGTCTGCTGGCGAAGATCGCTAATTTTAACCGACAGCACTTTGCGCATAAAACTACGCTGTTATCCACTAACCCTGATGTAAATCAGATCATGGACAACATGGGGTTTTACGAGATCTTCAACATCCGGGATACTGGGGAAACCATTACTGCGGCCTTGCAGCAACTGGATATCGAGGGTCCCTGCAAGGAGGATTTGACCCGGATTGTTTACGAGGCTCATCAAACCCTGAGCGATCTCAATCCCCGTAATGAGGAAGCGTTCAAAGAGGTGCTGGACAGCTTGCGATCCCGGATGAGCGAACGATAGTCGCCATGGGATATGGGGCCATTGTGGAAATTAACCCAAGCTAACCGGCTTTGCCGACCCACCGGTTCCCGGTGGCCACGCCTTGATATAGAGATCATGCTGTGGGTATGGAATGCAAATATCAGCGGCCTTGAACCGGTCCCAGATGCTAAATAGCACCTCATGGTGAATGGTCAACAGGCTATGTCGGCTAATATCGATATAGTACTGAACGCGGAACTTGACTGAGGAGTCGGCGAAATCCCATAGCAATGCTTGTGGCTTCGGATCGTCAAGGATCGCCGGGTGTTCCCGCATCGCCTGCTCAATGACCGCCTGCGCCTGGTGCGGGTCTGCATCGTAACTGATCCCTATCCAAAGAATGGTGCGTATCACCCGGTCACCGTGGGTCCAGTTGATGAACGCGTTACTGATGACATCGGAATTGGGAATAATCACCGACTCGTTATCGAATGTCTGCACCGTCAACGAGCGCATCCCGATGCCGGTGACCTCGCCCAAGTGATTGCCAACCTGAACGATGTCGCCGCTACTCAGCGGACGCTCGATCAATAACAGTAAACCGCTAACAAAATTATTGGCCAGATTCTGCATTCCCAGCCCAATCCCGACCCCAACTGCGCCGGCGAACACCGCCAGCGTGGTCAGGTCGATGCCGACGATGCGCAAAATGATCAGCACCCCGACAAGCACCACCGTGTACTGGGTAAAAACCGATAGACTATGGCGCACTCCCAAATCGCTCAGATGCGACAGAATCCAGCGATAGCTGATGGCGCGACTCCATTGTCCTAACCAAATAACCACCATCAATATGGTAATCGTTAGAATAATGCGCCATGCAGTAATATCCGCTGCGCCAAAAGTAAACAGCGGCCGTTCCAGAAAAGCCCAAATTGACGCAATCACCGCCGACTCGCCAGTCCAGCCATATGCACGGAACAAGGCCATCCACGCGCCCAGAAAAAGCAGCAGGTTAGCAATCCGATGCAATGGGGTGATGATATCCTGCGTCCACAGCAAACCATAACCGGAATGAGTCACAGCGAAGTTTTTTAACGCCACCACGACATCGTTCAATAGACTGCGCGCCACCAGCCAGCCGATCAGGATAGCAATAAAGATCAGTAGATATCCCGCGATCAGCCAAGCCAGTTGCAGGTAGCCCAGTAGACCCAGCACCGCAGCGCCCAAGAGCGACAATGGCATTAACAGGCTGCTGTAACGCAACACCACAAACCAGAATCGCTCACTATAAACAGCGCTGAGCTGATCCATCACCAACCGCCGGATGCGCAACACCGGAGAGACCGCCCAAAACCCATACAACATGAGTAAATGATCCAGCGTATTAGCGACGCTGTCGGGCAAGTCACTCAAATGCGCCAGAATGACCAGGGCCACCACTAGGCTACCGCAAATCAGCGTCCAGAATAATTGCCGATAGAATGAAGGATGCCGCCGTTCACCCGGCAAGCGGGGCGAGACCAGAAACAACCAGGCCAGACTGATTGGCAACTTGATGCCGACCCATAGCAAGGCCAGCGTCATGAGAATGCCAAATCCAGGTTGAGGAACCTCAACGACCCACAGTAGAGCTACCAGCGCCGCTGCAACCCCAATTCCCAGCAGGTTCGCCCAGACCAACACCAGAATATTGCCGATCCATTGCCGCACGAAACTGCTGCCTGCTTCCGGGGTTGCAAAGCGCCGCATGGCCTGCCGGAGACGACTGCGGGCCATCCACAACAGCCAGATTAACATCACTTCTAACACTGCCAGGCCCAGCCATCGAAAAATCGTCGCGTCTAGCAGACCTCGCAAGGCGGTTTCGACGCTGAGGCGCACCTGATAGCCCAGCACCCAGGGAGCAGTCGTCAATTCCTGCAGAAGTTGACGCCATGCTTCAGCCGTCTTCGGATATTGTTGGCGGGTGAATAAATCCTTTCGGAGCCGTTCATCGTGGTAGTTATCCAATTGAGCCGCGATGGAATGCGCTTGCGCCAGTTGGTCCTGGGCCTGACTGATGCGTCGATCCAGTTCGGTCAATAACTGGCTAACCAGTTTCAACTCCTCATCGCGCAGATGGTGACTGGATCCTGCAACTTCGCGACGTTCAATCACCTGAATCTGCTGCTGATAGACTGTGGTTTTCTGTTGCAGCAACTCCAGGGAGCGGCTCAGATCCTGAATTATTTTAGTAGTTTTCTCAACTCCTTGCTGTAGATCGCTGACTTGTGCCGTCGGATTTTGCAGTAGATCCTTGATTTGCGCCAGCGTGGCGGTGGTTTCCGCCAGATGGCGGTCCAGATTCAGCAGATTGATTTGCTCTTCAACCGTCTGGAGTTCAGTCGTCTGGCGTTGCCATATTTCCAGAGGCAAAGCGCCTTGCCCTTGAGAAAGATATTTTTTGAGAACGGCGGCCCGGTCATACAAGAGATTGAGATCATTTTGCAGGCGGATTATCAACTCAGTTTGCGCATCCTGCCGGCTTTGCTCCTGGCGCAAAAGGAAAATCTTTTCGACCCGTTCCTGCCATTGTTGCGTCAGATTTAAACGCAATTTAGCAGCCTCAATCTGGCTTTGCACGTTAGCCAGGTTGAGTGTTTCCAGCTCCAGTTCGCCGCGTTGCTGAACCAATAGCTGTTGAGTGTGCTCCAGTTGTGCGGCGCGATCAGCAAGGCCCTCTACAGGCTCCTTGGCGGGATTTTTCAACAATTGTTCACGCGCTTCCAACTCGCTAATACTCTTCTGCAAGTCCTTTATATGCCGATCAGCATTGTCCAGATCGCTGAAGATGCTTTCCAGGCGCAAGCGGGCGGATTTCACATCTACCTGGGTCTGCTCGACGGTAGATTCGTTGATCTGATCGGGTTGCAATGCTTCCAATTGCCGGGGGAGATCAGCGATCTGGGCTTCCAGTTCCTGTCGAGTGTTTTTGATAGTTTGCTGGTCTTGCAACAGGGCTTGTCGGCGGGCATCCTGCTGTTCGGCCACTTTGGCCGGATCGACCGGCGGCGCTGGATCGGCGCGGGCTGGCAACGCTGAGGATACGATTATGAGAAAAAAAGATAAGATAGTTATAAATCTACAAGAGATCATTGAGGCTTCAGGATTGAAGTTTTCAAGAGATAATGGAGAAGACGATGCTTACAAAGCAATTAACGCTTAATACTTGAACCTTGAATACTTCAAAGCTTGTGCGTTTCCGGATTGAAGCCACGTTCGCGGTACTGGCGAAACCGCTCACGCGATTTAGCCAAAACCTCCGTCCTTGAGTCCACTAATTCCACGATTCGTTCGTAGTGCTCGAAACCTTCGGGCAACGCTTCAGTGCAGTTAATGAGCACTTGAGCGTTTACTTCCACCGGTGACGCCATGCCGATCAGCACCGGCGAACGTTCCTCACCGGTCAGCGGATAGCGCTCATGCGGCACGAAACTGTCCTGGCGAAAAGTCCACAACAAATCGTCCTGCGCCGCTGCGCGAGCCTCGGACGACATGAACAGGTAAACCGTGTGACCGAGCCGGTAGGCCTTTTCGGCCAACCGGCAGGCCAGCAATGCTCGACCGTTTTCTTTCTGGTCGGGTAAAACGTAGAAATCAATGCGTGACATTGGTTTTCACTGCGAACTTGTTTCTACCGCCCGATCCAGTAAATATTGAGTCAACAACGGCACAGGCCGCCCGGTGGCGCCCTTGGTCTTGCCGGTTTTCCAGGCCGTACCGGCGATGTCCAGATGCGCCCAATGGAGCTTTTTGGCGAACCGGGACAGGAAGCAAGCGGCAATGATCGCTCCGCCATCGCGGCTACTGGCGATATTCGCCATGTCAGCAAAGTTACTGTCCAATCCCTCTTGGTAGTCCTCCCACAGGGGCAACTCCCAGACGCGGTCGCTGGAGGCGTGCGCTGCGGTCTGTAACGCATGAGCTAGCGGCGGATGGTTGCTGAACAGACCATGTGGATGACGGCCCAAAGCGACGATACACGCCCCGGTCAATGTCGCGATGTCGATCACCGCCGCCGGTTCATCGCGTTCGGCATAAGTCAACGCATCGCATAGAATCAACCGACCTTCGGCGTCGGTATTGAGAATCTCCACCGTCTGGCCGGACAGGCTGGTGACGATGTCGCCGGGCCGGGTCGCCTGACCGCCGGGCATGTTTTCCACCGCGGCAATCAGTCCGATGATATTCAGCGGCAGCTGCAATTCCACGCAGGCCCGCAACGTTCCCAGTACGCTGGCCGCTCCGCACATATCGTATTTCATTTCGTCCATGGCCTCGCCCGGTTTCAGCGAGATGCCGCCACTATCGAAGGTCACACCCTTGCCGACCAGTATGTAAGGTTTTTGCGCCGCCGGTCCCTGTCGATAGTCCAGACGAATCAGCTTAGCCGGCTGAGCGCTGCCCTGACTGACCGCCAATAGCGCGTTCATTCCTATCTGGCGCATTTCCGATTCTTCCAGAATGTGCGCCTGTAAGGCCGAAAACTCTCCCGTCAGGGCCTGTGCCTGCTCAGCCAAGTAAGCCGGGTGACAGAGATTAGGCGGCATGTTGCCCAGGTCGCGGGCCAGCTTGACGCCGGCGGCAATCGCCGCGCCTTCCCGGATGGCCTGTTCACTGTCTGACTGTTCCTTGCGTCCGGGAATATTGATGTTGATTTTCCGCAAAGGTCGGCGCGGCGCATCTTTCTTGCTTTTGAGCGCATCGAACCGATACTGAGTTTCTTCGACAGTCTCGACGATCTGACGGATTTTCCAATGCAGATCACGGCCTTTAACCGCAAGATCGGTCAAGTAAACCATAGCCTCGGTCGCGCCAGTCTCGTTCAGTGCAGTCGCGGCATGGGTCAGGATTTGGCGAAAGCGGCGATCATCGACTTCGCGCTCACGGCCACCACCGACCAGCAACACCCGTTCGCATACGGCTTCGGGGACGTTGAACAACAGCAGGGATTGTCCAGGCTTACCTTCCAGATCGCCTCGGCGCAAGAGGTTACTCAACACGCCGCCACAGGCGGCGTCGAACTGCTCTGCGGAAGGCGTGAGCCGTCGGTTTTCATAAACACCGAGGACCAGACACGCAGTCCGCTGTTTCTCGGGATTGCCGCTTTTGACTGTAAATTCCATCAGTAGGCTAACCTCCGTTAGGTTTAAGGTCTGGATGCTTACGGATTTCCATCAACTATGCTTCTGAAAATTAAAAAACCCGCGCTTGGCGGGTCTGAAAATCGGCGATGGAACGCAATGGATTAGAATTTGGCGGAGAGAGAGGGATTCGAACCCTCGTTAGAGTCACCCCTAAACAGCATTTCCAGTGCTGCGCCTTCGACCGCTCGGCCACCTCTCCGAAAACCCGCCGCTTGCTTGGCGTTAAAGCGGCAGAATACCTGAAATCGTCATGCCAAGGCAAACCCTTGACGCCACCTGCCAGGTTCAGTTCACGCCCTTCATGGTCAAGCGGATGCGGCCTTGCTTGTCGACTTCCATTACCCGCACCTTGACCAGATCGCCGACGGTCAGCTTGTCGGAGACGTTTTGCACCCGCTCCTCGCAGATCTGCGAAATATGCACCATGCCGTCGCGCCCCGGTAAAATCGCGACAAACGCTCCGAAGTCCATGATTCGCACGACCTTGCCTTCATAAACCTGTCCGGCTTCCACATCGGAGGTGATCTGTTCAATCCGGCGACGAGCCTCGTCGGCAGCGGCCCGGTCCACAGCAGCGATTTTGATGACTCCATCATCGTTGATGTCAATGGTGGCGCCGGTTTCCTCGGTCAGCGCACGGATGGTGACGCCGCCTTTGCCAATAACATCACGAATCTTCTCCGGATTGATGCGAAAGGTTGTGTAGCGCGGCGCGTGTTCAGATAGCTCCTGACGCGGCTTGCTAATCGCCTCGGCCATCCTGCCAAGGATGTATAGCCGACCTTCACGAGCCTGAGTCAGCGCGTGCTCCATGATCTCGCGGGTGATGCCATCGATCTTGATGTCCATTTGCAGGGCCGTGACGCCCTCGGTAGTGCCCGCGACCTTGAAATCCATATCGCCCAGATGGTCTTCATCACCGATGATGTCGGTCAATACGGCGAAACGATCGCCTTCCTTGATCAATCCCATGGCAATACCTGCGACCGGCGCTTTGATGGGCACCCCGGCATCCATCAGCGACAGACTGGCGCCACACACCGATGCCATGGAACTGGAGCCATTGGATTCGGTAATCTCGGACACCACCCTTATGGTGTATGGGAACTGCTCCGGCTTGGGAACGATCGCCTGTACACCACGCTTAGCCAGCCGACCATGCCCAATCTCACGACGTTTGGGGCTGCCAACTTGACCAATCTCACCCACGGAATAGGGCGGAAAATTGTAGTGCAGCATGAACGGTTGACGGTATTCACCTTCGATGGCGTCAATGATCTGGGCGTCCCGGTCGGTGCCCAGCGTAGTCACTACCAACGCCTGCGTCTCGCCGCGAGTGAAAAGCGCAGAGCCATGCGTGCGTGGCAACACGCCGACCCGGATGGTAATCGGACGGACAGTGCGGGTATCGCGGCCATCGATGCGTGGTTGGCCGGCCAGGATGCGCCCGCGCACAATGTCGCTTTCCAGCGCTGAGAAAGCGTTTTCAATCGCTTGCGCCGTCCACCCCTCCGGCTGTTGCGCCATTGCCTGCAGAAGGGTCTGTTCGCGAATCTCGCGGACCCGCTGCTGGCGGTCCAGTTTCTCCGCAATCTGATAGGCCTCGGTCAATGCCGATTCCGCAGCGGCGCGCACCGCGTCTTCTAAAGCTTGATCACTCGTCGGCGGTTGCCAATTCAATGACTTAGAGCCAGCTTCCGCCGCCAGTTCCTGAATGGCGCGAATCGCTGCTTGCATTTGCTCATGACCGAACACGACCGCGCCCAGCATGACTTCCTCGGACAAACCATCGGCCTCGGATTCCACCATCAGCACGGCCCGCTCGGTTCCCGCCACCACCAGATCCAATTGTGAGGACTTCAGTTCGCGTCGGGTCGGATTGAGTACGTACTGGCCATTGCGGTAACCGATACGGGCCGCGCCAATGGGGCCATTGAACGGCGCGCCCGACAGGGCCACCGCCGCCGAAGCGCCCAACAGGGCTGGGATTTCCGGATCGACCTGACTATTCAGCGACATCACAGTCGCAATGATCTGCACTTCGTTGGTAAAGCCATCAGCGAACAGGGGACGCAGCGGACGGTCGATCAAGCGGGCGGTCAGAGTTTCGCCTTCGGAAGGACGGCCTTCGCGGCGGAAAAAGCCGCCCGGAATCCGTCCCGCAGCATAACTACGCTCCTGGTAATCCACGCGAAGCGGCAAAAAATCCCGGCCTTCCTCAGTGTTCCCGGAAACCACCACGGTAACCAGCACCACGGTATCGGCCATATTGACCAGCACTGCGCCACTGGACTGCCGGGCGATTTCGCCGGTTTCCAGCGTGACGGCGTGCTGGCCGTACTGAAAGGTTTTTTTAATAGGCGTCACAAAAGCATCCTTTGCAGGCAAAACAGAAGGAGGGCATCAACGGCGCAGGCCCAGACGGCTGATCAGGTTCTGATAATTTTGTAGATTCTTGCGTTTCAGATAGTCCAGTAACTTGCGGCGCTGGTTGACCATCTTCAGCAATCCCCGCCGGGAATGGTGATCTTTCTTGTGCGCGCCAAAGTGCGGCTGCAAGCTATTAATGCGATGCGTCAACAGGGCGATTTGCACCTCCGGCGATCCGGTATCGGCGGCGCCCCGCTGATAATTCTGCACGATTTGTGATTTCTGCTCAGCGTTAAGCGGCATTAGGTTAAGCTCCAATTCGGTTTTATTCAATCAGTTGCATTAAACAAGAAATGCTAACCCCTTAAAGGGTCAATCAACAAGCCTGCTGACCGGACGGTTATTCATCAGCCAGCCAACAATCGGCGCAGCGCCACCCGGCCATCGTCAAGAATCTCGCCAATGCCCAGGAAGGTATGCTCACCTTCATACAGGCGAACCCAACCTTGCGTTGGCGCATGCGGCGCCAGCACTGGCTGGCCCTGGCGCAGGTAAAAAGCGGCGTCACCTCGCA
This sequence comes from Candidatus Competibacteraceae bacterium, assembly GCA_020444905.1. Classification (GTDB taxonomy): domain Bacteria; phylum Pseudomonadota; class Gammaproteobacteria; order Competibacterales; family Competibacteraceae; genus UBA2383. Next base: position 14,809 of record JAGRHQ010000024.1, read on the forward strand.
CTCGGATTGCTGGCCATTGCGCCACCGCGGTGTCCAGCGGCAATAATAACGCATCCATCGCCGCCAACCCTTGTTCCGCCTGCTCACGCAACCTGTCCAGAGTTACCATGCGCGTTGCGTCGTAGGGCGCTACCGCGGTGCGGCGCAAGGCAGCAATATGCGCGCCACAGCCTAGCGCCTCGCCCAGGTCAGCCGCCAACGTTCGAACATAGGTCCCTTTGGAGCAGCGCAGTTCGCACGCCAGCTCCTCGCCCTCCCATCGCAATAACTGAAAGGTGTAGACCGTCACCTGGCGCGGTTCGCGCTCGATTTCAATGCCTTTGCGCGCCAGTTTGTACAAGGGTTGACCGCCACGCTTCAGGGCGGAATACATCGGCGGAATTTGTTCGATCACGCCGGTAAAGCGTTGCATGGCCGCCTCGACCTGTGCACGGTTTAGCGGTCCAACCGGACGAGTCGCCACGACTTCGCCCTCGGCATCGCCCGTGGTCGTGGTAATTCCCAGCCGGCAGGTGAACTGATAGCTTTTGTCAGCGTTCAACAGCCATCCCGACAGCTTGGTGGCCGCGCCCAGACAGATCGGCAGCAGCCCGCTGGCCAGCGGATCGAGACTCCCGGTATGGCCAGCCTTGGCCGCCTGATACAGCCGTTTGACCGTCTGCAGGGCGGCATTGGACGTCCAACCCACCGGTTTGTCCAGCAAGAGTAACCCATCAACTGGACGACGTTGACGCTTGGGCGTGTCGGTCACGTCCCCGGCTCCGGGGGGGCAGGCGGTGACAGGCAGAGGTCATGATCAGCGCTATCGTGAGGATGACGGCTGGCGTCAGCCGCTACGGCGGCATCGATCAATGCTGATAACTGCGCGCCGCGCTCCACAACCTCATCGTAGCAAAACTCCAGCTTGGGGATCACCCGCAAGCGCATCCGCCGGCCCAGTTCGCGCCGCAATAGCGGCGCGGCCCGATTCAGTTCGTCCACTCGTTCGATCCGATCCGCAGGATCGCCCAGCAAGGTCACATAGATCCGGGCATACGCCAGATCGCGGCTGACCTCGACGCTGGTCATCGATACGAGCGTCAGGCGCGGATCGCGCAACTCATCGCGGATCAATTCCGCCAGTTCCCGACGCAGTTGTTCGCCAATGCGCCGGGTGCGCGGAATGGTTTTCATCGCCATCGCTTCGCTTGACTCCAGGATTCCACGATCACTGTGCTAAAGGGTGCGCTCCACCTGCACCCGCTCAAAGACTTCAATATGATCGCCATCATGAATGTCATTGTAATTTTTGACGCCCATGCCGCATTCAGTACCGGCCCGCACTTCGTTGACATCATCCTTAAAGCGCCGCAACGAATCCAGCGCGCCTTCAAAGATCACCACATTATTACGCAGCACCCGGATCGGATTATTGCGGCGCACCACGCCATCGACCACCATGCAACCGGCCACCACTCCGAATTTCGGCGAGCGGAAAACCTGACGCACTTCGGCCAGTCCAATGATTTCTTCCTTGAATTCCGGCTTCAGCATCCCGACCATCGCCTGTTTGATGTGATCAATCAGTTCGTAGATGACACTGTAGTAGTGCAGCTTCAAACCTTCCTCTTCCGCCAGTTTACGGGCGACGCTGTCAGCGCGGACATTAAAGCCGATAATAATAGCCTTGGCGTTCCGGGCGAGACTCACATCCGATTCGTTGATGCCGCCGACGCCGCTGGCAATAATCCTGACGCGCACCTCGTCGGTGGACAATCGGGTCAACGCATCGACAATCGCTTCGGCAGAACCTTGTACGTCGGCTTTGAGCACCACATTGAGGGTGTTGACCTGGCCTGCCTCGAACTGTTTAGAAATATCGTCCAGACTGATCGCCGGTTTTTTCGCCTGCTCTTCACGCTGCCTGGTCTGACGAAACAAAGCGATTTCCCGGGCCTTGCGCTCGTCGGCGACCGCGATGACTTCATCGCCGGCCCTGGGCGTTCCGGACAAACCGAGAATTTCCACGGGAATCGAGGGACCGGCGTCACTCACCGATTGACCGTTCTCGTTGAGCATGGCCCGCACACGACCATATTCCAGACCACTCAGCACCATGTCGCCCTTATGCAAGACGCCGCTTTGCACCAATACCGTGGCGACCGGCCCCCGGCCTTTGTCGAGTCGTGATTCGATGACCACGCCCCGAGCTGCGCCATCCATCGGCGCTTTCAGTTCCAACACCTCGGCCTGCACCAGGATTTGATCAAGTAGCTCATCAATCCCTTCGCCGGCTTTGGCTGAGACATAAGCAAACAGGGTGTCGCCGCCCCATTCTTCGGAAATTACGCCCTGTGCCGACAATTCGCTCTTGACCCGGTCCGGGTCAGCGCCTGACTTGTCCATTTTGTTGACTGCTACTACGATGGGCACACTCGCAGCGCGCGCGTGTTGAATGGCTTCCAGGGTCTGCGGCATCACGCCATCGTCAGCCGCCACCACCAGCACCACTACGTCAGTCGCCTTGGCTCCCCGAGCGCGCATCGCGGTAAATGCGGCGTGTCCCGGCGTATCGAGGAAGGTGATCACTCCCTTAGCGGTTTTGACATGGTAAGCGCCAATGTGCTGGGTAATGCCGCCTGCCTCGCCAGCGGCGACTCGGGTGCGGCGGATATAGTCCAGCAGCGAGGTTTTGCCATGATCGACATGACCCATGATGGTCACCACAGGCGGACGCGGCAACAGTTCACCGCCACCGGCCTCGGAAGTCAGGTCTTCCTCAAGCGCGTTTTCCCGGAGCAACTTATAGGTATGCCCCATTTCTTCGACAGCCAGGGCCGCAGTTTCCTGATCAATAATCTGGTTGATCGTCACCATCAAGCCCATTTTCAGGAAGACTTTAATAACCTCGGTCGCTTTGACCGACATCTTTTGCGCTAAGTCAGAAACACTAATCGTCTCGGGAATCACCACTTCACGCACGACCGGGGCGGTGGGTTTGGCGAAGCCATGCCGGGGCAATGACGCAGCAGCGGGCGCTTTTGTGGTCTTGCTTTTTCTCGATTTGCGGCGCTCACCCTTTTCGAGTGCGCCCTGATCAGCGCGTCCCCTCGGGAATCGGTCGCCACCCGGCGCAACCTCACGGCGCGGGCCATGCGTGTCAGTTCGTCCCTCGCTGCGGGTTTTGCCCGCCGCCAGACGGGCTGGCGCTTCAACTTTTCTGCGGGTCTTACCTTCCGTCGTCGGAGGCGCGACGGGTTTTCTGGCGCGGCTTTCGGGTTCAGCTCCACCCACCTCGGGGCGCCGCTGCGGCTGAGACGCGGCGACGCTATTTGATGCTCGACGCGGCGGTATTTCAGCCGCTCGAGCGGCAACCGGTTTCTCTGCGGGTTTTCGCCGATGATCCTGCTCCAACCGGCGGCGGGCGGCTTCCTCGGCTTGACGGCGGGCGGCTTCCTCAGCTTGATGGCGGGCGGCTTCCTCGGCTCGGCGGCGGGCTTCCTCCTCGGCCTGACGGCGGGCTTCCTCCTCGGCCTGACGGCGGGCTTCCTCCTCGGCCTGACGGCGGGCTTCCTCCTCGGTAGATAGTCTGGATGTTTCTTCCACCTGCTGGAGCGCTGTGGGAATCGGCTCCTCAATGTTGTCGTGCGACGCTTCTGTTCCCGTCACAGCAGACGTTGGTGCCCCCTCAACCGGAGGTAGCGTCGATGTTTCCACTACAGCAGGCGCAGGCGTTTCGCTTTGAATTACGGTTTCACGGCGGCGCGAGGATTCATCATCCACCAGGCTGCGTTTGACATAGGTTCGTTTTTTACGCACTTCCACACTGACGGTTTTAACCTGCCCAGCCGCGCCTCCGCTCATTTTAATTTCACTATGAGTCTTGCGTTTAAGGATGATTTTTTTAGGCTCGGTCGCGCCTGGAATGGATTGGCCGCCATGACTTCGGCGCAAATGGGCCAAAAGATCCACCTTTTGTTTCTCTGTGATCGCTGCCTCCGCATTGGCGACCACGATACCTGCTTCGGCAAACTGCTCCAATAAGCGATCCACCGGTATACCGACAACTGTCGCAAACTGCTTGACCGTTACATCCGTCATTTCCACCCCCAAGACGAACTGTGGGCTACCCATTATTTGAAAACCAGGGCGCTCGCGCCGTCATAATCAATCTTGCGGCCCGCTCATCGCTCAGACCGGCTATTTCATTCAGATCATCGATCGAAAGCTCGGCCAAATCTTCCATAGTGTTAATCCCATGACGCGCCAGGGTGATCGCCAGATCCTCATCCATCCCTTCCATCGACCGCAAATCATCGGCAGGTTGTGCATCCCCGAACTGCTCCTCAGCGGCAATCGCCCGGGTCAACAGAACATCGCGCGCCCGCCCGCGCAATTCTTCAACAATCTCTTCATCGAATTCCGCAATTTCCAGCATTTCATGCACTGGCACATAGGCTACTTCCTCCAGGCCGGAAAATCCTTCTCTCGCCAGAATTTCTGCGATTTCCCCATCGACTCCCAGTTGTTCCATGAACATCCTGATCAACGCTTCATCTTCCTGGCCACGTCGGGCGAACGCCTGCTCATGGGTCATGACATTGAGCGTCCAACCGGTCAAGCGGCTGGCCAATTGCACGTTCTGCCCCCCCTTCCCGATGGCCTGGGCTAACTGTTTCTCATCGGAAACAATGATATCCATACTATGAGTGTCTTCGTCGACGATCACCGAATCGACTTCCGCCGGCGACATGGCGTTCATGACAAAGCGCACCGAGTCATCGTCCCATTGCACGATATCGACCCGTTCGCCGGCCAACTCATTGGTGACGCTCTGTACTCGCGCGCCGCGCATGCCCACGCAGGCGCCCACCGGGTCAATGCGCGTATCCTTGCTTTTAACGGCGATCTTGGCCCGGGAACCCGGATCGCGCGCGGCGCAGCGAATTTCGATGAGTCCCTGATTAATTTCGGGCACTTCCAGGGTGAATAGCGCCACCAGAAACTCTGGGGCGACCCGGCTGACGAAAAGCTGCGGGCCGCGACTCTCAGTGCGCACATCTTTCAAATAGCCGCGCACCCGCTCGCCGATGCGGAATGATTCACGAGGAATGAGATCCTCGCGGGTGATCTTGGCTTCGACATTGCCGCCGATATCGATAATCACTTCGCCGCGCTCGAGGCGCTTGACCACGCCAGTAATCAGCTCACCCTTGCGATGCAGGTAGGCTTCAACAATCTGGGCGCGTTCGGCGTCTCGAACCTTTTGGACAATCACTTGCTTGGCGGTCTGTGCAGCGATACGCCCGCCAAAATCAGCGTTTTCCAACGGTGATTGCACTATTTCATTGACTTGGGCGTCCGCCTTGATCTGGCGGGCCTCGGAGAGCGCCATTTCCCGATCCGGGTTTTCGATCTGCGCAGTATCGGCTACGACGGACCAGCATCGGAAGGTTTCATAACTTCCCGTTCGCCGGTTAATCACCACCCGCACATCAGGATCGCCTGGATAACGTTTCTTGGCCACCGAAGCCAGCGCGATTTCCAGTGCGTCGAAGATTACCTCCTTATTAACGCCTTTCTCATTGGAGACGGCGTCCACGACCAGCAGGATTTCTTTATTGCCTTCTTTGCTGTCTTTAACGCGCATGTGGTTCTGTCTCCCAGCCGGTTCCGCCCGCTGTCATCCCGTCTAGAGTTCGGGCGCCAATCGAGCCTTTTCAACCCGCTCGAGCGGCGCTTGCCATTCCCGTCCCTCGCTGTCCACGATCGCCACCTTGTCGTCGCGCATTCCAAGCAGGCGCCCAACCAGCTTGCGCCGTCCTTCCTGTGGTTCGCGCAACCGCAGTTGTACTTGCGAGCCAGCGAAGCGCTCGAAATGCTTCGCCTCGAATAAAGGGCGATCCAGGCCAGGCGAGGATATCTCCAGGGTATAACGCCCAGTGATGAGATCCTCCACATCCAACACGCCGCTCAGTTGATGGCTGACGCGTTGGCAATCGTCCAGGGTGATGCCCGTTTCGCTGTCGATATAAACTCGCAACAAGGCGTTGGGGCGACTGGAATGAAATTCCATGCCTACCCATTCATAACCCATGGCTTCCACCACGGGGGTTAAAATTCGCCTGAGTCTTTGAATGTCCTCGCGCATTTTGATCACCGGAAATAAAAAAGGGGCCTTCGGCCCACTTGTTCATCCAAAAACTGGTTGATCCGTCGCGGCACAACTTTCATTTCAACCTTGCTTCAGCGCCGCCCGCTCCTTAATCCAGGCGAGCATTCACTCCTATTTTACTTGTGTCGCCAAGGCTGTTTACATCAAACAATCCTGAAAACGACTCCACAAAAAAAGCCCTTGAAGGGCTTCCTTAAATTTGGTAGCGGGGGCAGGATTTGAACCTGCGACCTTCGGGTTATGAGCCCGACGAGCTACCGGACTGCTCCACCCCGCATTTGAGAAAAGCGAGATTAACATGGATGAACTACACTTTGCAAGACATTTAACCTCACATTCATAAGAGTCCCTGGCGACGCGCAAGTTCCCGTGAATGAGCGCGAACATACAGGATCGCGCCCACAAACCACAGCACACTGAATCCGATTTCCAGCCAGGCCAGCCAGGGTCGGCCCATCGGCCCTGCGGCGTGGAAGACCCCGACCGTGAAATAGAAGAGCGCCAGAAACCCGGCCCAAGCATGGGTGTAAGGACGGCCATGCAACAAACCGCGCAATGGCCATAACAACGGGCCAACCAGCGCCAACAACACCAATGCCACTGGCAAACGCCCCGGCGGCTCCAGCCAGGCGAACCACAGCAACAACCACCCGAACAGACCAAAATAGCCGGTTAACGCGACCCATCGCCAGAAGCGGCTCATACCCCACCTTGCGCCAGACGCCGCGTCACGTCCGCCAGACGCCGACCCAACGCCCGGCCCAAGCGCTGCTCTTCATTATCAAGCACAGCGCTGGATTCTGCGCCTGACCAGTGACTGGGGCCATAAGGCGTACCGCCACCGCGCGTTTGATGCAACGCCGCCTCGGTAAAAGGCAGGCCCACCAATAGCATGCCGTGATGCAGCAAGGGCAGCATCATGGTCAACAGGGTCGATTCATGACCACCGTGCAGGGTCGACGCTGACGTGAAGACGGCGGCAGGTTTCCCGCACAGCGCGCCCGCCAACCACAGTCCGCCCGTGGAGTCCAGAAAATACTTAAGCGGCGCCGCCATGTTGCCAAACCGGGTCGGACTGCCCAAAGCTAATCCTGCGCATTCCTTGAGATCATCCAGATTGACATAGGGTGGCCCGGCGTTGGGAATGTCATCCGCAATCGCCTCGCAGACTGTTGAGATCGCTGGCACCGTGCGCAGTCGCGCTGTCATCTCTGGAACCTCCTCAACGCCACGGGCAATGCGTCGGGCCATTTCGGCAGTTCCTCCGGTACGGCTGTAATACAACACGAGAATCTCAGCCATCCGTTTTCAATCCCCCGATTCTGTTCGTAAACACCATCTCATTCTTCATTGCAGGCTGATTTGAATTCCATCCTGCCAAGCTGGCTTGACGGTTTCAGCAACCAATGCTAGTTTGATTGTAATGAGTCATTCATCCGTTTTATATCATTAATTTTCCATGCAGCGGTCACGCTGAATTATCAGAACATTGATCACTCAATTCGTGCGACTCGCCGTCGCGATAGTGGCGTTGACCGCTTGCGCAACGGCGCCCGTGCAAGAGATGAGCGACGCCCGCCTGGCGATCCGTTCGGCAGAGGCAGTCGGTGCTTTACAGTACTCGCCCCAAGCCCTGATGGAAGCTCAGCGCCTGTTGCAAGAGGCGCAGACCCACTTGGAGAGCGGCGCCTACGAGGATGCTCGCCAGTATGCCCTGGATGCTCGCCAGCAGGCCATTAAGGCGCGGAATGTTGCTTTGCGAAAGAATAATTTATTTCGCTCTAACCCGGCTCCCTGATCGAGTAACCTGTTTTTCCAACCCCACCGGTACCGGATGCATCGAGATGCCTGTTATCGACTCCTGTCGACTCCGTCGGTTCGCTGTCAGAGAACTTTTTGCGCTGGCGCTGCTGATAACCACCCCTTGTATCCATGCCCAGGAAGCAACATTTACTCTGCCGGGTTTGGACCAACAGCCGATCCGCCTGGCGGATTTTCGAGGGCGATGGGTCGTTGTCAACTTCTGGGCGACCTGGTGTACGCCCTGTCTGATGGAAATGCCGGAATTACAAGCGTTCCATGACGCCAATCGCAAAAGATCTATGGTTATTGGCGTCAATTTCGAGGAACTTCCGCCCACCAAGATTCGTCAGTTTATCGAAGACCTGTCCGTAACCTTCCCCATTGCTCTGAGTGGCGGCCAAACTCTATCCGGTTTTGAGGTGAAAGGCTTGCCAACCACTTTCCTGGTTTCCCCGCAAGGCAAATTAGTCGATGCTCATCTGGGGACGGTCAATGCGGCCATGTTGAACCAGCGCATTGCCGAACTGGAAAAAATGGGCAATCCAGCGTATGAGGTTCAATGAAGCCAAAACAATAGACCCGCTCCAAAATATTCTACATAACTAATTTATTTTAATCGATTATATTCTTAGTACGGCTTCTAAATTTAGTGGAGTCGAACACCGGCGGCTCACTGGCGTCCGCCGTCGCCGCTGTAGCCTCTGCACAGGCCGGCGCCTTGGCTGTCGCGCCCGCCGGGTTCGGATCTACGGCAACCGGCAGCCAGTGAACGAGTTGTTCCCGAAGTTGCGACAACCGCACCGGTTTGGCCAAGTAGCCGTCCATACCGGCGGCCCGGCAGCGCTCAGCCTCGCCCTGGAGCACGTTGGCCGTCAAGGCCAGAATCGGGATGTGACCACTCCCCCGCTGGGCCTCTTCTCGGCGGATCGCGTTGGCCAGCTGATAGCCGTCCAGATGCGGCATGTGCAGGTCAGACAGCACCAGGGCGTAGTCGCCAGCCTGCCATTGACGGAAGGCTTCCTGCCCGTCCGGGGCGATGTCGCACGGGTAGCCCAGCTTGGCGAGTTGCTGCTGGATCACCTTCTGATTGATCTCGTTGTCTTCGGCGACCAGGATCGGCCGTCCCTGCACAATGGCTTTGGCTTCCGCGCAGCGGGGGAGGGGGGAACTGGCAACGTCGACCATTTCCCCGGTATTGGCGGTTGTCACCCGCTTTGACTCATCCACCAGGGAAAACGGCAGACGGGCGGTAAACGTGCTGCCCACCCCTGGCGTGCTCTTCACCCGGATCTCGCCCCCCATCGCCTCGGCCAGGCGCGCGCTGATCACTAGCCCCAGCCCCGTGCCGCCGTACTGGCGCGTGGTCGAGGCATCGGCCTGAACGAAGGGATGGAACACCCGTTCCTGCGTCGCCGCATCCATGCCGATGCCATTATCGCGCACCGACAGTTCAACCCAGATCCTGCCGCCTTCTTTACCCGCCCGCCGTGCGGTCACCTCGACTCCTCCCGCGCGGTCCAGGCCGCTGGAGAATTTGATAGCATTGCTGATGAAGTTGCTGAGGATCTGCCGGACCCGCAAACCGTCCCCTTCGAGGACCGGGGGAATTTGGGACTCCACGTCGCACCGCAGCGTCACCCCTTTCTGCTGCGCATCTCCGAGGTGCCCAACGCAAGTCCTCTCGACCAACTCTGGCAGGGCAAAAGGTTCGATAGAGCAATCCAGCTTGCCGGCTTCGATCTTGGAAAAATCAAGGATGTCGTTGAGGATGCCGAGCTGGGCCTGGGCAGAGTCGTAGATGATGCGCGCCATCTTGCGCTGCTCGTCGGTCAGATGCGTGTTGAGCAGCACGTCCATCATGCCAATCACTCCGTTCATCGGCGTGCGGATCTCGTGCGACATGTTGGCCAAAAAAGCGCTCTTAGCCTGATTGGCGGTTTCCGCGGCGATCATGGCGGCTTGCAATGCAGTTTCGACCCGTTTGCGCTCGGTGATGTCCAACAGAACACCTTCCACAGAGCTGATATTCTCGGAGGGTTCCTTATCGATATGACTGGACGTATAGATGGTATGAATTTGTCCGTCGGGGTGGACGAAGCGCATTTCAATCCGAGCGTGCTCAATCTTTTCTGAGAGCAGGTCCTGCAATCCTTGCATAGCGGCCTCAAGGTCTTCCGGAAGCCATTGGATGATCTCCATCCAGGATCCGCTCAAAATCCTCTCCTTGGGCTGTCCAAAGATCGCTTCGAAGCTGTTGCTAACATAGGTGATCGTACCATCCAGGGCGTAGCTGAATGCCAAAAACTCATCGCCGATGTCATCCACCAGGCGCTGGTGCTTGAGCCGCGCGGCGTTGAGGTCGGCTGTGCGCTCATCGACCAATTTTTCGACTCGGGACGTCGAACCCGTCGTCAGCAGCATAATCGCGCCCAGCAGGCCGGCGCCCAATGTGCCTATCGCCAGCATGCCCCAGCTTTGCAGGCTATGGTGGGATTCGATGTACGCAACCATAGGCGTTATCCGTAACTGATACTCCCTGCCGCCGAAATGCAGGTTCTGCTCGAATTCAGCCAAAGCAGACCGGTCCGGATGCTTGCCATAGAGGATATCGCCCAGTTGATTGTCGACAAGAGTCACATCCATGTCGGCATCTTTGGGCACGAACTTTGAGATGAAATCGCCCATGCGCAGGACGGTCAAAACCAGTCCCGGCGGGAAGGTATTGACCCTTTGCAACAGGAGTATGCCGGTCTGTGAGCCTTTCTCCTGGGCCAACCGAATGGGTTCGGTAGCGACAGGTTTACCGGTACGCAGGGTCTTCAGGACCGCCGCCTCGCGGGCAGGGTTGGAAGCGAGATCGAAGCCAACCGCCTCCTTGTTGTCAGCCAAGGGCTCAACGTAGGTGACGGGGTAATAGGTGAGCCGCATGGAGGCGCGCACTATGACGCCTGACGCGTCACGCTCACGAATCTCAAACTGTGGAAACGCCCCTTTCTGATCATTTTCGAATGACTGACGCTGGGCCTGGGTCACCTGTGGCGCCCATTCGATGGCCTGAAGCATAGGGTATCGCCGCAACGCAGGCTGTACATAGATATTGAACTCCTCCCTGTCCACATGAGTACTTGCTTTGGAGAAATAGGTTTCCAATTGATCCAGCAGGTACATCTGCCCGTCAAGCTTGTCCTGAATTTGCACGGCGATGCGGCCCGCTTCGAACAAAAAGGACTGGGTGACTTTACTTGTCTCGATCTGACTGGACTTGATATAAGCCATGATCACCAACGCCAATGAGAAGCTGGTGACGATAACGACCATGAGTCGACGCGTCTTCCATTCCGAGACCGGTTTGCCAAAGATAGCCAGCATCAGAGGAAAAAAGACCACCACGCCGAGGGTGTCGCCTATCCACCAGGTCGACCATCCCTCGAAAATTTTGTCGGCTTTGAAAAACCCCAAGGCGTACAGACTGGCAATAGACAGGGTGGCGCTGACCAGGCAAATCAAGGGGGAGAGCAGAAGGTAGCGGCTGATCTGGACTCCCCGGTCGAGTGTGGCGTCTGAACCGATGATCCGGCGCAGGAGCAGGCTCCCGACCAACACTTGCAGGGTGGATGCCAACGCGATGCCCGTTGCCGCCGCGACCGCAAGTATCGTCATATCAAAACCGCTCACCCACAGGTTCAGCATCAGGGAACCCAGGAAAATCCAGGGATAAGTGCTTCGACCCCATAAATAGGCCGCTGCGACCGCCAGTCCAGCGGCGGGAAACACCCCGGAAGCATAACCTGGCGGTAGGGCCAGCATGAGTCCGAGTTTGCCTGTCACGACATAAGCCGCCGCCAGCAGCGGACCGTACAGAAATCTGTTTATCAGCCTGACAGTGCGGTTCATCAACGTGGACTCACTGGAACGGTTCCTGAAGATAACGCTTTCGGATTGATCTCGAATTCATCGCAACATCATGGCATTCTGGCGCTGTTTACCTGTCGAGGCGGGTATTGATGGTCGTCATGCCAGTCTCGTAAGCTTTTTCGAAAAGGAGGGCCAGTCGCTGCGCCGCATGCGTGTCTCCAGCCTTGCCGGCTTGTTCCAATTTTTCGCACAGGTCGCCCAGTTGCAGAGCGCCAATGGCGCGAGCGTTGGATTTAAGGCCGTGCGCGATTTGGCCGACGGCGGCGGCATCCCTCTCGGCCAGAGCGGCGCGCAGGCGCGTGACCTGCGCCTGCGCCGTGACCTGGAACTTCTCCAGCAGGCGGCGGTGAATCGCGGGTTTGTCCCCCACCATCTGCGTTAGCGCGCCAGAATCGAACACTGGCGGTTCACTCGCGTTCTCGATATCTCCTGTAGCTTTGGCAAGGGCGGGCGTCTCGGCCACCGGACTCGCTGGACGCGGATCCGCAGCGGCTGGCAGCCAATGGGCGAGTTGCTCCCTGAGTTCCGATAAGGGCGCCGGTTTGGCCAGGTAGCTATCCATGCCGACGGCCTGGCAACGCTCGGCCTCGCCCTGGAGCACGTTGGCCGTCAAGGCCAGGATCGGGGTGTGGCTAGCACCCCCACGGTCAGCTTCTTCCCGGCGGATCGCTTGGGCGAGCTGATAGCCATCGATATGTGGCATGTGCAGGTCAGACAGCACCAGGGCGTAGTCGCCGCTCAGCCATTGGCGAAAGGCCACCCGTCCGTCCGGGACGATGTCGCAGGGGTAGCCCAGTAGGGTCAGTTGCTGACGGATCACCTCCTGATTGGTGGCGTTGTCCTCGGCCACCAGGATCAGCCGTCCCTGGGCAATGGCGTCCGCCCGACCGGAAGCGGAACAGACTTCATCCGCCGCCGCCTGAATTTTGATGGCGGCCCCTCGTAATTTTTCCGCATTCGCCGGGGAAAACGGCAGGCGGGCGGTGAACGTGCTGCCGGCCCC
>JAGRHQ010000250.1 GCA_020444905.1 Candidatus Competibacteraceae bacterium
TGGTCGGCAGGCGGCTGGGCGCGGCATGAACGTCCGCGCGTTGGCGGCTCGGGTGCTGGGACAGGTTCTGGGCGAGCGCCGGTCGCTGGCAACGGCGCTGCCCCCCGCTTTGGAACGCGCCGAACGGACGGATCGTGGTCTGCTCCAAGAATTGTGTCATGGCGTCTGTCGCTGGCATCCCCAGTTACAAGCCTTGCTGCAATCGCTGCTGGCGCGGCCGCTGGACCTACATGAACCTGCCCTCCGGGCGTTGCTGCTGGTCGGCCTTTACCAATTATGGCATTTACGCATCCCGGAACATGCCGCGGTGGCGGAAACCGTGACCGCCGCCCGACAGTTAAAAAAATCATGGGCGGCAGGATTGACGAACGCGGTGTTGCGCGCGGCGCTGCGTCGTCGCCAGGAATTGACAATTGCGCTGGAAAAGGAGCCTGAAGCCTGTACCGCCCATCCCCGCTGGTTGCTGCAACGCTTGCAACAGGACTGGCCGGACGATTGGCCGGCTATCGTTGCTGCTAACAATGCCCGCCCACCGTTCACCTTGCGCGTCAATGCGCGTCACTTTGACCGTAACGCCTGTCAGCAACGGTTGCAGAAGCTGGGATACGATGCCGAACCGTCAGCGGCCGTAGCTACAGCGCTGACATTGAATGCAGCAGTCGAACCCGCAACGTTGCCAGGATTTGCCGAAGGCTGGATTTCGGTGCAGGACGCCGCTGCACAATTGGCTGCGCGATTGCTGGATATTCAGCCGGGTTTGCGCGTACTGGACGCCTGCGCTGCGCCGGGCGGCAAGACGGGTCATTTGCTGGAATGTGAACCGCACCTGGAGCTGACGGCGCTGGACCAGGACGCCGCTCGCTTGGAGCGCGTCGCAGAGAATCTCGACCGACTGCAATTCCAGGCGCATCTGATCGCCGGTGATGCCCGCCAACCGGCGGACTGGTGGGACGGCGCGCCCTACGACCGGATTCTGCTGGACGCGCCCTGCTCGGCAACCGGGGTGATTCGCCGCCATCCCGACATCAAACTGTTGCGTCGGGACAGCGACATCGCCACGCTGGCCGATCAGCAGCAAATGCTGCTCGCCAGCTTGTGGTCGCTGCTGCGCCCGGAAGGTCAGTTGCTGTACGCGACCTGTTCGGTGCTACGGCAGGAAAACGAACAGGTGGTGAATCGTTTTCTAGCGAATCAATCCGATGCTGAAGAACACCCGATCACCACGCCCTGGGGGCGTTCCTTGTCGCACGGTCGGCAAATCCTTCCCGGCGAAGCAGGCATGGACGGATTCTATTACGCCATGTTGGTCAAGCGCGGGCCACCCATCGGGGAGGTTGCATGTCGGCAGGTCGCTTGACCCGACCGTATGGGCAGACCCTGGCCACTGGACTGATTTCCCTGCTAGCGTTTCTGAATGCATCGCTGGTCTGGGCGGCCGGTTTTGAAATTATCAGCGCCTCGACTCGACTGGAAGGCGATGTTTATCGTCTGAACGCCCAGATCGAATACCGCTTCAGCCAGGCCGCGATTGAAGCCTTGAAAAACGGGGTGCCATTGACCATTGAACTCGAAATGGAGGTTCGCCGACAGCGCGCCTGGGCATGGGATGAAACCGTTTACGCGCTGTCCCAGCGCTTTCGACTCGAATATCACACCCTCAGCCGGCAATATCTGGTCACCACCCTGAACAGCGGCGAGCGACGCGGCTTCCCCACCCAGAGCAGCGCTTTGCAATCCATGGGACACATTACCGACTTTCCATTTCTGGATAAAGGCTTGCTGCTTCCGAATCAGCGCTATAAAGGCGCCCTGCGCGCCCGGCTCGACGTCGACGCGTTGCCGACGCCGTTGCGGCTGTTCGCCTATATTTCCGACGACTGGCGATTGGCAAGCGAATGGCGCGTATGGCGGCTTTGATTCTGCGCCGACTCGCGCGCGGCCAGGGATTGTCCGCGATGCTGGCGTTGCTCGGCGTATTGCTGATCCTCCTGGTGCTTATGAGTGGCGCTACGACCGATTCGGCGCAATTCCAACAGGTGTATGGCTGGCTCTTGCTGACCAGCGCCATTGGCCTCGGCTCGCTGGCCGCACTGATTCTTTATAACTTGATTGACTTACTCCGTCGCTACTGGCGCCGAGCGCCGGGCGCCGGTTTGACTCTGCGGTTGGCCGGCGTCTTCGCGGTTCTGGCTATCCTGCCGGTCGCCCTGGTCTATGGTTTTTCGTTGAATTTCTTACAACGCGGCATCGATAGCTGGTTTAATGTCCAGGTAGACCGCGGTCTTGAAGACGCACTGGAACTCAGCCGCACGGCCCTGGATCTACGCATGCGCGACGTACTCAAGCAAACCACGCGAATGGCTGAAAGCGTCGCTGAAATCGAAGGCGAACAAGCGGCGCGGCGTCTGGACGACCTGCTAGATTTCAGCGAGGCCTCCGAACTGACCCTGTTTGGCCGCGATGGACAGATTATCGCAACCGCTGCCGCCGATCCTTCACTGGTTCTGCCCGCGCCGCCCCCGGATACGGTTTCGTTGCAAGTCCGGCAGGGCCGCAATTATGTCGGTCTGGAGCCGATCGGTGATGCCGGCTTTCATATCCGTGTAGCGGTGCGGGTGGCGGTTCCCGGCATCGAGGATCGGTTGCTCCAGGCGCTTTTCCCCGTCACCGATCGCCTCAGCCTGTTGGCGGACGCTGTGCAAGCTGCTTTCGACAGCTATAAGGAGCTGATCTTTCTACGCGCGCCGCTTAAAGCCAGCTTTACGCTCATTTTGTCGCTGGCGCTGCTGCTGGCCGTGCTGGCGGCCTTCTGGGCGGCGTTTTACACAGCGCGTCGCCTGGTGCAGCCGCTGCGGGAACTGGCGGAAGGCACCCAGGCGGTAGCAGCCGGCCAGTTTGACAAACAACTGGCGCAAGCCAGCCGCGATGAACTGGGTTTTCTGGTGCAGTCCTTTAATGAAATGACCCGCAACCTGGCCCAGGCCCGCGATGCAGCGCAGCACAGCCAGCAACAGCTGGAGAGCCAGCACGCCTATCTGGAAACGGTGCTGGCCCGATTGTCTTCCGGGGTGCTCACTATTGATTACGCGGGCCGTTTGCAAACCTGCAACGCCGCCGCCAGTCAGATTCTCGGGGTGGACTTGCAACCGTTCATCGGCGCCAACAGCCAGCATATTGTCGCTGTCCAGCCAGTGTTACAGGATTTGATCGACATCATCAGTCCACAATTAATCCAGACCGGCGACTGGCGGCAGGAAATTCCCTGGTTCAGTAGCACGGGCCGGCGTATTCTGATGTGTCGCGGCAGTTCGCTACCGGACGCCGTGGGACTGCGTGGAGGCCATGTCATTGTGTTTGATGACATTACCCATCTGGTGCAGGCCGAACGCGACGCCGCCTGGGCCGAAGTAGCGCGCCGACTGGCCCATGAAATCAAAAACCCACTGACGCCGATTCAACTGGCCGCCGAACGCATCCGTCACAAATACCTTAAACAAATGGATAGTGAACAGGGACGGGTGTTGGAGCGCGGTACGCACACTATCGTCCAGCAGGTGCAGGCGATGAAGGAGATGGTGGACGCCTTTAATGAATACGCTCGACCGCCGCGTCTAAAGCTGGCGCCGCTGGAGGTGAACGAGTTCGTGACCGAGGTGCTGTACCTCTATCGCGATTATCCGGCCAATGTGGAGATTCGCCTAGAACTGGCCCAGAAGCCGCTGTGGATCAACGCCGACAAAGGCCGCTTGCGGCAATTGCTGCATAATCTGGTCAAGAACGCCATTGAGGCGATTCACGACGGCCAAGGCTCCACGCTCTGGATCTGCACCCAGCGCGAGCATGTCACCGGGGCCGATTGCGCCGAATTAATTGTGCGCGACGATGGCCCTGGGTTCCCCGACCACTTGTCGGCCAGCGCCTTTGAACCCTATGTGACTACCAAACCTAAGGGAACCGGACTAGGATTAGCAGTTGTTAAAAAAATCGTCGAGGAACATGGCGGCTGGATTCAGTTGGAAACACCGGCTGAGGGCGGCGCCCGGATCGTGATCCGCTTGCCATTCCGCCATGAGGATGGCGAGGTTTCGATAACGCCCGGTGTTCCCGCCGCGCCTTTAAATACCGATCAGGAGGCTGGATGAGCGCGCCCTATATTCTGGTCGTCGATGACGAACCCGACATTCGCGACCTGGTGAAGGAAATTCTGGAAGATGAAGGCTATAGCGTAGCGATCGCAGAAAACGCCGCCGCCGCCCGCGAAGCGCGCCGCGCCCAACGGCCTGATTTGATCCTGCTC
>JAGRHQ010000251.1 GCA_020444905.1 Candidatus Competibacteraceae bacterium
GGAAGCTGCAAATGCAACAACCCTTACCCCCTTTCTACCGGGTTTGCCCCGTAATGAGGAACTGATAGGTGGTGAGGCTTTCTGACTAACTCTCAACCTGATCGGGTGGTGGTGTTACCCAGTTTGTTGTTGGCTACTGGGTCGCCGGTGTTCCAGGATGAACTTGCCGCGCAGATGAAATCACTAGCAGATGAATCATTTGAACGTCCAGCGTGGTTCAGTGAGTTACTGGCCGCACTGCCAACACACGGCGCGCTGCTGGCCATCAGGACATTCCTGCCCAAATTGCGTGCTTTAAGTGAACTGATGGCCGGTCGCTATCTGGATCATGGCGATGGCACGGTTACCGATATGGAAACAGGCCTGCAATGGATGCGCTTTTCTTTGGGGCGGAAGTGGCAGAACGAGACCTGTATTGGGAAAGCCAAGAATTACACCTGGCAAGGGGCTCTGGATGCCGCCGACGCGCTGAATCGCCAGGGCGGCTATGCGTGTTATCGTGACTGGCGAGTGCCAACGAAAGAAGAGTTACAAACCCTCATCTATTCATCCAGTGGTCAGCCCAAAACTTGGAATGACACAGGCGAGTCATGCAAAGGCGACTATGAGAGACCAACGATTTATCAACCGGCTTTTCCAAATACGCCAAGCTGGTGGTGTTGGTCTTCCTCGGCCTACGCCGGCGATCCGGGCACCGCGTGGCTCGTGTACTTCCGCAATGGCAACGTGTACGCCTACAGTAAGGTGTGCAGCTACCATGTGCGTCTCGCGCGCGGCGGACAGTGATTTGGCTTTTGGTTTTCCCCTTGTATGTTTGAAGTTTGGTAGAGTTTCCCAGAACGTGGTAGCGCGATTCCCCTCTGGGACTGACGATCCCGTCAAGGAGCTTGAAGCGCCACGCTCTGGTTTTTGTGAACCACAAGCCCGAACAGTTGATTGGCATTGAACCCGTATCATGCAAGGTTGGGATGAGGAACACCGGATGAAAAAGAACCCACTGACCGTCGCTGTCGAGGCGGCACTCGCCCCTGAACCCGCCATGGCGGGTTCCCTGGACTTGGCGCGGCCGGCGATGGCGGTCGCCGCCTCCGCGCCCACGTCGGTGGAGCGCTGGGTGGGGATCGATGTCGCCAAGGCCCATCTGGATGTCGCGATCTGGCCGACCCAGGAACGGGTGCGCGTGACCCGGGATGAGGCGGGTTTGGCGGAATTGATCGCCTGGCTGCACCCCCGGCCACCGACGCTGATTGTCCTGGAAGCGACCGGCGGCTTGGAGACTCTGGTCGCGGGGATGTTGATCGAGGCGCAATTCCCGACGGCGGTGATCAATCCGTGCCAAGCGCGGGACTTTGCCAAAGCCCTGGGGGTCCTGGCCAAAACCGACGCCTTGGATGCCCTGGTGCTGGCCCGTTTTAGCCAGAGTATTCAACCCGAACCCCGTCCCTGGAAAGACGAAGAGACCCAGGCGCTGACGGCGCTCCTCCAGCGCCGGCGGCCACTGATCACGATGCTCACCGCCGAGAAGAACCGCTTGGCGAGCGCCCATCGTCAGGTGCAGGCGGATATCCGCACGACGGTGGCCTGGCTGGAACAACGCCTCAAGGCCCTCGATGACGACCTCCAGGGCCGACTGCGGGCCAGTCCGGTATGGCGTGAGCAAGACGCGTTGTTGCGGAGCGTTCCCGGAATGGGTCCGGTGACGGTGGTCACGTTGCTGGCCCTGCTGCCCGAGTTGGGGACGCTGGATCGGCGTCAAATCAGCGCCTTGGTCGGCATCTGCCCCTTCAACCGGGATTCGGGCCAGTCCTGCGGTCACCGGAGCATCTTTGGCGGCCGCGCCACCGTGCGGACGGCCTTGTACATGGCGACCCTCACCGCCAGCCGGTGCAATCCGGTGATCAGAGCGTTTTACCAGCGCTTGCGGGGCGCCGATAAACCGGCCAAGGTCGCGCTGACCGCCTGTATGCAGAAATTGCTGACGATCTTGAATGCCATGCTGAAGGCTAAGACCCCCTGGCAGCCTCTTGAGGAGTCCAGGGCCTGATGTTTTCAACACAGTTGCTCCTTGGATAAGGAGGGGAATTACTGAAATTTAAGGAATATTGCCATGTTGCAAACTATTGAAGTTGAAGTCGATGCTCAAGGCGGTATTCATCCTTTACAACCCTTGCCAAAAGTATGGGAACAACGAGCTTTACTCACATTGTTCGTACCTGAACCTCTTTTTGTTCAAACAGATAGCAGCAACATCAGGTCTCTTTTTGGCTTGTTAAAGGCGCGGAAAGGGGTCAGTCTGGAGGCAATGGATACCGCCATTCGTGAACATGTCGAAATGAAAGTAAGGCTATGAGTCCGACCCTCTTCAATGAAAGCGGATTTCGCTTCTTTTTCTTCTCCCGCGAAGAAACCAGGATGCATGTCCACGTTCACTGCGGACATGGTGAAGCCAAGTATTGGATGGAACCGGAAATCGAGTTGGCAAAAAACTACGGCTTGACCGCAAAAGACCTTCAAATAGCCCGACAACTGATAGAGGCACATGCCGATGCAATCCGCAACGCTTGGCGAAAACACTTCGGAAGTTGAAGTCACTCACGTTTCAAAACATGGGTTCTGGTTGCTACTGGATGACAAAGAGTTATTTCTTCCTTTCGTGGAATTTCCCTGGTTCCAATGCGCCCCATTAGCCGCCCTATTCAACATCGAACGCTTACAATCACACCACTTGTACTGGCCCGATCTGGATATTGATTTAACCGTTGAATCTATTGAACATCCAGAGAAATTTCCGCTGATTGCCGCCAATGGATAGAATCAACCAACGTCCTGATCCCTACTGGCCCCGCTGGATCGCCGATCTGCACCGCCTGCTCGGCATCCGCCCGCAATTCCTGCTCTCCGGGCCAATTCGTGACCTGTTCCTGACCCCACTTGACGGGCAAACCGTCCTGTTACCGATCCTGGACAGTCTCTGGGAAGCGCTGACCCTCCACGGCTATCAATACCTGCTGGTCTATGACCGGGTGGACGGATTACGCCTCCATCCTGACACCCCGGCCATCCGGTCACTCGCCAGCCGCACACTCCACCAGGATTTCCAGGGCGCTCCGGTTCCCATCAGTTTCAACCGCCTGCCCACCGTCCTGCGCGCCTTGATCACCGCCAATGTCCGCGCCGCTGCGATCATTGACTCCGCCGCGCGGGTGCCGGTCAGCGTCCAGCAGCTCAGCGAAGCCGAACACGAATTCTTCACCGCCTGCGAAAAACTTGCTTACGTCGCCCATCCGATCATCACCACTCCCGACCGTCCGCCGCTGTTCAACCCGCTCCTCTGGCTATGCCACCGCGAAATCGACTTGCCGTCCTGGTTCACTCTCGATAACGAAGCCATCCACCGCCTGACGCTCCCGCCGCCCGGCTACGACGAACGCCGCCACGCCGCTGCATTATTAGCGCCCGCTTTTGCCGATCACGACCAGGCTACCGCCGAACAACAGCGCCAATTTGCCGACAGCTTCGCCCAACTCATACCACTTACCATTATGTTTTGTTATTTATAGCAGTTAGAATAAAATCAAACCCGGTTAAGGACGCCAGTTCATCAGGGAGAATCGATCGGATAATCTCATCGAGTTCTTTACGCAATTGATCCAGATTTTTAAAATTTAACCATCCCAACTTATCTTTGAAGGATTGCCAAACACGTTCAATCGGGTTCACATCGGGACTATAGGGAGGCTGAAATAACAAAACGACATTATCAGGAATCGTCAATTTCTGGGCTTTATGAAAACGACCATTGTCGAGTTGAATGATGTTGAGACTCTCAGGATAAGCTTGAGAAAATTGATCCAGGAAAAGTTGAAAACAATCCGAATCTAAATGTGAAAACTCCAAAAAGAAACTTTCACCCGTCTGCGGTTCAACCGCACCGTATAAATAAAAAGATTGATAATTTAATTGTAGGGGGCGGATGGGTTTAATACCGAGTGCAGTGAGTACACTGCGTGTGATAGTATGCAATCCAAAACGACTTTCATCTTGCGTCCAATAACGGATGGGTAAGACCGACTGATGGTCACTCCCTTGAAACACATTAATAATGTCAATCATTTTTGGCAGTTTTTTTAAATTCAACGACGGCCACCTCATCCAGGGCAATCGCATTTAAATTTGGTACACTTATTTCAATTTAGATTCATTTTTTCCGATTCTCCTAGCAACACCTGCTCAAGGTAATCGATATTGCGACCGGCCTTCAGTCGCTTATTTTTGATGCCTAAACGGG
>JAGRHQ010000252.1 GCA_020444905.1 Candidatus Competibacteraceae bacterium
CTTTGACATTACAGTACTCCTTATTGAGCTAACTTCTTCATTATATATTAACTAATAAAAAACTGTTTGACTATAGCCTCGTTTTAGCCCAATTTCATCCCCTTTGCCTCTATCAAAATCAATGACTTATTTTTAATACAGCTTCTAAAAACTGTTTGACTATAGACTGCCCAGCACGATGGCCCACACCAGAATCAGCGGCTTGCGGCCCTTCCAGTAGGAGCCGAGTGCCGTCAGTGTTTGTCTTGCGCCCGCTTTTCGCTCTCTTTGCGCCTCGAAAGACATCTTTTGCGCGGGGAAGACCGATTCGATCAGGGCGGGGGCGTTTTGCAGGGCCAGCGGGTTTAATACAGAGTTCATTCGGTTTCTACGACCTCACCTGCCGCGTAAATAGTGAGCAGCAGTTCACTTTGATCAATCACCCGATACTCGGGCAATCGGCCCGATAAAGCCTCGCTGCGCGCCAGAATGATGGGTACTCCCTCGCCGCGTCGGTCCATGAACGTGGTGCGGGTGGTTTCAATCCAGTCCACATCCGCCGGGATCGGACAACGCGCCAGCAAGCTGGTCAGGGTTTCATTACGGGCCATTTGCCGATAGGGCAGACTCTCCGGTTCCAGAGTGTTCGGCAGGCCACCCGGTGAGTAAAGCTCCAGGCGATCCGCAAACAGACGCAACCGGATCTTGGCGCCGTGAATGGAATAGTCACGATGCGCGACGGCGTTGACCACTGCCTCAAACACGGCCACCAGGTCGTACTGGGGAAAGTCCCGGCGTCCCATCGATTTCATGGCCGCTACTTTCATATTGCGGGAAACAAAACGACAGGTTTCGATCACTTGCGTCTCCAGTGGACCGGAGATGTCCTTGGCGTCGAGCTGATAGAGGTACCCGCTACCCTCAGGCGTCACGGTCTTGCCCCGATAAGCCACGGCCTGAATGAAGGCATTTGGCAGATAGCGGCGTGGATCGTTGCTGGCCATGAGGATTCCACTGACCGTGGGCCGCCAGACGCCTTCCTCATCCTGCGCCGCCATACCCAGTTTTGATAGCAGGGTTTCCGACCGATCCTGGGGCTGACGGGGTGCAAAACGCTGCCATAGCGTTTCCTGAAGAGTGTCCAAGCGAGCTTGTGGCGCCGGTGTTTCATCAAAGCGAATCAGCCGTGACTGGCTACGCTGTTGAAAAAGCCGGGCCAGATAATCGGGCGCGATCGGACGCTTGGATGAACCCACGCGGTGCAGATACCCACCGGGGCTGAGATGGACGAACAGGCTGCGTTCCACCACCACCCAGACGACGGGCTGTTCGATACCGTCGGCCACAGGCAGAGTCAGGCGCTCGATGATGGGGGCCAAGGGTGGCTTGATGCAGTCTTTGCAGGCTTGGCGCGTCAGTGTTCCGACAGCATCCAGCCGCTCCAGGGGAATGCCGGTGATTTCACGAGTCTTGTCGTGCACGCCGAGTATCAGTACGCCACCGTGGGCATTGGCGAACGCCGCCAACCCGTCCGCCAGTTCATTTTGTTCAGGTCCACGAATCTTGCTCCCAGCAAAGCGTACTTCTTTTAGTTCTAGAAAGCTGTCTTCGCCCGAGCGGATTTTTTCGATCAGTTCACTGCGCGAGGCCCGCATTTCAAACCTCCTTCATTCGTTCCTAAACAAATCCAACGTCGGGCGTTCAGCGTCTTCCCTGGCGCGCTGAAGTCGGGCGCGGGGCGTGGCCTGGTTTGGTTCATGGCGTCTGGATCACGTCGCTTGAGTTCGAGACCGGCCAGCCTAGCAAACTCCTTAGCAGCAAAACCCGTGTCGAACTGAATGCCATTCGTGATGGTAATGGCTACCGGGGCCTGGGTCTCATTCAGCACCTGACGGAGGTTGTTGACCACGCCTTCGATCATGCTGGTCGTCACCTCACGCTCTTGAAAGCACACTGTCACGGTGTTTTCGTCTTCGCCGATTTCGATACGCACACCCTTGAAGCGCGTCCCCGGCTGATCACGAAAGCGGTTGATCACGCCGTAGAGCCGGTCGGTGCTGTCCAGTGATACGCGCTTGGGCGTCAGCTTGGCTGGTTGGGCATCGACGATCTGCACCGTTTTGTCGCCGCCACTAGCCGGAATCTGGAAGTCAGCGGTTTTATTGGCTTCCCCGGCACGGGCGTAAACCAGCAGGCGGGTGGCCTGCGAGCCGACTTCAAAAGGCTTCTCGTAGGACACACCGTCTTTGGGATTCGAACCATCCAGGTAGTCTTGAATAACGGGGTTAAACCGGCAGGCCTGCTTGACGGTTTGGATCATCAACGCTCTCCGCTGCGCTTCTCGGAGCCTGAGATGGCAATGCCTCGTTGCTCGCAGTGATTACGAATCAAAACCTCGATCATGTTTGCGATAGAGCGATGATCCAGGGACGCGGCGATGCGCAACGCCTCTTTTAGGCTCGGATCGATTCGAAAGGTCAATGTAGCGGTCTTGCTGATAGCCATACCCACCCCAGAAACGAATGCAGATGTAATGCACTTTACGGTATAGCGACAAATTGAACAACATCACATCCAAAATTGGCCCAGTGGGAGCACCGCTGCATTTTGCGGTCATTTGGAGTTAAGTTTTTACCATCAGCAGTGATTCCTTTGCCCAGTCAATGGAAAAATATACAAAGAATTATTAGCGTAGAACCCAGCAAAAAGGCGTTCCATTTCAAGGGAACCCCGTGCTGGCAGGCCAAGGCTTCCACCCGCAGGGCAGCGGGATAGGAATAGGTACTCGCAAACTCGAACCAAATTAAGTTTTTCCCTGAAATAGTATTTTATGCTGAATGGTTCACCGCATCCGATCTTGGGCGTCCAACAAGTGGCAACGGTCGCGGAACCGCCGATGCTGTTGCTCCTGGTGACGGGCCTGCAACAACCTGCATGATGCTGCAACAGGCGTTGTCCGAAGAGGCATGGAAGGATCGTTCAACGGGAGAAGATCGACAGGGAATGACGCCGCTGTTTTACGGACATCTCGCGGCGTTGGAAGTCGCTCATGAAGTTGCAGAGCGCCTCCACTGCATCCATCGTCACGGCGTTATAGAGCGAAGCCCGCACCCCACCGATCGTGCGATGTCCACTCAATCCAGAAAATCCTGCGTGCGCCGCCGTCTCTAAAAAACGGTCTTCCAATGCACGGGTCGGCAGATTGAATACCACATTCATCATTGACCGATCCTCAATGGAGGCTCGCTGTTGATAGAAACCATCGCTTTCGTCAAGGAGCTGATAAAGCAGAGTCGCTTTAGCGGTATTGATCGCCTCCATTGTGGTCAAGCCGCCGATTTCGTCTTGCAGCCAGCGAGTCACTAAAAGAGCTACATAGATAGCAAACACCGGCGGCGTGTTATAGATCGATCGTTTGACCACATGCGGACGATAATCCAGGATGGTATGCAGGTCGTCCGGCGCAAGCTGAAGCACATCATCGCGCAACATCACCACAGTGACCCCTGCTGGCCCCAGATTTTTCTGCGCATGAGCATAAATGAGTGCGAAGCGTTTGAGATCAATAGGACGAGATAGAAAATCCGAGGACATATCACAAATTCGCGGCACATCGTCCCGCCCCAGAATACGTTGAAATTGCAACCCCTCCACCGTTTCATTCGAAACGTAGTGGAAGTAACTGGCATCTTTGCCAAAGGAGAGTTCTTCGTCGTGTGGGAGGCGTGTAAAACCCTGTGGCTCTCCATCCCAAAGCACATTGACACGACCTTCCCGACACGCTTCGGGAATAGATTTGCTGCTCCAATAACCCGTTCTCAGATACTCGGCTGGGTATTGTCGACCGCGTAGTAGGGTCATGGGAATCATGGAAAACTGTAAACTACTGCCACCCTGCAGAAATAGCACATGGTAATCCTTGGGAATTTTCAGGAGCTGTCGGATGTTATCCTCAGTTTCATCAACGACTTGTCGAAACCAATCCGAGCGATGACTGATGCCCAGGATAGAGAGTCCTACTTCCGGGATTTCGCGTACCGCTGCTTGAGCGGCGTCGAGCACCGATTCCGGCAGCGCGCCAGGGCCCGCAGAGAAATTATATTGATTCATGGGTTTTCCTCTCCGAGAATCCAATCGCCTTGGGTATTTGTTGAAGACTCGCCTGCCTCAAGAGTGGCGGCGCTCAAAATCGTCTGGATCGAGGCGTCGGGTTGCACCGTGGCGACCTGCATCAGGCGCAAATATTCCTCGATCCAGCATACGACCGTCTCTTTATCGAACA
>JAGRHQ010000253.1 GCA_020444905.1 Candidatus Competibacteraceae bacterium
CATCAAGATGGCGCGGGCTGGTTTGGGCAATGAGCAGAGGCCGATTGGCAACTTCCTGTTCGCTGGGCCGACTGGTGTGGGCAAGACCGAAGTGACTCGGCAACTGGCCAAGATTATGGGCATTGAATTGATCCGCTTCGACATGTCGGAATACATGGAGCGCCATGCGGTCTCGCGGTTGATTGGCGCGCCGCCAGGTTATGTCGGATTTGATCAGGGCGGATTGATGACCGACGCCATTCTCAAACACCCGCATTCCGTCCTGCTGTTGGATGAGATCGAAAAGGCCCACCCCGACGTGTTTAACCTGTTGCTACAGGTCATGGATCACGGCACGCTGACCGATAATAACGGACGCAAGGCCGACTTCCGCAACGTCATCATCGTAATGACCACCAATGCTGGCGCAGAGTTGATGGACCGGCCCTCGATTGGCTTCACCAGCCAGGATCACAGCAGCGACGGCATGGAAGCCATCAAACGCATGTTCTCGCCGGAATTCCGTAACCGGCTGGATGCCGTCGTTCAATTCAAGGCGCTGACGCCCGTTACCATCGCTCAGGTTGTCGACAAGTTCCTAATCGAGTTGGAAGCCCAACTGGAGTCGAAGAAGGTCACGCTAGAAGTGGATGCCGAGGGACGGGTCTGGTTGGCCGAACGCGGTTATGATCCCAAGATGGGTGCGCAGCCCATGTCACGGATTATTCAGGAAAACATCAAACGCTGTCTTGCCGAAGAGTTGCTCTTCGGTCGGTTGGTGAACGGCGGGCATGTCGTTGTTACGGTGCGCAATGGTGAACTGGAAGTGGAGATCGCCGAGGAGGAGGCAATACCTTAAGACGCAACGGAGCGAGGTATCGGCGGGAAGAACCGTTGCGCGTTCTTTTCAGACGGAATAGCGGGGTTTAGTAATAAGCGTCAGCGCCCACGATAGACGATGCGACCCTTGGTCAGATCGTAGGGCGTTAACTCTACCTTCACTTTGTCGCCGGTCAGAATGCGAATATAGTGCTTGCGCATCCGCCCGGAAATATGAGCGGTTACGACATGGCCGTTTTCCAGTTGCACCCGGAACATGGTATTGGGGAGGGTATCGATCACGGTGCCCTCCATTTCGATATGATCTTCTTTAGACAAGTCTTCATCCCTTCCTATATCAGGGCTGTGATTTAAGGCGCGTAACCATAGCGAAAATTCTTTAGCGTGGCAACACCTTTGACCCGATGAGTTTCGCCAGGCATCTCCTGATTGTCTATCACACCCAGACCGGCCATACTCGCACCATGGCCCACGCCGTGCTACGTGGCGCACGGCAGGTTCCGGAAGTGAAAACACGGTTGAAAATGGCTTTGCGCGCGAATCTGGATGACTTGCTCTGGGCGCACGGCCTGCTGCTGGGAACGCCGGAGAATTTCGGTTACATGTCCGGGGCATTGAAGAATTTTCTGGATCGCACCTATTATCCGGCTCAAGGTAAAATCAGCGGCCTGCCGTATGCAGTGTTTATCAGCGCCGGGAATGACGGAACCGGTGCATTGAACAGTATTGAACGGATCGCACGCGGTTATCCTCTGAAGCCAGTTTGCGATCCGATCATTGCGCGTGGCGAACTGGACGCCGAGGCGCTGGAACGTTGCGAGGAACTGGGTGAAACCATGGCCTCGGGGGTAGCGTGGGGAATTTTTTGAGGATCAAGCCATTCTTCAAGAGAGTAAAGCGCGCCGCGCCGCAACATCCAGCAACCCGTAAACGGGGCGTGTGGCGCTGGATGAAGCGAACTTTCCTGGGGTTAGCGTACTTGTTCATCCTGACCTCGCTTTTTCTGGTATTGACGTTTCGTTGGGCGCCCGTGCCGGTGTCCAGCATAATGGCCCAGCACTGGATCAAGGCGACGTGGACGGGGCAGAGCAGCGCGCTGCGTTATGACTGGGCCCCTTACTCGGACATTTCGCCACACGCTGCGTTGGCCGTGCTGGCCGCCGAGGATCAGCGCTTTCCCGATCATTGGGGGGTTGATTTTGTTGAACTTCAGAAAGTGCTGAAGCATATTCGGGAAGGTCGGCCAACGCGTGGAGCCAGCACCTTGACCCAGCAGGTCGCGAAAAATCTCTTTCTGTGGTCGGGACGCAGTTGGATCCGCAAGGGCTTGGAAATCTGGTTTACCGTACTGTTGGAAGGTCTATGGTCCAAGCAAAGAATTTTGGAAGTTTATCTGAATATTGCCGAATTCGGGGAGTCCACTTTCGGCGTAGAGGCCGCCAGTCGACGTTTTTTCAACAAGCCGGCGGCCCACTTAACGGCTGGCGAGGCGGCAAGATTGGCGGCGGTGTTGCCAAATCCCCTGCGCTATCGGGTAGATAAGCCGTCTCACTATGTTCTCAAGCGCCAGCGCTGGATCGAACGACAGATGCGGCAGTTGGGCGGCGTAACGTATCTCGATAAACTTTAATCATAAATCGCATATAACCCAACCTTGATGGAAATATCATGCAAAATTTTCAAGTCGGCGCCGTCGAGGCACCGCACCCTGTCGGATGGCTATCCCGCCGAATGTTGAATGGACTGGTTTTTTTGGGATGTGTCGGCTGTTTGGTTTTTTCCTATTATGTACAGCATTATCAAGGATTTGAACCTTGTCCGCTGTGCATTTTCCAGCGTTTGGCGTTGCTGGCGGTCAGCCTGGTTTTTCTGGCGGCGGCCCTACATAACCCTCGCGAGTGGGGCGCGAAAATATACGGGGTACTGCTGGCGCTCGTTGCCGGGGGAGGCGCCGGCGTTGCAGCCCGGCATGTCTGGTTGCAACATCTGCCGCCAGAGGAAACGCCGCGTTGCGGACCCAGCTTGGAGTATATGCTGGAAGCGTTCCCCCTGAACGAAACCATTCGCGAGGTGCTGACCGGCTCTGGTGAGTGCGCCAAGGTGGATTGGACATTGCTGGGTTTTAGCATGCCCCAGTGGACGTTGCTACTGTTTGTTAGTCTGGTCATTGTTGGGTTGTGGGGCAACTGGCGGTTACCCTCTTCAACCCTGATCACTGTCCCGAAACCGTAACCGTCATAAACGCACCAGAAAATACTCCGGTGATTCACAACGGCCTAATGCACCCGTTCCGCCGATCCAGGCAAATCCGCCACGGTAGCCGAGCGCAAACTCCGTCCGTTTTCGGAATAGAGCAACCGGCCCGGGTGCAGCACCTGCCGTTCCGTCCCCTGCTCCACGCAGCGCTCAATCAAGCGGTCGATAATCACCTGCAAACCCTGGGGTCGTAATGGATAGTGATGCTCCAGCCGCAACAACTGACCGCTGGCGTCCAGGCTCGTTACTGTATAGGCCAGCGTCCCCAGCTCCGCATCCGCCTGATGGGTGATCGTCATTTGCTGTTCCTGATTCTCGCTGTCATTCTGAAAAATAGCTTCAACCAGGTAATCGCCTGACAAACAGGGAATTTCCCGCAGGGCTGTTTTCGCCGCTTCTCCTTCCACGGTAGCCAGCGTCTCCTCCAATTGCGGATTAGCCAGCACCCAGCGGACATGCAACCCATAAGCCTCCAGCGCCATCGCGTATTGCCGTTGCAAGTGCGCCCAACGTCGATAACCCGCGCCTAATTCCGCCGGGGCTAAATCGCGGCCCGGTCCGAATTGCGCCCAGTCGTCGAAGGTGTAGAACAACGTATGCGCATGGTCGCCCGCCGCCAGGAAACAGTTACCGCCTTCCAGCGTGGTCGAATAAACGCCCGACCGCTCAAACCAGGCATGCTCCAGCAGTTCCCACAACGGCAGTAAGCCGTTGCCATCCAGTTGTACGCGCAACAGGGCGCACAGATCGCCAATGGTGGCAAACGACAGGTTCATCACCGTCAGCCCAAACGCCTGCTGAAAGGCTTCACGAGTCGCGGGCGAGACCTCGCCGTTTTGCAGCAGGTTGTCCTCCATGATCCGCGCCAGTCGCCCCAAATCGTCCGGGGGACCGACAAAACAGAAGGGCAATAACAACAGCGGGCCGGAACCGGGCCGGCGTTGCGGGCTGATCGCTCCGACCGGGAACTGGCCGTCATCGGCCCCCAGCGCTATCAGTTGCGGGGTAAAACCACTACGCAAACTACCGCGATACACCTCAGCCAGCGCAACCATCAGCGGGAAGCCCGGTTGCAAAATTTCCGTCTGATCGTACAAAGCGCCGGGCAGAATCAGCCCCAGGTGCTCGATGCCGTCGAGAATCCGGTTCAAATCCTTGGCCAGATGACCCGCCAGCGCCGAGGT
>JAGRHQ010000254.1 GCA_020444905.1 Candidatus Competibacteraceae bacterium
CGACCTTGGTGGTCTGATCTTCTGGACTGATGTCTTCATCGCGGGGGAAGGAGATTTCGCGCAGTTCCAGGGTAATCTCGATGCGATTGGCGACTTCTTCGTGGCGTCGGAAGAGTTTCAGGCGAAGTATCCGGCCACGCTGACCGACGAACAGTTTGTGACCGCGCTGTACGACAACATGTTGAACCGCGAACCGGATCTGGCGGGATTCGATTTCTGGGTCAATGAGCTGAGCAGTGGCCAAAGCCGCGGCGCGGTGCTGGTTGATTTCGCTAATACCGAGGAAAACCAGGGCGCGATTCCCAACCAGAGCGCGGCGCTGGACAGCTTTATTCTGCGCATTGCCAATGATGACAGCATGCCGAATCCGGTGATCACGCCGGAAGAAGCGGCGGCTTGGTTGGCGGCGAACCCGACGCTGGATGCGTCCGTGATTGACCTGCCGCTGGACACCACGGCTCCAGTAGTCGATCCCGATCAGACGGCGACCTACTCCGAGGGTACAACCGCCGATGCGACCTTGCTCACTGTGGCGGCGGCGGACAACGAGGGCGGCAGCGGCATTGACAGCTTCGCCATCGTTAGCGGCAATGACAAAGGCTATTTCGAAATCGATGCAGCAGGCAACATTAGCCTGACGGAAGCGGGCGCCGCGGCAGGCGCTGATTCCAACGATTCCCAGGTTGGCGACAATACCTTTACCTTGGGTATCGAGGCTACGGATCGGGCGGGAAATACTTCTGACGCCGTTGACGTTATGCTGACCGTGGCGGATGTGACGCCGCCGGAGTTCGATACGGCTAACCGCTCGCCGACGTCGATTATCTTGACCTTTAACGAGGCCATGGATCAAGGATCCGTGCCGGTAGCCAGCAGCTTTACCGTGCTGAAGAATGGAAATACGGGCGTCACGATTAATACGGTGACAGTGTCCAACAATGCGGTGACCTTGAGCTTAGCCGCGCCGTTGGCCAATACGGATACGGTGAGCGTTTCTTACGTGGCGCCGCCAAGCTCTCCCTTGCAGGATTTGGCGGGCAATCCGGCTGCCAATTTCAGCGTTCCCAATGTGCAGCAGGATAACACGCCGCCGTCGATCGCCAATCAGACCTTCTCCTATCAGGAGAATGCTACGAATCCGGTAGTGGCGACCGTCGCAGTGACGGATAGCGACGTGGCGTCATTCGCTATTGTCACGGGCAACGGCAATAACTTCTTCTCCATCGATAACGCGGGCAAGATCTCGCTGACGGCGGCTGGTTTGGCTGCGACATCGGCATCGAATGATTTCGAAACGCAGCCGAATACCTTTGCCTTAGGGGTAACGGCTACCGATAATTCCGGTAATACCTCGACGGCGGCGACGATCACCCTGAACGTCACCGATGATCCATCGGATAATCTGGCGGCGCCAATTATCTCCAGTCTGACCACGGGCGCGGATCCACAACCAGGCGTCGTGTTGGGTAGCAACAACGATGACATCACCAGTGGTTTGGTGTCGGCAAATCCAAATGAAACCACTTTCTCGTCGATTGACTTCATCAATCTCGGGGATCATGGGACGAACGGCGATACGCTCAATATCGAATTGAGAGGCGCTAACTATTCAGGCGGCGCAACGATTCAGAATGTAGAGAATCTGAAGCTAACCGCTGCTACAGCTGCTGCGACATTCAACGCGACGGGCATGGCGTCGATTACCAAGGTCATTAACAATGCCAGTCCTTTTGCTTTGACAGTGAATAACTTAAGCAAGAATGCGTTGAATTTTGAGATTGGCAATATCGCCTCAGGTAATGGCGCAGGCATCTACAACTATGCGCCAGGGGAGCTGAACGGGACGCAAATTGCTAAAGTGACGATCACGTCGAATGTAGGCGCGGGAGTGGCCTATGAGAACATCACGTTTGCTAATGTGTCCCCTGTGGCCAACAGCCTCGGTGAAATCGACATCGACGCCAAGGACGGATCGGCCTTTCTCAATCTCAGAACCGATGCCGTGCAGACCAGTATTAAGACCATCAAGGTCATGGGCACCAATGCGGTTGGGCTGAACGTAGCAGATGCCGCAGGAAATCTGGAGACCACTGCGACGACGATCAATGCCAGCGGCAATTCGGGCGGAGTTTTTGTAACAGGTCTGGGCGCAGCGGCGCACACGGTAACGGGTGGTTCGGGGAATGATCTGTTCGCTTTCGGTGCGAATCTTGGCTCGACGGATACGATTACTGGCGGCGATCAGACATCTGGCATCGGCGACACCTTGTCGGCGAACGGCGCCCAATTGGCGGCAGTAACGGCGGCAGTGAAGCCGACGGTGACCGGCATCGAAACGCTGATGATCGCGAATGACTTGCGCGGTGTGGCTACTACGGTGGATGCCGCCCTGTTTGGTGGCAGCGTCAGTAATGTTCGGATTGCGAATCAAGTCACAAACGCTGGGGCCGCCGCCAATGCGGCGGTAGTGGCGGCGGATGCGGCGGCGGCAGCAGCGGATGCAGCGGATGCAGCGGTAGCTGATCCTACTGCCCATGCAGCGGCTACTGCGGCTCTTAGTGCAGCAGTTCTCGCGGCGGGTGGTAGTGCAGCAGCAGCAGCAGCAGCAGCAGCAGCTTATGTACAAGGTGATGCGACAGCCCAAGCTGCCGGTACGGGTACCGCCGCCGCCGCCGCCGCCGCGGATGATGCTGCCGATGCAGTCGTCTTCAATGGACTGACCGCTCTAGCGGCGGGCAGCTCCAATAATTTCCGTTTCGACGGTGAATTAGGCACTGCCACTGGTAGTTACACCTTCAACATCCTCAATG
This sequence comes from Candidatus Competibacteraceae bacterium, assembly GCA_020444905.1. Taxonomy (GTDB): domain Bacteria; phylum Pseudomonadota; class Gammaproteobacteria; order Competibacterales; family Competibacteraceae; genus UBA2383. The sequence goes on from JAGRHQ010000254.1 coordinate 2,811, forward strand.
CCCAGGATGCAGGGACGAATAACTCCGCAACATTGGATATGCGCGGTGGCGCAGTAACGGCAGTATCGACCGTCGTGTTGAACGGCGTCGAGAATATCACCGTCGATACCACTAACGCTACGGGCGCAAAGGCGTTCAACATTACCGACGCTGCCTTGCAGGTCTTGAAGGTTCAGGGAGGACAGGCTGTCAATCTCAGCGGTGCTGCATTGGGTGCCGGCGTTACCACGGTTGATGGCACTGGCTTAACGGGAACGGCTGGATTGACCGTAACCTTGAGTGCAGCTGCAACTGTTGGCGCGCTTGTCAATACAGCAGGTGGTGCGGATATTATCATCGGTTCCTCGCTGAATGATACTATCAACACGTTTGGAGGCGGTGATACGATTACCGGTCTCGGTGGCGCTGACAAGATGAATGGTGGCGCGGGGAATGATACATTCTGGTATACGGCTACTGGACAAACGGGTGTTGCTTCATTTGGCACCGGCTCTACCTCCACGGCGACTTTGGATGTTTTGACGGTCAATGCGGGAGATACGGTTAATCTGACGGGTAGCTTGGTTACAGACGCCAACTATGACTTCTTCGGTACTTTGCAAGTCGCAGGTAATCTGAGCAATGTGACAACTGCGACTACTGTGGAACGGGTGTTAGGCGTTTACGATGCGACTGCGGGTACCTTCACTGTAGGCGTTACCAACGCTAATGCAGTTCTGCTGAACTGGTCTAACGGTGATGATGCCACTGTGGATGAGTCCATTGTCTTGGTTGGTGTTACCGACGTAACAAGCATTGCGAATGGCGTTGTGACAGTGTAAACCGTATAGGTTGGGTCACGGTTTCACGCCGTGGCCTGATTGAAGGGTTGTAAAATGACCCGCTGTTCCTGAAAAGGGGACAGCGGGTTTGTCTTTTTGGGAAATAGGGGATAGACCACAGTTTTAAATCGAGATCAATCTAATGAACCATAAACTGACCGTCATCTACTGGAAAAGCGAACACTTTTGGTTGGGTAAACTACTTGAACACCCGGAAATTATGACGCAAGGTGAAACACTCGAAGAGCTTGAAGAAAATCTTCTCGATGCCTATCGATCTATGATTTTGGATGATGTGCCGGAGGATCATGGAATTAAAGAATTAACCTATGAAGCGTAATGAGCTGATCCGTGCGTTATTAGCGGCGGGTTGTGTTCTACATCGGCACGGCGGGCGCCACGATATTTACCTCAATCCAGCAACCGGCCAAAAACAATCCGTACCCAGACACGCCGATATTGACGAACACTTGGCAAGTCATATTAAGAAACACTTAGGCGTCTTGTAGCCGCGTTGGTGAGGTTGCGGTCTATTGCACAAAATCCCCCCCAACCCCCCCTTTTTCAAAGGGGGGAGCAGAGAGCGAGAGTAAATGAACCACATTGGGAGACCG
>JAGRHQ010000255.1 GCA_020444905.1 Candidatus Competibacteraceae bacterium
GATGCTGTCCGACAGGCGGCGGGGCTGGAGCGGGGCAGGTTTCATCGAGGGGGCGTCCTGGGTGGTGGTGTGGTGCGGGGTGTGAATCTAGTCCGGCGGGGGCGTGGGGGCAAGGGGATTGTCCGGGCTGTCCGGTTCGACGCGTCGGAGTCTTCCCGGCTGGTGTCGATCGTTGAAGGTCCTCGGGATCGCCACTGAGGAGCCGTCCGAGCGATCGGCGCCCTTTCCTGGCATTGGGGAGTCGAGGGGAGGTGCAGCATGCGCGGGTCCCCGCTCCCATGGGTGGCGCTGGGCGCGGATGCCTGCGGGTGCTCGGCGCCGGCGTTTTCTGAGCTGCCTATCCGGCAGTGAATCATGAACTGGCCGGTGTCCGGGTTCTGGACATTTTCTGAGCTGCCTATCCGGCAGTGAATGGAACCCCTCGGTCCCATCCTCGGATGGGCTGTTTCTGAGCTGCTTATCCGGCAGTGAATACGAAAGAGTTTCTTGCCCGGAGGCCCACGCTTTTCTGAGCTGCCTATCCGGCAGTGAATTGGGTGCCAAAAGCGGCCGGCGTGCGCGTCGATTTCTGAGCTGCCTATCCGGCAGTGAATGCGTCGGACAGGGATAGCGAGACAATCCATCGTTTCTGAGCTGCCTATCCGGCAGTGAATGAGACGAGCGATACTTCGTGCGGCTCCCAATCTTTCTGAGCTGCCTATCCGGCAGTGAATATCGACGGCCGCGCCGTGATGCGCATGCCCGATTTCTGAGCTGCCTATCCGGCAGTGAATGATTGGCAAGCCGCAATCGACGAGGCCGTGATTTTCTGAGCTGCCTATCCGGCAGTGAATATGGAACCCGAAGACGCGCCCGGCGTGTTCCTTTTCTGAGCTGCCTATCCGGCAGTGAATGGCAGCCCTCGTGCATCGGATGCGGCCCGCTTTTTCTGAGCTGCCTATCCGGCAGTGAATGCCGAGTTCTTCGCGCAGCCACTCGAGGCGCTTTTCTGAGCTGCCTATCCGGCAGTGAATGGGCAGCCGGTCCTCATCCGTGATCGTCTCGATTTCTGAGCTGCCTATCCGGCAGTGAATCCTAATGTGGTCCCGAATCCATCCCTGCTGCTTTTCTGAGCTGCCTATCCGGCAGTGAATACAGCCAGCCCGGACCCGCGGTGAATAGCGTATTTCTGAGCTGCCTATCCGGCAGTGAATAAGCCGGTGATCCACTTCGACGAGGCCATCCATTTCTGAGCTGCCTATCCGGCAGTGAATTCGACCAGGTCGGCGAAGGAGCGGGGCACGGTTTTCTGAGCTGCCTATCCGGCAGTGAATGGCACCGCCGAGGCTTTTGGTAACGCGATCAATTTCTGAGCTGCCTATCCGGCAGTGAATCAGCAGCGCATCCTGCGCGCCCTCCTGGTGCTTTTCTGAGCTGCCTATCCGGCAGTGAATCGGCTGGATCTGCGCCGGGCCGAGCTGCGCAATTTCTGAGCTGCCTATCCGGCAGTGAATCCGATCATCACAGCGCAGCGCCGCGCATTGCTTTTCTGAGCTGCCTATCCGGCAGTGAATCACAGGTTATCCGGGACTTCGGCAGTGCCAATTTTCTGAGCTGCCTATCCGGCAGTGAATTAATGATGACCGGGGCCTCAGCGACGGCGAGTTTTCTGAGCTGCCTATCCGGCAGTGAATTGCCGGGCGAGGGCGCATGGGTATCTCGGAGATTTCTGAGCTGCCTATCCGGCAGTGAATTTGACGAGGGCGTCGGCGTCTTCGCGGCTGGCTTTCTGAGCTGCCTATCCGGCAGTGAATAGTGGCGGCAGCGACCGGCGCGGGCTTCGATTTTTCTGAGCTGCCTATCCGGCAGTGAATCGCTCGATCTCGCCGAACAAGAACTGATCGTATTTCTGAGCTGCCTATCCGGCAGTGAATCGCCGCAGGCGCCTCGAGGGCGAACTCTCGAATTTCTGAGCTGCCTATCCGGCAGTGAATATCAAAATTTGACGGGGCTTCCAGAATCTGATTTTCTGAGCTGCCTATCCGGCAGTGAATCCTGATCCAGCCCGACGGCGAGGTGGCGGTGCTTTCTGAGCTGCCTATCCGGCAGTGAATGCAGGCCGTAACGATGCCGAACCCGAACTCCTTTTCTGAGCTGCCTATCCGGCAGTGAATGTCACCAGGTCCGCTATTGCCACAAGCAGCGATTTCTGAGCTGCCTATCCGGCAGTGAATGACACCGGCGACCTCGCCGCCGTGACGCGAAATTTCTGAGCTGCCTATCCGGCAGTGAATATCCAGAGCGGATCGCGAATCACGCCTACGCATTTCTGAGCTGCCTATCCGGCAGTGAATGTCGACGTTGGCCCCGATCAGCGCACCGCCCTTTTCTGAGCTGCCTATCCGGCAGTGAATATCAACGTCGAGTTCGTTTCGATGCTTGCGCATTTCTGAGCTGCCTATCCAGCAGTGAATATGGGCGGCGCGGGGGCGACCTCGAGCGGCTCTTTCTGAGCTGCCTATCCGGCAGTGAATGGTTACGTCTGCGATCTGGTCGTCCAGAAGCTTTTCTGAGCTGCCTATCCGGCAGTGAATACGGGCGCGGCGGATGCGGTGGTGGATGTGGATTTCTGAGCTGCCTATCCGGCAGTGAATTTTCAGGACCAGCAGCCCCTTGCCGACCTCGATTTCTGAGCTGCCTATCCGGCAGTGAATGCGTCGATCAGGTCGAATGTCCAGAGGGCGACTTTCTGAGCTGCCTATCCGGCAGTGAATGCAGCCGCTGCCCGAGAACGTGCTGACCGAGTTTTCTGAGCTGCCTATCCGGCAGTGAATACCAGGCCGGCTGCGATCACGTTCAGCCAGATTTTCTGAGCTGCCTATCCGGCAGTGAATAGATCCGCCATTTCCTGCCGCTTGGGGATCTCTTTCTGAGCTGCCTATCCGGCAGTGAATACGCTTGACGGCGCGGCCGTCCGGCGCGTCCATTTCTGAGCTGCCTATCCGGCAGTGAATGTCGTACTCTTCCTTCTCTTCGACCGTGAGTTTTTCTGAGCTGCCTATCCGGCAGTGAATGCGTCGGCGGTCTACAACAGCGCGCTCGACCATTTCTGAGCTGCCTATCCGGCAGTGAATGAGAATCTCGATGTCGCCGCTCTTGGCATGCATTTCTGAGCTGCCTATCCGGCAGTGAATAGCCACCCTCTGCCCGACCTTCAGGGCCTCCATTTCTGAGCTGCCTATCCGGCAGTGAATAACAAGGGGCGCGCGAAGGCGGACCGGGTGCATTTCTGAGCTGCCTATCCGGCAGTGAATGATCTCGGGCGGCGTGGCGGCGGTGGGCGAGTTTTCTGAGCTGCCTATCCGGCAGTGAATCGGCGCCTGCTCCAGCAGCCGCAGCACCACCATTTCTGAGCTGCCTATCCGGCAGTGAATGCCGCTGCAGCACGCGAACTCGGACACGTACTTTTCTGAGCTGCCTATCCGGCAGTGAATCAGATGGTGCGGCTGTGCCACCAGTGCTTGCATTTCTGAGCTGCCTATCCGGCAGTGAATTCTCAGGGCGTCGGATTCGAGCTGCTTGAGGATTTCTGAGCTGCCTATCCGGCAGTGAATCTGCGGGCGAGTCTGTTTTCCAAGACAGCTACTTTCTGAGCTGCCTATCCGGCAGTGAATGTGGCACGCGATACGGCGCCCGGCGGCATGGCTTTCTGAGCTGCCTATCCGGCAGTGAATCCAAACGCCGCCCTCGGTGTCGACCACTACGATTTCTGAGCTGCCTATCCGGCAGTGAATAGCTCGGCCTCGGGCGCCCGCGTCAGGCGCACTTTCTGAGCTGCCTATCCGGCAGTGAATGCAAACAACGGCGTCGTCAGTGAAGCGCTCAATTTCTGAGCTGCCTATCCGGCAGTGAATCGCAGGTCGGCCACAGTGTGGCGGACGGTGATTTTCTGGCTCTATGCCCTTTCCAGTGGAAATTGACTCAACAACAAACATGACGGTAGCGCCCGTATTCGCGGGGGATCGCCGGCACCATGGGGTTCTTCGGTAGATGTTCGAGCTTGGACATGCGCAGGTAGGCGATGGCGATGAAGTTGTCGAGGTTGCGGAAGCCTCGGGCGGCGGTCTTCGTCTGCTGAAGCTGCCCGTTCATCGCCTCGACG
>JAGRHQ010000256.1:0-2540 GCA_020444905.1 Candidatus Competibacteraceae bacterium
CAGGGACGGATTTTTGTCCTCGTGGCAAGGGCAGCGGGCTTTATATTCGTCGCCGGATTTCACCGGGCGGTAGCCGGTCACCCGTTCCAAGGCGCTCAGGGCGTCATTGAGCAAACTCATGACCCCCCCCGATGCTGCGAAACCTGGTCGTGGGGAGTGGGCGAATCCGCTGGAACCGCTGCGTACTTGAACGAGGGTTATCACGGTCGCCAGAGGCGACAGTTTGTGAGGGTAGTGATGGGTATAGCGCAGACGCCACCCGGGCGCTGACCGTACCCTGATTGGGCGGTCTATCAGCATGGACTTTCATGACATCCCCTTTTTAAAGGCGCACAACCACCCGTGTGGGGTCTTGAAAGTCACTGCCAGTCCGCTATAATCAGAAACAGTAAACGCCTGATTGTCGTCCTAAGCGGATCGATGGACTGCAACTATCAATTATCCCGCACTAGACCCTTGCGCTACCAACGCAGGGGTTTGGTGTTTCTGGGGTGGTAATTGTTGTGTCTCGTGTAGCGTCAAACCTCATGGTGCTATTTGCTCCATTATAACGAGTTAAATTCGTGTTCGCGCCATCGACTCATGTTGAACGTGAAAATCAGGTCGATCACCCGTGTATCGACTCATTGCCCGAGTCCTTTCTCATCTGATTGCCTGCTTCCATTTCCCTGCTGCCTTACAGTTACCAGCTGACATCCATGCCAACGGAATTTCGATGGGTCGCCCTCGCATTTTGGCGCTTTTCACGGAACTTCCTGACTGATCGATCCTATTGCAAACAACCGTCGTTCGACGGTCGGTGCTTGCTTCGTTGCTGGCATGGCGCGCCAACGGCCCCGGTTGAAGACTCCGCAGGGAGATGCAAGGTGTTTTTTAACAGGGTGTCAGCTTGACGCAGCAGATTATCGAAGTAGTACTGGTATTGCTGTAGTCGCCAGATTTCACCTTGGACTTGATGGGCGAGGATCGCCAAATGAAGACGATGGTGAACGATGTTGCGGGTGATAAACTGTTCTCGCCAATATTGAACTTGGCTCAACCCCTGCTCGATACGGGACATCGTAATGGTGGGGTCGCCGTTGAGCGGCAGTTGCAGATGCTGGTACAAACTATCCGCAGTTACTGGCTCGCCGCATGCTTCCAGATGTTCTACTTTCTCCAGAACATCCATTGCCATGCGGAAATGGAGATCGAGGTCAGGCCCCGTAGCTTTCATATGGTAATCAGCCATGGTGTTCACCTCAGCTTTAATAGCCGACTTTGATCAATGTTTATCCTGTCGCTATCGAATTGCCAAGGGGGTGATAGCGAATGAGGAATGTTCCTATACTGTTTTAGGAATATTCTTACATTTTGTTGCCGGGTGGCCGGGCGCATGATTACTGTGATGTTGGTTGATGACCAGGAACTGATTCGGATTGGTTTGAAAGCTGTGTTGTCCCACGATCTGGAAATTGAGGTCGTTGCCGATTTGGATAATGGTCTGGACGCCCTCCGCCAGGCGCGCGTCTTACGACCTGACGTGGTTGTTGTGGATGTCGATATGCCCGAATTAAGTGGGGTGGAAGTGACTACGCGCTTGGTGGCGTTGTCTCATCCTCCCCAAGTGATTGTGCTGTCCGTACTGACGCAACCGCCTTGGCCGAAGCGTCTGCGCGCGGCGGGTGCGCGGGGCTATGTGGCCAAGGAACGGGCCTCTACTAATCTCCGTGAAGCAATTCATGCTGTCCATCAGGGCCAGCTTTATTTTTCTCCCACATTGGCGAGTAGCCTCGAGGCGCTTGGATCTTGTTCCGATAATGATCTACTTACCGTCTTGAGTAATCGTGAGTTGGAGATTTTCACTTTGCTCGTCAAGGGGCATTCACCAGAAGACTTGGCGCGACTGCTGCATGTGAGTCCCAAAACGATTTACAGTCATCGGGATCGGATTCGCAACAAGCTTGGCATTAAAAATGATGTTGAAATGACTCATCTGGCCATCCGATATCGATTATTGAACCAGACGGTCCTTTGATTTTAGGGTTGACGGTGTAATCGTGAATAGTCCTTCACCTGGTGCGTTATGAAGATGATGAAACCCAGTGAAGTATTGAATGTGTCCCAGGCGCTTGCCGCAGCCGGCGATGACTTGATGATTGCCGAGGACTTGCTCAAACGATTTCTGGTCATCCTGACGACTGCACATGTCGATCTGGAAACCGCGCGGACCTTGTCTGATGAGGAAGAATTGCGTTACCGGGTTCATCGCTTGTGTTCGGGGGGCCTCTATCTCGGTTTCGAACAGGTAGGAATGGCTGCACGAATTCTGGAAACCCACCTGAAAAATTCGGCTTCACCGGGCGAAATTGCAATAGCGTGGACTGAACTCAACGAAGCTATTCAAGCGGTGCTTGAGGTAGGCGAAGATGGATTGCTAGCGCAGTTGAGGGATGAATACTAACTCACTGACGTATTGACTCACTAACTCACTGACGTATTGACTCACTAACTCACTGACGTATTGACTCACTAACTCACTGACGTATTGACTCACTAAC
>JAGRHQ010000256.1:2637-4106 GCA_020444905.1 Candidatus Competibacteraceae bacterium
AACGGAATTGAATTGGCCTTGAAATGAGCGCATATCCCAATCTTTTCTGAATGGAGAAGATATTGGTCCAGCGATGAGCAGTTACTGGCTAATTGGCGAAGGCGAAAGACCCAGGTGGTAAACTGCATTAATAGTGAAATGAAGGGCAACTGCATAGTGAATGCGCCCGGTCAGGTAGTACACGGTTCCGTAACTGAAACCCGCGACAGTGGCCAGTAGTATAAATGCACCGCCACCTTGAATATGCGCCACCCCGAATAACAGCGACGCTGCAGTAATTCCCAGTAGCGGAGATTGCGGCCATTTCCAGTGGGCGAACCAACGTATAAGCGCTGTTTGGATGATCCCGCGAAAAAAACTCTCTTCCAAAACACACACAAATAATAGATTGTCGGCTAGCCGATACGCTAGGAGGAGTAGTGATCCCGACATCCAACCCGGTCGCGTGAAATCCAGGGCTAATGCCAAAGGGACCAACACCGCCAACGTAATGCCCAAAAGCAAGGCGAAAGTTAATCCAGGCCAGTCGCGACCGGGCCATCCGGTGTTCTGGAGCGCCACGGGCGTTAGCACCAACGGTGGCGTCAGTAAGAGTAGAATCAGTTTTTCGGGAGCAAACCCGATGTGATGCAAAGTCCCTGCTTGAAGAATTTCAAAAATCGTTACGGGAGCAAATCCCGGCGCTAGCCGAAAACCCAGCGCTAGTACGATCAGCAGATAGAGCGACCAGCCCACGGCTTGCCAAAGGGGGTGATAAACGAATTTAAGCGACCCCGCCAGGCCAGCGGCGAACAGAAGCATCGGAAATACAACCGGCGCGATCCCACCTTGGACGATGAGCAAGCCAAGTGCTCCGCTGAGAGCGCCCGCACCAGCGAATAGCCCATTCCGCCAGTGCGAAAGCAGCCCAACCCAATACAGCCAACCCCCTCCGAACAATAGAATCGATAGCAACATGGCAGATTCAGGCAGTGGGTGGCGCCATAACAGGCGCATCTAATGTGATCAGGGCCTCATAAATAGCAGTGATCAACTCTTTATCGCTGAGCGGCTTGACCAGGACCCCATTGGCTCCAGCAGCCATCGCCCGTTGATGGGTCGGTTGATCTGCGCTGGCTGTGAACGCCAGAATGCGGAGGCGTGCGCCAACGGGTAATGTGCGAATCGCTTGAATCGCGGCGATGCCATCAATGCCCGGCATCTGAATATCCATTAAAATCAGTCTTAGATTGGGATGTGTCGCCTTTTGGATGGCCTCATCGCCATCACTGGCTTCCAAAACTTGTAGGCCATGCCGGCGGAGTTGGCCGGTCATAATGTCACGGTTGATATCGAAATCCTCGACCACCAGCACGGTTTTTCCATTCAGAAAGCGTTGCTGTTGTCGATTATGGGGAAGGGTTCGCGCTTCGAGCCGCACGTTCACGAGCGCGGTGCTGAGTTCAGCGTACAACGCAGACAGGTTGATG
>JAGRHQ010000257.1 GCA_020444905.1 Candidatus Competibacteraceae bacterium
CGTTCAGCAACCACCAGGCGTAGTCGCTATTTTGCGCGCCCAGGGCCAGATAGACGCCGGTACGGGTTCCCGCCAGCGTCTCTTTGGTCAGACCGGCATCGGCCAGCGCTTCCCAAGCCAATTCCAGCAACAGCCGTTGATGAGGGTCCATGGCCAGTGCTTCGGCATCGGACAAACCGAAGCGTTCGGCATCGAAATCGGCAATATCGGCAAAAAACCCGCCTCGTCGAATTTCATCCGAGGCAACGGCGGCAAAAGGCGCAGCGCGTTCCGCTGGCGCGTCGCATACAGCATCCCCGCCCTTTTCCAGAAAATCGGCAAACGCTTCGGGGCCTTCCGAACCGGGAAAACGGCAACTCAAACCGACGATGGCAATCGGCTCGCGCACGGCGTGCTCAACCGCTTGCAAACGCGCCTGCATTCGCTCCAGAGCGTTTAGCGCGCGACGCAGGGCTTCAGTTTCGGCAGTCGGGCGGTTCGTCACCGATTCTGCTCCAGCATCCGGTCAATGCTTGCCAATTTGTCCTCCAGTTGATTCAACAAATCGTCGGCACCCTCCTCCAATTCTTCTGCTGCTTGTGGGTGAGCAGCGTTAATCGTTACATCGGCTTCTGGCGGCGGCGCAGTTGGTGTGATGCGGGTTAACAAATGCGCTGCGAGCGCGTCGAGGGTTGGATAATTGTAGACCAGCGTTCCCGGTAAGCGGATGCCCAACGCGGTGCTGAGCGTTGCAGCTAACTCGGTAGCCATCAATGAATCCAGCCCCTGTTCGCTAAATGGGCGGTCGGATTCAATCGCGGTGGGTTCCGCATGACCGAGGACGCGCGCCACAGTGTCCTGAATCAACGCTCGCAATGTTTCAGGAGTAAGGGGTAATTGACTCTCTCCCGATGTCTGAAGCTTGGAGTCTGATTCTTCAATAGCGGACAGCCACGGCGGCGGATCACCCATTTGGACAAGGTAACGACGCCAGTCGATGTCCAGGGCGATGGGGTCGCTATCGCCGCTCATCAAATCGTCGAACAGCGCCAGACCCGCAGCTTCTGTCAACGGTTGCACACCCCAGGAACGCCAGACGGCTTCGGCGCGCTGGCCCATGCTGTGACCGATGCCCATCGCCCACGGCCCCCAGTGAATCGACGTTGCGGGCAGACCCAGCGCTCGGCGTTGCCGCGCGAGATGATCCAGCGCGGCATTGGCGGCGGCATACGCTCCCTGTCGCGCCGAGGGCAATACCGACACCACCGAGGAGAACAGAGCGAAGATGCGCACCGGAAACCCGCGACTGAGCCGGTCGAGCAATCGCGCGCCTTCAACCTTGGGCCGGAAAACCTGCGCGAAGCGTTCGGCATTGAGTTCAGCGAGCGGCGCATCGTCGGTGATCGCCGCAGTATGCACGATGCCGGTCAGCGGCGGCCACTCAGCGTGCACCTGAGCGAAGAGCGCGGTCATGGCCGATTCATCCGTGATATCGAGAACTGCGGGCAGCGCTTCAACACCCTGCGCGTTCAACGCGGCTAACCGTTCAGAGGGCGGCGCAACACGATCCAGCAAGACCAGGTGGCGAGCGCCACGCGCGGCGAGATGCTGCGCTAACACCACGCCAATCGCTCCGCTGGCCCCGGTGACGAGCCAGGTTCCAGTTAATGCTAATGGTGGTTCTTCGGCCAGTCTCAGACATACGCGGCCTGGCGTGCGGCCCTGAATCTGACGGTGGAAGAGTTGAGGTAACTGTTCAGTCTCCCCCTTTTTCAAAGGGGGGAACTGAACGCTCTTATTCCAGGATACAGTTTCATGCGGCAACGGCGGCAATCGACCATCGTCCAACGCTTCAGTGACCGCATCAAACAACCGGGCGAAAGCGTCCGGTTCCTGTGTGGCCAGATGATCCAGATCAATTTCACCCGGTTGCCCGCGCCGAGTCAGGTCGATCAAACGTCCACTATTGGTCAGCGACTCCCGCGCCGCCAGAGCCAGGGCGTCAAAAGCGCCAATGGCGACATCCACGCCACGCCCCTCAGTCGCCTGTCGAGCAGCAGCAGCGAAAGCGCCATCCCGTGAACTGCCGATAATCGGAATGCCTAACGCAATCAGGTTAGTCTGCTTGGCCGGACTGGCGGTCGCCAGCACTCGTGCCCCAATCAGACGCGCAATGGCGATAGCCGCCAAGCCTACGCCGCTGCCGGCGGCATGAACGAGGACCGTTTCGCCTGCTTTCAATTGCGCCCGTTCGATCAAGCCATGCCAGGCGGTGAGGTAAGCAACGGGAACCGCTGCCGCAGCGGTGAAAGATAACGGTGCGGGTTTGGGTCGCGTCAGGCGGGCTGGCAACGTCACATGCGTAGCAAGCGAGCCTTGCCCGTTCGGAACGTAGGCGATCACTGGATCACCAAGCGCAAAATCAGCGACTCCCGGCCCTACCGTGGCAATCCGGCCAGCGCAATCCGCGCCCAGCCCTGGCGTCGCTGGGAACCGGTCGTGAATGACCAGTAGATCGCGGAAATTGGGTGCAGCGGCGATTACGGCAATTTCGACTTCACCAGGGCCTGGAGCGCGGCGCTCCAGTGGAACGGCCCTCACCCCCAACCCCTCTCCCTCCGGGTGAGCGGAGTAAATGAGGCGCATTGGCGTAGCGGGCGGTTCTAGCGGCTGACGTGGTTGCAACCGCGCTGCGAAGCGTTGGCCATTGCGCCAAGCGCTGGCGGTTTCCGAGCCGTTGTCAGCCAGTTCCGCCAGCAACGCCGGTAATGGGTCTATAGTGGGATCGAGATCGATGTTGCGCACGGCAAGATCGGCCCGCTCCGCCCGCACAGCCTGAGCCAGTCCCCAAAGACCCGCGCCGCCTTTAGCAACTGCTTGCACATCAGCGCCCGGTGTCCAGACGCCGCGAGTGATGAGGAATAGCCGGGCTGCGGACGGGAGAGAATGCACGGCGGTCAGCACATGAGCCAGCGCCGCCGGTTCAGCCACCGGATCGGTTTCCATCAGCAGCGCCGTGACGGTTCCAGATGCGCCGAACCGTTCGGGACGATCCGTCATCAGGCGTGTCGCCAAAGTTTCAGTTTCTGAACCCGTAGCCAGCAGACGACACGTTGCCGGTGTGGATTCAGTCGTGGGCGTCGGCTCCCAAACCAGCTCGCCGATCCAGGGCAAAGCCGGGTGTGGTTGCTCCGCTGGCGATGAACGCACATGGGTATTGAATCGGCAGCGCCGCCGGATCAATGCGCGCCAGGATTGCTTCCTCGATACGCGCCAGCGTCTCGCCATCATCGGCGCACAGCGTAATGTCCGCATCCAACCGGCTGCCATCGGCGCTGGCGGAAGCTGTGGTGCGAATCCAGGTTCCTGGCCGGTGAGCCGATGCAGTACGGATAAATCGCCGCCAACCGATGAGCATATAGGCGCCTGTCCGCTCGGGACAGGCCGCAATGGGTAACTGAACACCGGCTTCAATCAGGGCGGCGGGCAACCCGAAGGCTAAAGGTTCATCCATCACTGGCGCGGACAATTGCGCCAAAGCTTCGCCAGGTTGACTCCAAAGCTGCTCGATGCGGCGCAGGCGCGGCCCCAGTGGGAAACCACGCGCCTCCAGGTCAGCATAAAAATCTTGTTGGGTCGCCGCTTGGCCACAACGGTTTCTCACAGATTCAAGATCGATTGCCGGGATTTGCGATGACGAACCCACCATCACACTCGCCTGAAAATGCTCGACCCAACCGCCTTCCCCGGAACGCGCAAACAGCGTCACGCGGCCCTCCGGCTCCCGGACGATTTGCAGATCGTGCGGCGCATCCAGCGTCAAGGCGCGTGGGAATGCCGCGTCGTCGATTTGAACGGGACCGGCATTCGCCTGATTCAACGCCGCAGCGAGAAAAGCCAGATGCAGACCCACATGAACTAAATGACCGCTATCGGCCAGGCCCGGTACATCCTCCGGCCCCAACCGGTCGCTGTAGATCGTTCCGTTGAAGGCCGGGGAATCCAGGCGGGCGCCAAACCAGCGTGTTCGAGGCGAAACAGCGTGATCGGGGATTTTCTCCAGCCAATGCCGGGTGCGACGGAAAGGATATGGCGGCAAGGGCACGCTCTCACGCGGCG
>JAGRHQ010000258.1 GCA_020444905.1 Candidatus Competibacteraceae bacterium
TGGACATGACCTTGAGGATGCCCTTGGAAACGGCCTTCGTGTAGTGTTCGTGCGCTTCGCTCTCGCTCATCTTCTGCGGGCCGCGCGCCAGCGTGGCGGACAGCGTGTCGAGCGCCAGGTAGGGGTTAATCGCTTCCGCGCCGTAGCCGGCCAGCAGGCAGAAGTCGTGAACCTTTTTGGCTTCGCCGGTTTCCACCACTAGGCCGACCTCGGTGCGCAGACCGTCGCGGATCAGGTGATGATGCACGGCGGCAGTGGCGAGCAGGGCGGGGATAGCGATGTGGTCGGCGTCGATCTCGCGGTCAGAGAGGATCAGGATGTTGTAGCCCCGGCGCACCACGTCGGCGGCTTCGCGGCAGAGATTCTCCAGGGCACGGGCCATGCCGCCAGCGCCGCGTTCGACCGGGTAGCAGATGCTGAGCGTTTCGGTGCGAAAGGCGCGGTCAACATGGTATTCGATGCGGCGAATGCGCTCCAGGTCGATGTTGCCAAGAATGGGCCGTTTGACTTCCAGGCGCTTGTGGGTTCCGCCGCTTTCCAGGTCGAGCAGATTGGGGCGGGGACCGACCAGCGACACCAGCGACATGACCAGTTCTTCGCGGATCGGATCAATAGGTGGGTTGGTCACCTGGGCGAATTTCTGCTTGAAGTAGTCGTAGAGCAGCTTGGCGCGACTGGACAGCACAGCGGGTGGAATGTCGCGGCCCATGGAGCCAATCGGGTCTTCGCTGTTGACGGCCATCGGCGTGAGGAAGGCGCGGATGTCTTCCTGGGTGTAGCCAAAGGCTTGTTGGCGACGCAGCAGGGTCTGCGGGTCGGGAGGCATCGAACCGATTTCGGTCGGCAGGTCTTTCAGGCGGATTTGCGTGGCGTCCAACCAAGCCTGGTAGGGATGCTTCGACGCCAGTTGCTCCTTGATTTCGTCGTCGTCGATGATGCGGCCCTGTTCCAGGTCAATTAGCAGCATCTTGCCAGGTTGCAGCCGCCATTTCTTGACAATCTTTTCTTCGGGCACGGACAGCACGCCCATTTCGGAAGCCATGATGACTTGATCGTCGTCGGTGACCAAATAGCGCGCCGGACGCAGGCCGTTGCGGTCCAGGGTCGCGCCGATCTGGCGGCCGTTGGTGAAGGCGATCGCGGCAGGGCCGTCCCAGGGTTCCATCAGGGCGGCGTGGTATTCGTAGAAAGCGCGCCGATGGGGGTCCATCAGTGGGTTATCCGACCAGGCTTCCGGGACCATGAGCATCATGGCGTGAGGGAGGGAGTAGCCGCCCGCTATCAACAGCTCCAGAGCGTTGTCGAAAGTGGCAGAGTCGGACGCGCCGTCGCCGATCAGCGGCCAGAGCTTGTCCAAATCGGTGCCGAGCACTTTGGACGTCATGCCGTGGCGGCGGGCCATCATCCAGTTAATATTGCCGCGCAGGGTGTTGATTTCGCCGTTGTGGCAGAGATAGCGGAACGGTTGCGCCAGCGCCCAGGAAGGAAAGGTGTTGGTGGAAAAACGCTGGTGAACCAGGGCCAGCGCCGATTCTAGGCGCGGATCGCGCAGTTCCGGGAAATAGACGCCAATGTTTCGGGCCAGGATCATGCCCTTGTACACCATGGTGCGGGCCGATAGCGACGAGACGTAAAACTGTTGATCGTCGCCGAAGGCGTTGCCGCGCCAAATCGAGCGATGCGCCTGCTTGCGGATGATGAACAGTTTGCGCTCGAAGGCGTCACTATCAGGGCAATTCGCTTCGCGTTTAACGAAAATTTGCCGAACCACCGGTTCGGAGGAACGCACACTGTCACCCAGGCAGCTATTGTCGGTGGGTACATCGCGCCAGCCCAGCAGGGTTTGTCCTTCGGCAGTAATGCTGCGTTGCAGAGCCGCTTCGCTCTGAGCGCGGTCCTGGTTATCACGAGGTAGAAAGACCATGCCCGCCCCGTAGTCGCCAGGAGCGGGCAGGTCGATGCCCAGATCGGCGCACTCAGCGCGCAAGAAGGCGTCGGGAATTTGCAACAGGATGCCTGCGCCGTCGCCCGCCAAGGGGTCAGCGCCGACTGCGCCGCGATGGCTGAGATTGGCAAGGATTTCCAGACCCTGGGAGATGGGTTGGTGGCTCTTGCGGTTTTTGATATCGACGACGAAGCCAATGCCGCAGGAGTCGTGCTCATTGCGTGGGTCGTAGAGACCCGCCGCGGGTGGCAGGTGGGTGACGCTCATGCAAGTTCCTCAGCGATTGAGGGTTATAAAGGGTTTGGAGAATAAATTACTTGCATACTACCGATCTGAGCGCCGTTCTTGCAACCGGCGAGATGAATAAACCCGGCGTTCGCGCCTGTCAGAACGCGCTGGATATAGCCGCCGCTGACCGCGAGACCCCTGATCGTCAAACACAGCGGCGACAGGATGTGGCTATTTGAGATTTGTCTCAAGGAACCGGTTGAACAGCGCCCAGGATTTCTGATCAGCGTCTTCCCGGTAACGCTCTTCGCCAAAGACAGTGAACGCATGAGGCGCGCCACCGTAAACAGCGATTTCATAGGGAACTTTGGCGGTCTCCAGTTCTTTAGCGAGCGTGGCCACGTCATCTATAGTAACAGAGGTATCCGCGCCGCCATGCATAATCAGAACAGGGGCGCGTGTTTTAGCGTAGTCCTGACCTTCCGGGGTTTGCAGACCGCCGTGAAAGGTGGCGAAGCCTTTGAGATTTGCGCCGGAACGGGCCAGCTCCAGCACCGCCGCGCCGCCGAAGCAGTAGCCCATAGCAATGGCGTTGTCGATGTTAGCGCCGTTGGCCTTGGCGGTCTCCAGAGCGTCCATCATTAAAGCGCGCATTTTTTCGCGGTCCTTGTGCAGTTCACCGGTATGTTGGCGTTTATCGGCCATTTCGGTGGGACGCACCCCCTTGCCAAACAGGTCAGCGGCAAAGACGGCGTAACCTTTCTCAGCAAGCATGTTAGCGCGCTTGATTTCGTAATCGGTCAGGCCATCCCAGTCGTGAATCATCAGGATGAACGGGGCGTCCTTGCCGGGGCTGATGAAATAACCTTCATAAGGTTGGCCGTTGACTTCATAGGTGACGGTTTTACCTGTTGCGCCCAGCGCCAGGAAGGGCGTCAGGCTCAGTATCATCGCAGCAATCCAGTTTCGCATGGCTTGTACTCTCCTCAGGTGAAATTTCCGGCTGGTTACCGGTCTTTGTTCAAGACTGTTCCTAATCCGACCCGGTTCCGCTATTCCATCACTCCTTTTGCCCTTTGAGGCGATGACGCTCCATCGCCTCATGCCATTCGTTTTCCTCAGCGTGCAGGTAAAGGCCGGTGGTGTCGAGACGGGCATGACGGGCATTGCGTTGCAGATGGCGGAGATCGATGCCGGCATCGGCCTGGTGGGTGATGCTGGTGTGGCGGAACCAGTGGGTGGAAGCGCGCCGCAGTTTTTCCGCTTGATGAGGATCATCGGCTTCCAAACGGGCAGCGGCGCGGATCACCAGTCTTTTGACGATGCGGTAAATCATGTTATCCCCAATGCCAGCAGCGCCCTTGAGGTTCATGACTAGTGGCGTCGATTCATCTGGATCGGGCAAGGGATGGAGACCGTAGAAGCGCCGATATTCGCTCAGGGCAGCCAGCAAATCCTCGTTGACCGGCACCCGGGCTTCCTTGCGCCCCTTGCCGGTGACCTGCCACCACCAGCGACCACGAATGCGCTGAAAACTGCTCATGGTGTGTTCGGCGACTTCGCTGACCCGGGGGCCGAGCAAATAGAGCAGAGCCACCAGATACTTAGCCCGGGCGTAGTGTTGGCAGTTGCGTTCGCTGTCGCGCGGCAGGGCGTCGACAGCGGCCAGCAATGCCTGCCATTGGTCCTGTTCCAGAAAGCGTTCCACCTGTCGGGTCGATTGATGGTTTCGGGTGCGACGGCGGGCTAATGCCAGCGGGTTGCCGGCCAAATATCCGGCTGTGACCAGATAGCTAAATAGGGAATTGATGATCAGCAGGGCCATCTGGCGGCTGGCGGGACTTAGTGGTCCCACGAACGGCCGCCATTGGGGACTGAAACGTGGCGCTTTGACTCCGCACCAGCGCTCGCGGG
>JAGRHQ010000259.1 GCA_020444905.1 Candidatus Competibacteraceae bacterium
GTGCGGACCAACGATACGGTCACCTGCTGGGGGGATAACGATTATGGCCAAGCCACGCCGATGGACGGAACCTTCACTCAGGTCAGCGCAGGCAGTTTTCACACCTGCGGGGTGCAGACCGACGGCACCGTCGCCTGTTGGGGGGCTAATGGGGATGGCCAAGCCATGCGCCCCGCAGGGACTTTCACCCAGGTCAGCGCAGGTCAGAATCACACCTGCGGGGTGCAGAGCGATGGTTTTGTGGTGTGCTGGGGAAGTGACGAGTACGGGCAAAGTACGCCGCCGTGATCGGAATCCCCCCCGGCCCCCCTTTTTCAAAGGGGGGAGATAGGAAGGGAGATTTTGCAGATGATCGTCGAGGTGCAATATCAGCCAGATGACGCGCTTTATGGACGCCTGTTTGCTGAACTGTTTCTCTACCTGTATCGCGCCACGCCGCCCCGAAACTGGCAAGTGATCGTCTCTACCCCGACCGGAGCGTCGAACGAATCGACGAACGCTATGCCTCGTTATTGACGCTCCCGGAAGTGCATCGCATCTATCTCGAAGATTGGCGGGAGCGACCGGCGCACACCCTGGAACAGGCGCCGCTGCAATTGCTGGTGATCGAACCGGCGGCGCTGGAACCGGCAGCGACCCGATTGGCGCAGCAGTTGCGCGCACCCGGAGTGCCGAGCGCCTTGCCCGTTACGGGATGGCTGGATTTGATCGAAACGATCCTGGTCTACCGATTACCCCAACTGACTCGACAGGAGATTCAAACCATGCTGGGTTTAACGGAAATCAATCTCAAACAAAGCCGGTTTTACCAGGAAGTGTTCGCCGAGGGCGAAATTCAGGAGGAAGCCAAGGGGGAAGCCAAGGGCAAAACCGAGGGCAAAACCGAGGGCAAGGCCGAAACCTTAAAACGCCTGCTCACCCGCCGTTTTGGCCGATTACCCAAGTGGGCGATCACGCACATCGACGCGGCAGTGGAGACGCAACTGGATGGATGGCTGGATGCAATTCTTGACGCCGCCACACTGGAAGAAGTGATCGGACCGCGTCCGCCGCGCCGCCGGGCGAAATCTCCCTGAATGACCAAACGACCCCGATCCCAGAAAGCCGGTCGCACCCAGCGTAAAACGGCGAAGGCGCGTCAACACCTGGCGCAGCCGCATGATTCCGGCTACAAGCTGCTGTTCTCGCATCCCGAAATGGTGGCTGATTTGCTCACCGGCTTCGTCAATGAAAACTGGGTTAAAGAGCTGGACTTCACCACCCTGGAGAAGCAATCAGGCAGCTACGTCAGCGACGATTTGCGCCCCAGAGCCGATGACGTGGTCTGGCGCGTGCGTTGGCGGGAGCGCTGGCTGTATGTCTATCTGCTGCTGGAATTCCAGTCCGACGTCGATCCGTTCATGGCGGTGCGGTTGCTGGTCTACGTTGGGATGCTCTACCAGGACTTGATCCGCACGAAGCAACTCACCGACGAAGGACAATTACCGCCGGTGCTGCCGTTGGTGTTGTATAACGGCCAACCGCGCTGGACCGCCAAGACGGAGGTCAATGATTTAATCGTCCCGCCGCCAGTCGGGCTGGAACGCTATCAACCCCGATTGCAATATCTGCTGCTGGAAGAGAACCGCTACCCGCCCGAGATCCTGGCCCCCTTGCACAATCTGGCGGCGGCGCTGTTCCAACTGGAAAACAGCCGGAGACCGGAAGATTTGCAAGCGGTCATTGAACGCCTGATCGACTGGTTACACGCCCCGGAACAGGTCAGTTTGCGCCGGGCGTTTGCCGTCTGGTTGCGGGATGTGTTACTGCCGGCGCGAGTGCCCGGAGTACGAATTGAAGCGATGTCGGAACTGAACGAGGTGCGAAATATGTTAGCGGAACGAGTCATCGAGTGGACCCGAGAATGGGAGCGGCAAGGCATGGAGAAAGGCATGGAGAAAGGCATGGAGAAAGGCATGGAGAAAGGCATGGAGAAAGGCATGGAGAAAGGCATGGAGAAAGGTCGTCAGGAGGGAGAATCATTGATTCTACAGCGCTTGTTGACGTTGAAATTCGGACCGCTGGATGAAGCGACCCAAGCGCGTTTGGCGGCGGCGGACAGCACAACGTTGTTGACTTGGAGTGAGCGGGTGTTGACGGCGAGTCATTTGGCGGACGTTTTCGCCGAAACACCGGTGTAGCGAATAGGTTGAATTGGAGACTGGCGGGTAGCGGCCAGCACTCCCCATCAGCCATATCGGTCAGCGTGAATTAATATAATCTTCATATCTTCACTCCCAGCCCGCAAGGATTCCAACCGTGACCGACTCGCTGACCCCACTGCAAAAGGCAACCCTGGCCATCAAACGCCTGCGTCAGCGTGTGGATATGTTGGAATCCACCGCCCGCCAACCCATCGCCGTGATCGGTCTGGCCTGCAAGCTGCCGGGTGGCGCAGACCCCGAAGCGTTCTGGCGGTTTCTCGAAGCCGGAAATGACGGAACCCGTGAGATTCCCACCGATCGCTGGGATGTCGATCGCTTCTACGATCCTCAACCCGGCGTTCCCGGCAAGATGTACACCCGGCGCGGGGGATTCGTCAACGAGGTGGATCAGTTCGATCCGCAGTTCTTCCGTATCGCCCCGCGCGAAGCGGTCGGGATCGATCCGCAACAGCGCTTGTTGCTGGAAACCGTCTGGCAGGCGCTGGAGGACGCTGGGCTAATTCCCGAGCGGCTGGTCGGCAGCGATACTGGCGTGTTCCTTGGGATCAGCACCAACGATTACGGTCAGATTCTCAGTCAATCGGCGCAATCGTCGTCAAACAACGCCCAGGCCGGGGCTGGTAACGCCGCCAGCGTCGCCTCCGGACGCATTTCCTACACCTTCGGCTTCCAGGGACCGTGCATGGCGATTGACACCGCCTGTTCCTCGTCTATGGTAGCGGCTCATCTGGCGGTGCGCGCCCTGCGGCAGCGGGAATGCACGATTGCCCTGGTCGCTGGCGTCAATCTGATGCTGTCGCCAGAAATCACGATTAACTTTTGTCAGGGCCGGATGCTGTCGCCCGATGGCCGTTGCAAAACCTTCGACGCTGCCGCTGATGGTTATGCGCGTGGCGAAGGTTGCGGGGTCTTGGTGTTGAAGCGGTTGTCCGACGCCCAGGCGGACGGCGACCGGGTGCTGGCGGTGATTCGCGGTAGCGCAGTGAATCAGGATGGCCGTTCTTCCGGCCTGACCGCGCCTAATGGCCGCGCGCAGGTGATGGTCATTCGCAAGGCGCTGGAAGACGCCGGTCTGGAGCCGGGCCTCGTATCCTATGTCGAAGCGCATGGCACCGGCACCGCACTGGGTGATCCGATCGAAATGCAGGCGCTGGCCGAGGTGTTCGCCGCCGGTCGCCCGACGCAAGAGCCGCTGGTGGTGGGGTCAGTGAAGACCAACATTGGCCATCTGGAAGCCGCTGCGGGCGTTTCTTCGCTGATCAAGACGGTTCAGGCGTTGCGTCACCAGCGTATTCCGATTCATCGCAATTTCACCACGCTGAACCCGCATATCATGCTGGACGGCTTTCCAGTGGAAATTCCGACCGTCACCCGCGACTGGACGCCCATTCATGACCGCCGCATCGCCGGGGTTAGCTCCTTCGGTTTCAGCGGCACGAATGTTCATATTGTGCTGGAGGAAGCGCCGCCGCCTTCCTCACCTCCAACCTCTCTCCCACACAGAGACGAGAAAGGCGCTTTGTTCTGTCTTTCGGCTCGGGAACCCGAGGCGTTGACCGAACTGGCGGGCCGCGCCGCAATTCATCTACAAAACAGCGCCGAACTCTGGTCAGATTTGTGCCATGCCTCACGCGTAGGCCGCACAGCCTTTACTCATCGCCTGGCGCTGGTTGCCGAGAGCGCCGCTGAGGCCAGCGCCTCGTTGACGGCGCTGGCTGCTGGTGAAACGCCGTCAGACATCGCGCTGGGTCAGGCTAGTCATCAACCGCCGGGCATCGCTTTTCTATTTACCGGTCAAGGCGCGCGGGGCGGTCGTTCCTGTCGTCGGCTTTATGAGACCGAGCCGCATGTCCGGCACG
>JAGRHQ010000025.1 GCA_020444905.1 Candidatus Competibacteraceae bacterium
CTGTCTCAAAGGAATACAAAGCATGAATATCATGTTAATAAAGCCGTTTCTTTTAATGCCATTAAGAATCAAGTGATTGATTTATTATCCTCTGAATCCGATCTGGATCGTTTATTGGAGCAATTGACGAAGCTCTTCTTAAAGAATCCGAGTTGCACACGGAAAAACCGCGTCGTCCTGCGACGGAAAAGTTCGACGAGAGTGTTACTTAATCATCATAGGCGGCTGAAAAAAGTGTGCTTTTGACTAAGTTAATGGCAGTGAGGTAACGCCTCAGGTGCCAGCCCCGGATGGCTCGGGTAAAGACATCCATGAGCACCGCCAGATAAATAAACCCCGTCCACAAACGGATAGAGGTAATATCGCCCACCCACACTTGATTAGGACGCACCACAGGCAGATCGACCACGCGGTTCGGATAGCGCGGGAACAGATGGTCACCTCGCCCGTTGCTTGATCTACAAGCGACTTGGCAAGTTGGTTGAGGTCAAGCCGACCTTTGCTTGAGTGTTTAGGCATGACGGGCCAGTATGCTTAGGCTTCCGCCGACCGTCAAGACGCTAAATTTCAAACTGAGACACTACCGCGTCGGCCAACCGCTGGACTTGACCCCCAATGAATACCGGTTGTTGTCTGTTCTGTTGAAACGACCGGGCCGGGTGTATTCGCGCGACGCCTTACTGGATCAGTTATACGATACCGACCACGAGGCCAGTGACCGCTCTATCGATAGTCACATCAAAAACTTGCGCAAAAAACTTGCAGTCATTAAGCCGGATCAAACCCTCATTCATTCCATTTACGGCGTCGGTTACAAGTTGGAAGTGGAGTAACGCCAAGTTCAGTATTCAATCTTGGCGTAAATCTCCCGCAACGGAATTTCACATTGAATCGAAACTAGGCAAAGCGTATCGTCCAAATGATCCATCTCCGTCAACACCCACTGTTTATCTTGCCGAATATAGTGTTCAATCCTCACCTTGTCCTGAGCGATTAAGACATACTCTATCAGCGATGGTAACCGGCGATAGTGGGCGAATTTATCACCCCGGTCATAGGCTTCAGTGCTTGAGGATAAAATTTCGATGATGACCGATGGATTTAGCAACGTGTCCATGTGCGCATCCTCGAAATCCGGTTCGTCACACAGCGCAGCCACATCAGGATAGGTATACAAGCCAGTAGCGCTGACTTTAACCCGTAAGTCGTTGAGATACGCCAGACACGGACGGTTCTTCAATTGACTATGCAATTCTCCAGCGAGGTTGAACGCAATTTGATTGTGTTCCTTACTCGCGCCAGCCATTGCAAAGATGCCGCCATTCACATACTCGCTTTTGTAGTTGGCCTGACGCTCCAGAATCAAGTATTGCTCAGGCGTGCAAGAGGATTGCGCGAGTGCGGACATGACAGCCTTCTCCAGATAGCTGAGCAATGCTCAGAAAAGCCCTGTTTTGACGTAATGCATTGGCTAACGCTAAGATCGGCGCGACCGGCGACCAGCGCCGCAGGGACTGCCTTGAGTAAACGCCCGTGCCGGTCGTCGATCAGTGATCGTGGGCTTGGACGGTTTCGACACAGGTTGGCTGGGCTTTGTCCCCTCGCTGCGCGGAGGCAAACCGGTGTGCTGCGTCAAAAAACGCTGCGGTCGATGTTTGCGACCGGTGCGCGTGCCTTCCCCACCGCCAGCACCCGTACCCGCCGGTTGCCAGCTTGGAATCAGATGCCGCTGACCGTTGCCGATCAAATCGGCGCGGCCCATGCGCTTGAGCGCCTCGCGCAGCAACGGCCAGTTTTCCGCGTCATGGTAGCGTAGAAACGCCTTGTGCAACCGGCGCTGTTTCAATCCCTTCGCCGAAACCACCTGCTCACCCCGGTTGCGGTGAATGCCTTTCAACGGATTCCGTCCAGTGTGATACATGGCGGTAGCTAGCGCCATGGGACTCGGCAGGAACGCTTGGACTTGATCAGCACGAAAGCCATTACGCTTCAGCCACAGCGCCAGGTTGAGCATATCTTCATCCGTAGTTCCAGGGTGAGCAGCGATAAAGTAGGGAATCAGGTATTGCTCCTTACCGGCCTCGCGCGAGAATTTCTCAAACAACGCCTTAAATTGATCATAAGCGCCCATGCCCGGTTTCATCATTTTGGACAACGGGCCAGCTTCGGTATGCTCCGGGGCGATCTTGAGATAACCGCCAACATGATGGGTGACCAGTTCCCGCACGTAAGCCGGGTCGCGCACGGCCAGGTCATAGCGCAATCCCGAAGCAATCAGCACCTTCTTCACGCCCGGCAATTCCCGGGCTTTACGGTACAACGCGGTCAACGCCGAATGATCAGTGTTGAGGTTCGGGCAGATTTCCGGGTAAACGCAGGAGAGCCGGCGGCAACTGCGCTCAATCGCGCTGGACTTGCAGGCCAGCCGGTACATGTTGGCGGTCGGCCCGCCCAAGTCGGAGATCACGCCGGTAAAGCCCGGCGTCCGGTCTCGGATGTCCTCGATCTCGCGCAGAATGGATGCTTCCGAACGGGATTGAATGATGCGGCCTTCATGTTCGGTAATCGAGCAAAAAGTGCAACCACCGAAACAGCCGCGCATGATGTTGACGGAGAAGCGGATCATTTCATAAGCCGGGATGCGGGCGTTGCCGTAGGCCGGGTGGGGAACGCGGGCGTAGGGCAAGTCGAACACCGCATCCATTTCCGGGGTTGTCAACGGAATCGGCGGTGGGTTGAGCCACACCTCACGGTTGCCGTGACGCTGGATCAGGGCGCGGGCGTTGCCGGGATTGGTTTCCAGATGCAGCAACCGCGAAGCGTGAGCGTACAGCACCGGGTCATCCCGCACTTGCTCATAGGCGGGCAAACGGATCACCGTTTTAGCGCGGTCATGGCGGATGGCGCGGGGGCGGAAGGTGAGCGTACTCATCTGTACATTCCCCTCCTTGGATAAGGAGGGGTGGCGCGTAGCGCCGGGGTGGTTTGAATATGGATCGGGATATGGTTCCACCCGTCCCGGCTGATCCACTTTGGTGGAATCAATTTCCAGCCAACCTTCCGGCAAGTCGCCTTTGTGAATAAAGGCCGTGCCGCGAATATCATGCACAGTACATGGATGTTCACCGGCGGCGACGCGGTGGGCAATGTCGACGATGGCGCGTTCAGCGTTGCCGTACAACAGCAAATCCGCCTTGGCATCCAGCAGGATCGACCGGCGCACTTTGTCCGACCAGTAATCGTAATGGGCGATGCGGCGCAAGCTGGCTTCGATGCCGCCAATGATGATCGGCGCTTTCGGGTAGGCTTCACGGCAACGCTGACTATAGACAATCACCGCCCGGTCGGGGCGTTTGCCGCCTTCGTCGTTGGGCGTGTAGGCGTCGTTATGGCGCAAGCGCCGGTCAGCGGTGTAACGGTTGACCATCGAGTCCATATTGCCGGCAGTCACGCCGAAAAACAGGTTCGGCGGCCCCAGCGCCCGGAACGATTCCGCCGAAGTCCAATCCGGCTGAGCGATGATACCCACCCGGAACCCTTGTGCCTCCAGCAGTCGACCGATAATCGCCATGCCAAAACTGGGATGATCGACGTAAGCGTCGCCGGTGACCAGGATAATGTCGCAGGAATCCCAGCCGAGTTGAGCCATTTCAGCGCGTGACATCGGCAGAAAAGGCGCAACGCCAAAACGGGTGGCCCAATAGGGACGGTAGGAGAAGAGCGGGGGAGCGGTGTGCATGAGCATTCAGAAGGGGCAGGGCCGATAACCGGGGAAAGAAATCGGAAATTATACGGGGGTGGACGGTTAGAGCAATGCGTGACTTGTCCTGTTCCCTGTCATGGTGGGTTTTGTCTACCCGCGTTCCCGCAGCCAGCGTTGCATAAGCGGAACGCGCAACCGCCATTGATTTTGCTCCTCCGTCACTAGCAAGCGCCGGCGCAGGGCTTGATAAACGGCTTCATCTTCTGGCGGTGGCTGAGCATTACGGGTGCGGAAGCTGCGTAGATAGTCCCACTCGCCCGGTGCGGCATCTTCGGGCTGCATCAATTGCCGGAGTACGGTATCTCCCGCCACGATGGCTTTGGCGATAGCCTGCTCCAGCAGTGTTGGGTCCGCTTGATCCTGCTCGTGATCGTTGCAGAGATCGACGACCGTTTCCGCCAAGAGTTGCACCAAGTGTGGCCAACCACCCGCTTCGGTATGGATACGCTCGATGCCATCCATGCCCCAGAATTCGGGACTGAACCGGGGGCGCATCGGATCATCTTTTGGCCACAGGGAGGAATAGCGCAAGGGTTCGGTGAGCAAAAGACGGGTCTCAGCAGCGGTAAAAGGCGGCACTTCCAAGGTCCGTGCGCTCACCAGATAGGAGGACCAAGGTGCATGGGTCAGTTCGGTGATGGCGTGACTCCCGGCGAAAACCCAGGTGACCTGCCGGTGCGTTTGGATCGATTCGCGCATCGTAGCCAGCAAATCTTCGTTGAGCACGCCTTCACCCAATTTGCGGTCCAGGTTTTCATACTCGTCGATGGCCAGCAGCAGTCGTTGATCCATTTCCGCCAGACGTGCGTTGCAATCAGTAAGCCGTTGAAAAAAATCTTTCAAGCTCTCAACCATCGGCACAGTGCGCTTTTTTTCCGGTTGAAGGGCCTCTGACGCTCGTTGTGCTATGGCATCCAAAAGATCAGCCTGCGAGGTAAAAGCGTCCGGGTTCTGCATGGAAACGACGGCGATATGCACCGAGGTAGGTAGAAAACCCTCCAGATTGCGCAGCAAGGTGGATTTACCCATGCGGCGGCGACCGTACAGGATCAAGCCGGGACAGCCGGTGCTCAAGGTCAATTGACGATCCAGATCACCGAGGACATTTTTCCGTAGGATAAAGGCTTCCTTGTTTCGATCTACCGGATCACCTGCCCGAAAGACCGGCGAAGCCGGTTCCTTGCGCAATACGGTTTGAATTTGATAGTGCTGACCTTCGGCGATGGCGAGCCATTGACGGGCTGCTTGGCGGAATTCGCTGCTCAGTGGCTCGCGAAAACCGGCCACTTGGCTCTGGAAGTTCTTGATCTTCTCGACCAGCAGCGCAGCCGTTGGCTCGCGTAGAAACGGACGATCCAGGGTATCCAGACGCATTTGCAATTGGCTAATGTCGCCAACCATCGCGCGTACTTTCGATGTCTGGGCAAGAAAATCGTGATCGCCTTCTGGCAGTTGCGCCATGTAAGCGTCCAGCCGGGACAGATGGATCTCTTGAGCAGAGGTGCGGGCGATCAACCGGGTTTTGGCGCGCAAGGCCGACATACGCTGACTTGGATAATGATCGATGAGGCGTTCGATTTCTGCCAGCGCTGCTATCGGTGCATGATCGGCATACGCCGCCAACAGACGATCCAAACCAGGAAAAGGCAATGAACATAGATCGTCCCACGCGACCGGGTGCCAGGGATACCAGCGGCCTTGTACTGTGGGCCAGATAAAAAGCCAACTAAAAAGCTGGTAATAGGCGCGAAGTGAGGCAATCCCTCCGGCAATCCCGACGGCAATCCCTCCGGCAATCCCGACGGTAATTCCTGCGGTAATTCCTGCGGCAATCCCTACGACAATCCCGTAGTCAATCCCGTAGTCAATCCCTCCGGCAATCCCGACGGCAATCCCGACGGCAATCCCTCCGGCAATCCCTCCGGCAATCCCGACGGCAATCCCTCCGGCAATCCCGACGGCAATCCCTCCGGCAATCCCGTAGGCAATCCCGACGGCAATCCCGACGGCAATCCCGAAGGCAATCCCGACGGTAATCCCTCCGGCAATCCCGACGGCAATCCCGACGGCAATCCCTCCGGCAATCCCGACGGCAATCCCACGGAGTAGTCGTTCGCCATGTGTCCAGATCAGGGATGACCATGCATCAGTAGGTGCAGCGCTGGCGAATTCCAAGCCCAAAACGCCGAACAATACCCACCGGCCCAGAATGCTCAAGAGCACTATATAGAGCAGGGCGTGAAGATACAGCACACCGCCGGCGCGTAGCGCTTGAAGCCGTGGCAAGGTTTCCAGTTGTTTTCGGAGTTGATAGGGTCGCCGGTACAAAATTCCCAGCCACCACAATGCTGAGCGATGATCCTGCACGCGCAGCCCAAGTTGTTCCAACGGCAATGGCGTCATGGTCGTGCGCGCAGCTCAACTGTTTTGATGTCGAGGTCGGAAAGCGGGTGATCTTTCGGCAACAGCGCAGCAAACGGCGTGCGTGACTGCACCAGCAACGTCAACTTGCGCATGTCCATCATCAGAAAGCGCAAGGCGGCAAACAAATCCACATCGTAATAGGAACGATCATGCGCCAAATCGAAATGCGTCAAAACCACCCGAGTATTGGAACGAGCTTTTAGCAACGCCTTGAAATCGGACAGATCTCGCCGCTCATCCGGCAATGAAATCCGTTCTCCCAAAGCCCTTGCCATTGCCGCCAGCAACCCCCGGCGGGAGGCAGTGTCGGGGTCTTCCAAATTCACTTGCGCTAAGCCCAGCGGGTAATCGTTGACCAGATGTGCCAGCAAGGCCCGCCAATTCACCCCATTGTCCACCACCAAATTCACCGATTGATTCCGTTCCAGATACCGTGCCAGATTATCCCGCGCCGCTAACCACGCTGGGGCGGTGGTTCTCAATTGGGTTGCACCGCATTGCTGGAGCATCTGAGTCCACGGATCGGGTTGGCGGTCGTCACGTAGATCCGCATACAGCGGATTCGGCCCGGTGATCGAAGGCGGTAGCGTACAAACGCCATGTAATACAGGAATCACGATGCCCAATTTGAAATCCGGGTCTAGAGCAATGGCCCGATCCATTTCGTGGCGGCAAGAAGAACTCTTCAAATAATCGTCCGATAAAACCAGTAAATGCTTATCGGCCTGATCCTGAGTAGCATCCATTTGCCCAACCAGCGCCTTGCCCAACTCGAAGCGCTCCCGGTCGATCAATATCTCAGCCCCGCCTGCTTTCAAACAGGGCGTAAGCCGTTTCCAAACCCAATCCCCCTGATGATGACAATAACTGACAAAGATCTTGTTCATTCCCTTTCACATCCTATGCAACCAAAACGGCAGACGATATGGCTTATGGTACTGGTACGAGTATTATCAAATATTTAGGAGCTATATGGAGAGAAAGCCGCCATAGGAACCGGTCGGACAATTTCGAAGATTTCCCTGGCTTGCAAATCAATCTCCGTGGGGAGCGCAGCCAGTAATTCAGGTTGCAAATTAAGCAATTTGGTGAGTGGCGCGAAATCCACTGCGGTATCGTCCATGGTCGGATCGGAGAAAACATCGGCCTCGGCTGGCATACTGTTGGCGATTTGGACCGCGACATGGAGAATCGTGGCTTCCAAACGATAGGTCGCTGGCGCCCGGGAGGGATCCAAATGGTAAGCAACCGCCATGTGGAGATGATTATAGAGCCGCCAACTCTTCAGTAATTCAGCGCCTACATCAGCATAAGTGAATTTGAAAATCCGGCGTTCAGCGGCAATCCGGGCGGATTCGTCTTCGCCCGCCAACTCGAGAACTTCGCGATAACGTTCTGGGTATTGGCTGTAGAGCACTAGTTTTCCGATGCCATGCAACAGGCCGGCAATGAAAAAATGCTCAGTCTCATGAAGCCGGCGATACTGGGCCAAGTGACGCGCGGCGCTGCCACAACGAATGCTGTGCAGCCAGAACCGGTCCATGTTCACCAATTCCGGGGGCAGTCCCTTAAAGATACTCACCGCCACCGTGGTCATCACCAAATCGTGGACTTGTCGATGCCCTAACAAAATAATGGCGTGCGAAACCGTTTCCACCGGGCGCTGGGATTTGTAGTAAGCGCTATTGGCCAAGCGCAGCAAACGAGCGGCCAATCCCGCATCACAAAGAATGGTTTCCGCCAGCTCATTGACCTGAGAGTTGGGATCATCGATTAATTGATTAATGCAAATCAATGCATCTGGCAGGGAAAACAAGGTGCGGGTATTTTGCACAAGGGATTTCAGATCCATCGTCGAACACTTCCGGCAGCTAGGCAATCACCAGCATTTTAGCAAACCATCACAGCAAATCAGTTATAGCGGCAAATAGTGACTGAATGAGGTTGCGCAAGCGGGAGTACTGATCGGCAAGATAATTTCCATGCAGAGTCCGCCAACGTCGCGATTCAATGCTTGGATATGACCGCCATGTAAGGTGATCGCTCGTTGTGCAATGGCCAATCCAAGGCCGAAACCAGTGGTTGTCGAGTCGGTTTCGCTACGGAAAAAAGGTTCGAAGACCGTTTGCAGATCGCTCTCGGGGATCCCAGGCCCCCAGTCAGCGACCGTCACGACCAAGCAATCATGGGTCTCCAGTCTTGCGACTTGCACCTCGACCGCTGTGCCTTCTCGGGTATGTTTGACTGCATTACGAATCACATTTTCGAGCGCACGATGTAACAATTCCACACGCGCTTTGACGACAAACTGACCTTCTCCGCAAAAGCTCACTTGACGTCCATATGCTCCCGCCTCAAAGTGGGCATCCTCGACCACATCCCGGATTAATTCTACTAGATCAACCTCCTCATTCGGGGCGCCGCTTACGCCAGCCTCGAGCCGTGACAAGGTCAGCAGCTCCCCCACTAATTCGTCCAGGCGACTGGATTCGCGTTCGATGCGATCCAGTGAGGCATTCAGTCTTTCCGGCTGTTGGCGCACCAATCCGATAGCGGCCTGCAGCCGCGCCAACGGCGAGCGTAGCTCATGCGAGACATCATGTAACAGTCGCTGCTGGGAGTTGATCAGGATTTGCAGTTGCTGAGCCATGCGGTCGAAATCTCGACCAAGATCAGCGATCTCATCGCGTCGTCTTCCCATACGCGGTTCGACCTGGGTTTCGAATTTTCCCGATGCCACGGCATTGAATGCGCCTCGTAGATGGCGGATTGGCATGGCGAGATACCAAGCCAGCAGTGTGCTGAAGCCGAAGCTGGCTGCGATTCCGATCATGATGAGCACCAGCGGTGAAGGTGGTTGATGCCCTGGCGGCGGAGGTGGTAGTGATTCAGGCTCGAAGGGAATGAAAAACAAGTATTGTTGTCGGTTTACCGTTTCCAATCGGGCAATGTGTGATTCTCGATGTTCCCGCGCCAAGCGGTTGGCTTGCGCCAATGTTTCAGGAGAAACAGCCCGATCGAGCAGTTCCCGTCCAGTGTCATCGATGACATACACTCGCGCATCACCCTGGCGATTCCATTCCTCCAACAACGTGCGTAGCGCCTTGACACCGCCATGCCGAAGCGTCGCGGTTGTTGCGTTCACCAGAAACTGAGTCAGTGGGCCTCCCGCCAATATGTGGTCCCGATCTTCTCGCGATTGCCTGTGGAGCCAGACGGCTGTGCCAACGCCTACGCTGGCGGTCAGCAATGCGAGCCAGAAAGCGAAAAAGAATTTCCAGAAGAGCCGACCCATAGCGGTCACTCCTTAACATACTGATAGCCGATGCCGCGCACGGATTGAATCGGCGATCGTTCCTGGGCATTACCACCGAGCTTGCGGCGAATATTACTCAGATGTACGTCGATGCTGCGGTCGTAGCGCGCCAGAGGGTGGCCCAGGCTCTGTTCCGAAAGCTCCTTCTTGCTCACCACGCAACCGGCGTTGCGGACCAGCATTTCAAGGAGATTGAATTCGGTGCTGGTCAGGTCAAGCGGCGTACCATTCCACTCTGCAACGCGTCTTTCCGGCCACATGACCAATAAACCTGCCGACAAGGATTTCGTCGCATCGTCCGTCGGTTCTTGCGTTTGCGTGCGCCGCAGGATAGCCCGGATGCGTGCGACCAATTCACGCGGCGTGCAGGGTTTGGGTACATAGTCGTCCGCGCCGAGTTCCAGTCCGATGATCCGATCCACGTCGTCTCCCCTGGCGGTGAGCATGAGTATAGGGATACGGCTATCGCGTGTGCGGATGCGGCGCAACACCTCGATACCGTTCACGCGCGGCATCATCACGTCGAGCACGACGATGGCGTAGCGCCCCGATAGCGCTTCGACGATTCCGGTTTCGCCATCCTCGGCGGTAACCGCCTCGAAGCCTTCCCGTTCGAGATAGTCCTTGAGCATGCCGCTCAATTCAATGTCATCATCAACTAGCAATACCTTAGCCATAAGTCTTCCGCTTCGCCATTTTAAACCGCATCTTTACCTAGCTTTACACAGCCTTAACATAACTTTATAGATATACAAAATAATATTTTATGGTCTGATATGACTATCAATTAGGGTATCGTTTCGACACTTGTTGGTACTCCAGCCAGACCAAGGGTGTAAGGCGTCGCTCTTGATAGCGGATGGACATCGCATCTTTTTTCGAATCAATTTCATAAGGGGTACTACCATGATTAGCGGAATCAGCAGCAATGGGAGTTATTCCCAGACAGCGTTCTCCGGTATGCGCGGCGGAATCAGCCCTCCAGATATGGTGAAAATGCAGGAGAAGGCATTTGCAAAGATGGACGCAAACGGTGATGGCGGTGTTGATAAGAGCGAACTCTCTGCTTTTCTGGAAGAGACGGCTTCCACGAATAATACTAGCGACAGCGACCTATCGAATATCAATGATCTGTTCAACGATATGGATACCGACGGTGATGGCTCGATCACTCAGCAGGAAGCCAGCGACGCCGTAAACAACATGCTCAAACAACTCCAGGGCCAGATAATGAATGCGCGCATAGGCAGCGGGGGTGGTATGCCGCCACCCCCGCCGATGGGGCCACCACCCGGCGCCGCACAATCGGACGAAGAGATGTTCTCCAGCATTGACAGCGACAGCGACAGCAATATCAGCCAGACTGAGCTTTCTGCCATGCTGGATCAAATGCCGAAGAACCAAGGCGCGGATCAGGGTTTCAGCGTTAGCGACATTATCAGCCGGGACGACACCGATGGCGATGGCCAAATCAGTAAGGATGAGTTCAGCACGGCCATGAGCCAGCGACGCAGCGAGATGGAGAGTCGAATGAACGGCGCCAGCGACTCCCAAAATGCGGCGGCCAATAACGCCGACATGTTCATCGCATCCCTGCTTCGACAGTATCAAACCATGGCGCAGGATTCGACTAACCAAATGTTTACTAGTCAACTAAGTATAGCGGCCTGAACATCGATCCGCAGGCCGGACCATAATCGATTCGGTTCGGCCAACCTCCCGCTTTAATGTTGACGTCCATCAATCTGCGCCAACCGTGCGAAAACCCAGTACAGCCAGGAAAAACGTATGCAATTCAACTCAATCTTGAAACCGGCATCTATCGATTTGCATCGACGGCAGTTATTGCGTAATGGCGCTTTTGGCGCTCTCGGCGCTTTCGCCCTGACCAATCCGCTGGCAGCCCGTATGGCTTACGCTGCTTTGGGTGATACCTCGACTGTGGAAGTGACCGAGGGACCCTACTTTATCGATGAGTCGCTCAATCGTTCGGACATTCGTTACAACATCTCCGACAATGTCTACCAGGACGGTTTGCCGTTGTTGCTAACGATCAAAGTTCTGACGCTCGATACGAGCACCGGTGAAGTCACACCGCTAGAGAACGCGTATGTCGATATCTGGCACTGCAATGCGGCGGGTTTATATTCTGGCGTATCCGCTGGCCAGCAAGGCGCCGACACCACGGATCAAAACTTTTTACGTGGCTACCAAGTGACCAAGCGGCGCGGTCGTGTGCGCTTTCGCACCATCTACCCTGGCTGGTATCTGCCACGCGCCCCTCATATTCACTGCAAAATCCGCCAGTTCTCAGGCGCCAGCACATCCTTGGAATTCACCACACAGTTTGCCTTCGACGACGAGATCAGCAACCTGATCTACACGACGGTGTCGCCTTACACCAATCGCGGCGTGTCGCCGGTCGGTAACGATGCGGATCAGATATTCACTGGCTCCAACAGTTGTCTAGCAGATGAAGAAGCGGGTGAGTCGCTCCAGCTTGCCCTATCGGGAGTCGGCTCGTATATGATGGCGCGCTTTCGTGTGCTCATCGATCCCAACATGCGTTGCACCAGCACTGAAACCGGCAATGGCGGCGGCATGGGCGGTGGCCCGCCTCTTGTGGGCCGATAACGTGGATTTTCCTCCCTCTTGATCCCTGTTCGGGACACATGCCCCCGCAACCACTGCGGGGTCGTTTCTTCCTCCCAGCTTAGCTCACATTGCTAGGCCGCATCAGCCTGCCTTCTTCTCCCCTCGAAAAAGCCCAACATTGCGTTAAACAAAATAGCATTCGCTTATTGATCCCTATCATCTATAATTCCCTCGAAATAATCCTTATCTTCACTGCAGGAGTAGGTGGAGATGGCCACAACAGCAGTCGCGGATAGAAACCAGCCAACATGTCGGCGCGTATCGCTACGGTCAAGCGTGACACCCTGGAAACCCGAATTCAGGTTCGGGTGAATCTGGATGGCGCGGGTCATGCTCAACTTGCCACCGGCCTACCTTTTCTCGATCACATGCTCGATCAAATCGCCCGTCATGGCCTGATTGATCTGGACATTGCAGCCCAGGGCGATCTGCACATCGACGCGCATCACACGGTCGAGGATGTCGGCATCACTCTCGGTCAAGCAATCAAGCAGGCGCTGGGCGACAAGCATGGCATCCGCCGCTATGGCTACGCCTATGTTCCCCTGGATGAGGCGCTTTCCAGAGTTGTGCTGGACTGCTCCGGTCGGCCAGGTCTGGAATACGCAGCCGAATTTCCGCGCGCCCATATCGGTGAGTTTGATGTTGATTTGTTTCGCGAATTCTTCCAAGGCTTCGTTAATCACGCCCTGATCACCCTGCACATCGACAACCTGCGTGGCCGCAACGCCCATCACATCGCCGAAACCGTATTCAAAGCCTTTGGCCGCGCCCTGCGCATGGCGGTTGAATTCGATCCCCGCATGACAGGTATTCCCTCCACCAAGGGCAGCCTCTAGGTTTCGGCGGATAGATCACGGCTCATTCCCCAATTTCGCCCTCCTACGAGTTCTCTGCATGACCAACATCGCGATCATCGATTACGGCATGGGCAACTTGCGATCTGTCGCCAAGGCGTTTGAGCATGTCGCGCCACAAGCGCAGGTGCGGATTACCCACAATCGCCATGACATTTTGGCCGCCGACCGGGTGGTGTTTCCCGGTCAGGGTTCAATCCGCGATTGTATGCGCGAATTAGCTCATGCAGAGCTGATCGATGTGGTTCAGGATGCTGCGCGCAACAAACCGTTTCTGGGATTGTGCCTGGGACCGCAGGCGCTGCTGGACTTCAGCGAGGAAAACGGCGGTGTTGAATGCCTGAAGATCCTGCCGGGCCGGGTAGTCTGGTTTGGCGAGTTGCTTGATCCCGCCAGCGGTGAGCGGCTGAAAGTCCCCCACATGGGCTGGAACCAGGTGCATCAAGTGCGTGATCACCTACTTTGGAAAGGCATTCCCCAGGACAGCCGTTTTTATTTCGTCCATAGTTACTACTTGCAACCCACTGACGAGGCGTTAACCGTCGGTCAGAGTCAATATGGTTTTCATTTCACCGTAGCGATTGCGCGAGACAATCTGTTCGCGGTGCAATTTCATCCGGAAAAGAGCGCCCAGGCAGGATTACGCTTGCTTGCCAATTTCATTAACTGGAATCCCTGACCCTTGAAATCAAGATGTGCTGCTGGAAGAAGCCGTTATGTTGCTCATACCCGCGATTGACTTGAAAGATGGTAAATGTGTGCGGCTGCGCCAAGGCCGTATGGAAGACTCCACAATCTTTTCGGATGACCCGGTGGCTATGGCCGAGCGCTGGGTCAATGCCGGCGCGCGACGCCTGCATCTGGTCGATCTGAATGGCGCATTCGCCGGCCAGCCGGTCAATGCCCAGGTCATTGGCCAAATCGCCAAGGCTTTCCCTAATCTGCCGATTCAGGTGGGTGGTGGAATCCGCGATGAGGAAACGGTGGAAACCTATCTTGACGCAGGCGTTCAATTCGTCATCATCGGCACCAAGGCGGTCCAGGAACCGCATTTCATCAGTGATCTATGCCTGGAGTACCCCGGCCACATCATTGTGGGACTCGACGCCAAGGATGGACGGGCCGCCATCAATGGCTGGTCGAAGTTGTCCAGACATAATGTCATCGATCTGGCGCAAATCTTTGAACGCGATGGCGTAGAGGCCATTATTTACACCGATATTGGCCGCGATGGCATGATGCAAGGCGTCAATGTCGAGGCTACAGTTCGTCTGGCCCAATCGATCGCTATCCCGGTCATCGCTTCCGGCGGGGTCAGTACCCTGGATGATGTGCGCGCGCTGTGCGCTGTGGAGAATGAGGGCGTCATGGGCGCGATCATTGGTCGGGCGTTGTATGATGGCGCCATCGATCTGGCCGAGGCCCAACGC
Organism: Candidatus Competibacteraceae bacterium; assembly: GCA_020444905.1. Classification (GTDB taxonomy): domain Bacteria; phylum Pseudomonadota; class Gammaproteobacteria; order Competibacterales; family Competibacteraceae; genus UBA2383. The sequence goes on from JAGRHQ010000025.1 coordinate 14,446, forward strand.
CTGGCCGATACGGCGGAGAGTGATTAGATGGGGCTGGCGAAACGCATTATTCCCTGTTTGGATGTGGATCGTGGCCGCGTAGTTAAGGGCGTCAGGTTTGTGGAGATTCGCGATGCCGGCGATCCGGTGGAAATCGCGCGTCGTTATGACCAGGAGGGCGCTGATGAAATCACTTTCCTGGACATCACCGCGAGTTCCGATGACCGCGAAACTATGGTGCACGTCGTCGAACAGGTGGCCAGCGAGGTCTTTATTCCGCTGACGGTCGGCGGCGGCATCCGCACCCTGGACGATGTGCGGCGCATGTTGAACGCTGGCGCTGACAAAGTGTCGATCAACACCGCCGCTATTCATCGTCCTGAATTCGTCCGCGAAGCCGCCGAGCGTTTTGGCAATCAATGCATTGTCGTCGCCATCGATGCTAAATCAGTCCAACAAACCGGTGATACGCCGCGTTGGGAAATTTTCACCCACGGTGGCCGTCGGCCTACGGGCATCGACGCCATCGCATGGGCGCAGCGCATGGCCGAATACGGGGCAGGCGAGATTCTGCTGACCAGCATGGATCGCGATGGCACCAAGAGCGGTTTTGATCTGGAATTGACCCGCGCGATCAGCGAAGCGGTCAGTATCCCGGTGATCGCCTCGGGCGGGGTCGGCACCCTGGATCATCTGGCCGATGGCGTCCTGTTTGGCAAAGCGGACGCGGTGCTGGCCGCCAGCATCTTCCATTTTGCTGAATACACGATTGAGCAGGCCAAGCGCCACATGCAGGCGCGTGGGATTGAAGTGAGACTATAAATCTCCCCCTCTCCTTTCGGGGAGAGGGGATGAGGGAGAGGGCTTTATGACCGATAACTGGTTGGATCATATTAAATGGACGGCGGACGGATTGGTTCCCGCTATCGCCCAGGACGCCGCTACGGGCCGGGTGCTGATGATGGCCTGGATGAACCGGGAATCGCTGCAACGCACGGTAGAATGCAGGGAAGCAGTGTATTGGTCTCGTTCCCGCAAACAACTCTGGCATAAGGGGGAAACCTCGGGCCACACCCAAAAAATTAAACACATCCGGCTGGACTGCGACGCGGACGTATTGCTGCTGGACATCGAACAAATCGGCGGGATCGCCTGTCATACCGGAAGGCAAAGCTGCTTTTTCGAGGAACTGCGCGATGGTGCATGGATCACGGTCGATCCGGTGCTGAAAGATCCGCGCGAGATGTACGGTTCATGAGCGATAACATCCTGCGCGAGCTGGCGGCGACCCTGGAAGCGCGCAAACAGGCTGATCCCGACAGTTCTTATGTGGCCAAACTGTACGCCAAGGGCCTGGACGCCATTCTCAAGAAAGTCGGTGAAGAAGCTGCTGAAACCTTGCTCGCCGCCAAGAACGGCGATCCTGAACCCCTCGTGCGCGAAACCGCCGATTTATGGTTTCACACCCTGGTCATGCTGGCGCATCAAGGTCTTGGTCCGGATGCCGTGTTAAATGAATTGCAACGTCGTTTTGGCGTGTCCGGTCTGGCTGAAAAAGCCGCCCGCGCTACCCATTAGAATTTCGCCCTTTTCCCTGTTATTCAGAGGCCAATCCTTATGCATTTCAGTATCTGGGAACTCCTGCTCATCCTGGTCATCGTTCTGGTGCTCTTCGGCGGTAGTCGCTTGCGTAATCTCGGCTCCGACCTCGGCTCCGCGATTCGCGGTTTTCGCGACGCCATGAAGGAAGGCGGCAAACCGGAAACCCCGGAGGAAGAGAACCCTAAAAAACTTGAACATTCCACTGTGCAAAGCTCAGTGGGCGGTGACGCCACGGCAGGTCTACGCGATCCGTTAGCCAAGGAACGCGACAAGGTTTAATTTGCGGACCGCGCTGGCATGTTCGAAATCGGTTTTTGGGAATTGGCGCTGATCGGTGTCGTAGCGATGATCGTGGTGGGTCCCGAGCGCCTGCCCGGCTTGGCGCGCACCGCCGGCCTATGGCTGGGCAAAGCCCGGCGCATGGTGGCCGAGGTCAAGGCGGAAGTGGATCGGGAACTGCACCTGGAAGAAATCAAGCAGTCATTGCGTGAGCAAGGCCATCTGGCCGAGATCAACGACATTAAGAAAGATCTGACGCACCGGGTCAAAGAGATTCAGGAGGATTTACAGGCGGAATTCGATGATCCTGGCCCCCCGCCGGGTTGGCGGCCCGGCGCAGTCTCTGCGCCGCCACCGCCGGACCGGAAACTGCCTGCTTTGAATTCCCCAGCGGTGGAAGCGATCTCCACCCCGGTTTCACTCCAAAAACCAGCGCCATCCGAGTCTTCCACCCCGCCTGCTGCGAACTGAAACCGTGTCCGACACTGATCGCGAACAACCCTTTGTCAGCCATTTGATCGAACTGCGCGCCCGTCTGCTGCGCATGGTGGGCGGCGTCTTGTTGGTGTTTGTGGCGATGTCGCCGTTTTCCAATCCGATCTACAGTGCGCTTGCGGGTCCTTTAACCCGGCATATGCCGGCCCAGAGTAGCATGATTGCTATTGACGTGCTGTCACCGTTCCTGACGCCGCTGAAATTTACCCTGATCCTGGCGGTGTTCGTCACCATGCCGTGGATTCTTTACCAGATATGGGCCTTTGTTGCGCCAGGTCTTTATCAGCGCGAAAAACGATTGGCGATACCTGTACTTTTGTCCAGCACGATTCTGTTCTATTGCGGCATGGCGTTCGCTTATTTCATCATTATGCCGATTTTCTTCGGCTTTATCACCACGACTGCTCCTGAGGGCGTGGCGGTGATGACAGACATTAACCGCTATCTCGATTTCGTCATGACAATCTTCTTTGCCTTCGGGGTCGCGTTCGAAGTGCCGGTCGCCACGGTCATCCTGGCACTGGTGGGTATTCTTTCACCCGAGGCGATGGCCGCCAAGCGACCTTACGTGATCGTGGGCGCTTTTGTTATTGGTATGCTGCTCACCCCGCCGGATGTGATTTCGCAGACCCTGCTGGCCGTGCCGATGTGGATGTTGTTTGAAGTCGGTATTTTCATCTCCCGCCTGTTGCTGCGCCGCCGCCGCGAAGCCCAAGCCCCCGCCTCGGCTGCTCAGGGGCAGTGAGCCTGACTGGTGCGCTGGATGACGTTTAATGCAAACCGTGTACTTCCGCCTCAGCCTGACTGCCGAGCAGATACGCAGTTATTATGAAGGCGTTGCGCGCCAGGTTATCGTGCGGGCCAGCGACGGGCGACGGGTACAGTTCCCTGCGCAATGGTTGCGGCGCTTCGTGACCCTGGAAGGCGTGCATGGGTTGTTTGAGATGCGTTTTGGCGATGATCGCAAATTGATTGATTTTCAACGAGTCGGGGACTGAATGAACGGCGATAACCCCTGCGCGCGGGTCTTCCGCGACCCGGTGCATTTTCTGGCGCTGGGCTTTGGCTCCGGTTGCGCGCCGAAAGCGCCTGGCACCTTCGGCACGCTGGCAGCGGTTCCTCTGTATCTGCTGATGCAGCCGCTGCCCTTGTGGACCTATCTGCTCATTACCGTGATGGGTTTTATACTCGGCGTATGGATTTGCGACCGGACGGCGCACGACCTGGGCGTTCACGATCATCCTGCAATTGTCTGGGACGAAGTGATCGGCTACTGGATCACGATGATCGCCGCGCCGCCAGGCTGGCTGTGGGTTGTCGCCGGATTTGTACTGTTCCGGCTGTTCGATATCGTCAAACCCTGGCCGATTCGGCAGGTTGATCGTGATGTAGGCGGCGGTTTTGGCATCATGTTTGACGATGTGCTGGCCGCCGGCTATGCCTGGTTCATCTTGCAGGGCAGTGTTTATTTGCTGTCGTTGTAGCGTTCCACGCCGCGCCTAATCTCGGCCTTGGCTTCTTCCGCATCGGCCCAACCGTCCAGCCGCACCCACTTGCCGGTGTCGAGATCTTTATAATGCTGGAAAAAATGAGCAATCTGATTAAGTTGAGCTTTCGACATCTGTTCAAAAGACTCGATATGGTCATAGAGGGCGCATTCCTGCTTGACCGGCACCGCCAGCAGTTTGGCGTCGCCACCGCCTTCATCGGTCATCTTTAATACCCCCAGTGGGCGGCAACGCACCACGCAACCGCTGACGACCGGCAGCGGCGCAACGACCATCACATCCAGTGGATCGCCATCTTCGCCAAGGGTATGAGGAATGTAGCCGTAATTGCAGGGGTAATGCATGGCGGTATTCATGAAGCGATCCACAAACAGCGCGCCGGTTTCCTTGTCAACTTCATATTTGACGGGATCGGAATGCGCCGGAATCTCGATGATGACATTGAATTCATCAGGAACGTAACGGCCAGCGTCCACTCTGTCCAGAATCATGATTTTGTCCTTGTGTGCTATGGTTAATAAGAGGGTGCTGATATTACCACGACTTTAGCCCCCTAAATATGCCTTGCGCACCTCGTCATTCACGAGCAGGTTAGCCCCAGTATCGGCCAGCACGATCTGTCCGTTTTCCAGCACATAGCCGCGATCGGCCAGTTGCAGGGCGCGATGGGCGTTCTGCTCGACCAGGAAGATGGTGACGCCTTCTTCGCGGATTTCCTGAAGAATCTGGAAAATCTGGGCAATGATGATCGGCGCCAGTCCCAGCGAAGGTTCGTCAAGCAGCAGCAGACTGGGGCGGCCCATCAGACCCCGACCAATAGCCAGCATTTGCTGTTCGCCGCCCGATAGGGTGCCGCCGCGCTGATGACGCCGTTCCTTGAGGCGGGGGAATAAAGTAAAGACCCGCTCCAGATCAATGTCCAATCGGGATTGATCGGCGAAGAAGCCACCCATTTGCAGATTTTCCTGCACGGTCAGACCGGGGAAGATGCGCCGTCCCTCTGGCACAATCGCCAGTCCACACTGCATGATGATGTGCGTCGGCTCATGCGTGATGTCCTGTCCTTCAAAGAGGATGCTGCCTTTAGTGGCTTGCGGCGAACCGCAGATGGTCATCAACAGAGTACTCTTGCCTGCGCCGTTAGCGCCGATCAGGGTGACAATTTCGCCGGGATGGACTTCCAGCGACACGCCCTTGAGCGCCTCGATCTGGCCGTAGAAGGTGTGAACTTGATCCAGTTTCAACATCATAAGGGTATTCCTTGACTCGTGAGTCATAAGTTCTCAATAACTTGTTGAAGTTGTTCAAATTCGCCTATTCGACAAGTTATTTCCACAGGAGAAAAAAACCAATTATTCTTCAAAAAGTTATATGTTATTCAAACCCATGCTGCATGAGAACTTGTGACTCTCGAGTCCTTGATCACTGATCGAATTTTGCCATACCCACCGGTATGGGGTGGTGCGCCGCCCGATCAGGATGCCGACCAAGCCGCTCAACTCGAATCGGATACTCCTGCGAATCCATCACGACGCACTACTTGCAACGGCAGCAGGGTATTGATCTATCTTAAAGAACCCCATTAATCCTTGCAGTTCACGGGCTTGCTCGTCCATCGACTGACTGGTGGCGGCGGTCTCTTCCACCAAAGCGGCGTTTTGTTGGGTGACCTGATCCATTTGCAAGATGGCTTTGTTGATCTGCTCGATCCCCGAGGCTTGTTCCCGACTGGCCGCGGCCATCTCGGCGACGATGTCGCTGACCTCCTTGACCGCGATGACAATCTCTTGCAATGTCTGCCCAGATTGTTCGACCAGCTTGCCACCTTCCTCGATCTTGCCCACGCTGTCGGTGATCAGAGTCTTGATTTCCTTAGCGGCGTCAGCGCTACGCTGGGCGAGTTTGCGCACTTCGGCAGCGACCACGGCAAAGCCTCGCCCTTGTTCGCCAGCGCGGGCGGCTTCGACAGCGGCGTTTAGGGCCAGTAGATTGGTCTGGAAAGCGATTTCGTCGATGACGCTGATGATGTCAGCGATCTTGCGGCTGCTGGCGCTGATCGCGCTCATGGCGACGACGGCTTGCTCGACGACGTGGCCGCCCTGTTCGGCTTGATTGCGGGCGGCGCTGGCCAGTTGATTCGCTTGCCCAGCATTATCGGCGCTTTGCTTGACCGTGGAGGTCAGTTCTTTCATCGAAGAGGCTGTTTCCTCCAGCACTGATGCTTGTTCTTCGGTGCGTTGCGCTAAGTCGGCACTGCCTTGGGCGATTTCGCTAGCGGTACTGTTAACTGTACAGGTCGATTGGTTAATAACGCTGACGATCCGCGTGAGTTCGGTACTCATGGTCTGCATGGCTTGCAGCAATTGCCCGATTTCGTCTTGGGAGGTCGCTCGGATCGCTATGGTCAAATCACCTGTAGCAATACGCTTCGAAAGAGCAACGGCATTGGTCAGCGACCGCAGGATAGTTCGAATCATCCAGCCCACGATGATCAACACGCTCACGAAACCAATGCAGATCATGCTAATGATGATCATCTCCTTCTTGAGAGCGCGAATGTGGTGATCACTAGCGAGGTTAACGCGCTGCTGGGCGGCGACGAGAAAACTATCCACCTGCTCGGCTAGCTTTTCTGCAACCTGATCGAATTCCCCCATCAGTTGATTGCCGCCTGAGGGGCCTTGTTCGATGTAGGCATGGGCCATGCGCTGACCTGTGTCGTAATAGGCATCGAAGCTTGGCAGCATGACTTGGTAACGCTGTCGATTCGAGCTGTCGAGCGCCTGCAACTCCTGGAGCAGATTTCGGAATGAGCGCGCGGCGTCTTCCGCCTCTTTGAAACCATCATCTAACCCATCCAGACCTCGTGTGGCGCTGATGTCGGTTAGCCACTGTTGCACTTGCACAACAGCCAACTTGAGTTGATGGGCTTTATTCAAAATCACCGTATCTACAGTAGCCAAACGGTGCATATTTGACTTGGTCGATGTCATGCTCAAGAGCATAAAGCCTGCTCCGCCGAACAAAGTCAGTGTCAAGATAATCCCTAGCAACAGAAATTGGGTTTTCAGGCTAATGTTTCTAACAGTTTTCTTCATTTTTCTCCCAATTTCTTTTCAGCGAGTTATACATTTTCGAATTGTTACCGTTTACAACGGGAGCTATCCAATGAGGCGATTGTCGGATTTATCCAAGCCTTCACCCCCAACTTGGGACATCTCAATCGACAATTCCAACCGCCGGTCAATGCGTAAGTTCTACTTAAAACCGATAACTCGCCTGCAATCCCAGCAGATGTCCCGAGCTGTCGTAGTCAACGCGCAACGTATCCGTGGCCAGTCCTGGCGCGGTCGACAGTAAATCAATGGTGTTGTCCGTGCTGGAATCTTTAAATACCAGATACATATAGCTAAAATCCACAGACAGTTGTGGGTTCGGACGATAACTCAAACCGAACGCGAAGGCATTGCGATCAGAATCGGGAATGCGCGGGGTGCGAAATTCCGCTGACGGCACCGGGGTCTGGTCATATTGGTAACCGGCGCGGAAAGTCCATTCCGGCGTGTAGTCATAGCTGACGCCAACGTTGAAGGCCCAACTGTCTTCCCAGTTCTCCTCGGTCAAACTCTGCGCACCGTCCGCGAAGTCAATTTTCAATTCCTTGAACAGACTCCAGTTGGTCCAGCGCACGCCGCCCATCACCGCCCATTGATCATTAATTCGTCGGTAGGCGTTCAACCCCACCCAGTCCGGCAGGGTCACTTTGGCCTTGGCGCCAACTTCGCCATTCCGGTCAGAGATAAAGTTGGTGATTGTGCGATCGCCCTCCACTGAATGCTTGATCCGTGAACGGTAACTAATGCCGAATCGGGTATTGGAGTCAAGTTCATAAGTCGAGCCGAGGTTGTAGCCAAAGCCCCAGCCATCGGCCTCGACCTTGGCGTAGCCGTCGTTGTTCGGCGCTAATGGATTGAACAACGCCTGACTCAGCGTAGCATCGGCGTACTGCGCGCTGATCCCGCCACCAATCGACAGTTGATCGTTAATGCGGTAGGCAATAGAAGGATTGATATCCATGGTCAGCAACTCCGAGTCCACCGCATGATAGCGACCGACCCAGCCCCGGCTATAGCTAGTGCTCACCGCGAACGGCGTAGTTATGCTTAATCCAAAGCGCATCCGGTCGTTGATGTCCATGATGTAGTAACCATTGGGCGCCACATTATCGGTACCGCCGTCATCGTAGGCGAGTCCCGAGGTCGGCAAGGTCACGAATACCGGTATGACCGTGCCGGGTGGCCGGGTTAACAGCTCCCCCAGATTAGCCGGCAAGCGAAGGGTGGAACCCGCATTACTCACATCGATGATGATGCCGATAAAGGTCATCCCGGCTTGCGCCTGAGCGCCTTTGCTCAGCATCATGTCAGCGGGATTGAAGTAGGCGGCGGAAGCATCGTCGTTCGGTAAGCTGCCTCCAGCAAAGGCTCGGCCCAGACTGGTCACGCTTTGCTCGGTGATTTGTAGTCCGGAGGCATGGGCCGGACTGGTTGTCGCGAGGACTCCAGCGAAACCGAGGAAGGACAGTAAGTAGCGTTGGTATTGATTCATCGTTATTTTGTCCATGGTGGTTATTTATCTCTATTTCAAAAAGGGAAATGAACGGTTATCCGGTCAAAAAGCGTTGAAGGGTTTCCATGTCGAAAGGCCAGTCCAGTTCTTCGCCGGTTTCCTGTCGCTGCAAGACCGGAATGCGCGCGCCATACTGCTCCAAGAGTTCGGCGTCGTCGGCGATTTCCACTGCGCTGACGGCAATGCCTGTTTGTCCCTGGATTAAGCGCTCCGCCTGTTCGCATAGATGGCAGCCGCTGGTTACGTACAAGACAAAAAAGCGGTTCACGAATGGATTCTCCAGTTCATTCTGCGCCGATCAGCGCCGAACCGACTATTATTTGCATTAACAGACATCGTATTGTCCTTGCGCATGGAAACCGGACAAATTCAGGAGCAATTCCTTGTTTCCGCTCCTGAAACCTGAAACCTGAAACCTGAAACCTGATGCCTGGAACCTCTATATCCCACCCCTTTGGAATTTTTATGGCCAGATTGCTGCACGAACTTATTCTCGAACAGGCGGAGCGCCGCACTGACGCCACGGCCATCATTCACCGGCAAACAGCTTTGGATTATGCAAGTTTAGCTGATTTGATCCGGACAACCGGTCGTGGCTTGTTGGCGCTGGGGCTGAACCGGGCGGAACGGGTCGCCGTTTATTTGCCCAAGCGCCCGGAAGCGGTGGCCACCCTGTTTGGCGCGACGCTGGCGGGTGGGGTGTTTGTACCGGTCAATCCGTTGCTGAAGCCCGAACAGGTGGCCTACATTCTGCGCGATTGCAACGTCCACATCCTGGTCACCGCCCGCGACCGGGCCGAATCACTAGCCCCGTTACTGGTTGATTGTCCGGACCTGCACAGTTTGGTGCTGGTCGATGAAGCTTCTCTGTCGACGCCGCATGCGCATCATTTACAGGTTCTGGGCTGGTCGGCGCTGCTCGCAGCGGACGGTGGCCGTTCGCCCGCTCCGGCCATTGATATCGACATGGCGGCGATTCTCTACACCTCCGGGAGCACCGGCAAACCCAAAGGCGTCGTGCTATCTCATCGCAATATGTTGGCCGGCGCTTACAGCGTGGCGGAATACCTGGGCAACCATGCCGATGACCGGTTGCTGGCGGTGCTGCCCTTTAGTTTCGATTATGGCCTGAGTCAGTTAACCACCGCTTTCGTAGCCGGGGCGCGAGCGGTGTTAATGGATTATCTGTTACCCCGCGACGTGGTGAATACGGTCGCCCGCGAGGGAATTACCGGCCTGGCGGCAGTCCCGCCAATGTGGGTGCAACTCGCCCAACTGGAATGGCCGCAAGCAGCCGTGGATAACCTGCGCTATATCACCAACTCCGGCGGCGCCATGCCGCGCGCCACGCTGGACGCCTTGCGCCGCTCCCTGCCGAAAACTGCGCCGTTCCTGATGTACGGATTAACCGAGGCGTTTCGTTCGACTTACCTGCCGCCGGCTGAGATTGAACGCCGGCCCGATTCGATGGGCAAGGCTATTCCCAACGCGGAAATTCTGGTGGTGCGCGAAGATGGAACGCCCTGCGCGCCGGGGGAACCGGGAGAACTGGTGCATCGCGGAGCGCTGGTCGGACTGGGGTACTGGAACGATCCGGCTAAAACCGCGGAGCGCTATCGTCCAGCGCCGGGGCAGAATCCGGGGTTACCGATCCCCGAACTTGCCGTTTGGTCGGGTGACACAGTGCGAATGGACGAGGAGGGTTTCCTGTATTTCATTGGCCGCAAGGATGACATGATCAAAACTTCCGGTTACCGGGTCAGTCCCACCGAAGTCGAGGAAGTCATCTATGGCAGTGGCCAAGCCGCTGAGGCAGCGGCGTTGGGCATTCCGCATCCGGCGCTGGGCCAGGCGGTGGTGGCGGTGATCAAGCCGCTGCGCGAAGATTTCAACGCGAGCGAATTAATCGCCCATTGCAAGCAGTATCTGCCTAACTTTATGGTACCGTTGCAAGTTATTGCCTATTCCAGCGACCTGCCGCGCAATCCGAATGGCAAAATCGACCGCAAAAGGCTGGTTGAGGCATTAAGCGGTCTGTTTGAAAGCTGAGGGTGAAGGTGTGTGAAGCGCGATGTCCGAGTCCAAATTCAGCTTGCCGGGGAGGGTAACGACTGAAATTGGCCAGTCCTGTGAAGCGGGATGAAACGATGAAGGAACGTCGTTAGTTGTCGAACCGTGATCTCGGTGACATAGCCGCCATCCTGCATTAGCACCTGTTCATAGGGCAATCCTCGCACTCCAAACGTCTGCTCGATAGACACAATCAGCTGCATCAAGTCCACCGACTCGAAATTCAGGTCTTCGATGAGCCGGGTTTCCGCGCCAATCGGTTCCAAAATATCCATATCCCACCCTTGAATCATGTCGTTCAGCAGCAAAGTGAGCTGTTCCTGGATATTTTTTGCAGTGATGGCGTTGATGATGGTCATAGTCTTTGTTAAGCCGAGGTTGGATGTGGATGGATAGCAACGGATTTTGCCATGAGTTGTTGCCTCTCCAAAGAGCCGTTATGGCTGATTTGTGCCGATAAGCCACAAATTGCTATGATGGATTCGCTTTTTACTTTATCCAAGCATCAGCAACTTTCATTCCGATTATTGACTCTCATACGATGTCCCTGGTTTCGAAATGGCGGCTGATCGCTTCAAAAGTCGGCTGTCCGGCACTGATTTTGCAGTTATCCCCTGAAATTCACGACGATGCCCGTGCTGTCGACAGCGCCGGCTTTCATGAGGTATGAGATATGACACAGTGGCAACCCACGGTCAAAAAACTGGAGCCTGACCCAGCGCCTGTTCAGGACGAGCGCGAGCGTTTGCGCAAAGGCCGTGTGCTGTTTCGCGAGGGACGTCAGGATGAAGCCCGTATGGAATTCGAGGCGCTGTTAGCCAGCAATCCCAAATCGGCCAATGCATGTCTTGCTCTCGGCATGGTGCTGCGGCGTCAGGAGCGCACTGAAGAGGCGCTGGCCCGCTTCACCCAAGCCCGGACTTTGGACCCCTTGCTCGCGAAAGCTTATGTGCTGGAAGGACAAGCGCTGACTGAACTGGATCAATTTGAACCGGCTATCCTGGCCTTTCAGAACGCGCTGAATCTCGATCCGAAATTGGTGAAAGCCATGACCGGACTGGGCCAGGCGTTGCTGCATCAGCAGCGTTATGACGAAGCCATGACGCAGTTACGGGAAGCGCTGCGCTACGATCCGCGCAAGGTGCAGCCGCGCTTGTTGATTGCGGAAATCCATCGCCAGCAGGATCAGCCGGAAGTCGCCATTGCCGAATTGCGGCTGGCGCTGGGGATAGAGCCGGATCATATTCGCGCCGCTATTTTACTGGCGCGCCTGCTGGTTGCCCGGAATGAATACGCCTCGGCTGAACAGGTTTTGCTGGAAGTGCTTGAGCGCTTGCCGGACAACGGTTCAGCGTTGGCGCAGCTTGGACGGGCCGCGTTGGAGCTGAAGCTTTATCCCGTTGCCGAGGAGGCGCTGCGTGAGGCGTTGCGTCTCGATCCTGGACGGACCTCGCTCCGCTTGCGACTGGTGGAAGCCTTGCTGGCGGGCGAAAAGCTGGAGGAGGCCGAGCAGCAGGCCCGCGAATTGCCGCAGAAGAGCCAGATCGCGCCATTGGTGCATAAGCTACTAGGCGACATCCATTATCGGCGTCAACAATTTCAGTTGGCGGTCGAGGAATACCGCGCCACCGTTTTGCATTTGCCGGACCATGAGCAATTGTTGGGTGATCTGGAACGCGAACTGGCGGCCAGTGAGGGCGATTGGGAAGATCTGGCCGGGGAACTGCAACCTTCGGTGACGAACCGGGTTGCCGATGAAACCCGCCGTCTGCGCCAAAACCGCCGTAACCGCAATCGCCGCGCATGAACCATCTGATTTATGTCGTCATGGATAGCTGTCGTTATGACAGTTGCCAACCAGCGAACACGCCAAACATAGACCGGCTCGGTCCGATTGAGCAGCGCTATAGTTATGCTTCCTGGACCTCGCCTTCGCACTACGCGATGTTGATGGGCATGGTTCCACACACCAGTCCGCAAGGAGTTTTCGCCTCGGAAGTTTACAAAGGCGAATTCAAGCGCTGGGTGGATCGGTTAGCGATTCCCGGTTTGTCATTCAAGACCTTCGTTCCAGAGCTGTCTTTGCCCAAGGT
>JAGRHQ010000260.1 GCA_020444905.1 Candidatus Competibacteraceae bacterium
TGTGGAAATAACTTGTCGAATAGGCGAATTTGAACAACTTCAACAAGTTATTGAGAACTTATGACTCACGAGTTCTTAAGGGAAAGTTGAGGAAAATTATTGGAAATTTTCAAAATCTCTTTGATGCGCTGGCGGCAGTTTTCCAAACTATATAAAAACTGTTTGACTATAGTTCGCTTTCTCCACTCCCCCCTTTGAAAAAGCAGCTTCTGGTTCCCCTCTTTGAAAAAGCAGGGCTGTTAAATTCTGTGTAGGGCGGGTTAGAGCGTCATCTCGTAACCCGCCGATTTTGCTGGACTTCGGCGGTGGCGGGTTACGCTACGCTAACCCGCCCTACCCATCAGAATCAGCAGAACTTAACGGCCCTGGGGGGGCCGGGGGGGATTCTGGCTGCGCGCCCCTCACCCCCTTTGCTAAAGGAGGGAACCAATCGCAGGGGAAATGTCTCCCCCCTTTGAAAAAGGGGGCCGGGGGGGATTCCGACCTAAACTCCAAACAGCATTTCCACCGCGCCGCTATCCAGATCATAACGCGCTCCAACAATCTTGAGCCGACCGCTTTCCTCGGCGGCGGACAGCACCGGGGATTTCTTTAGGCGCTGGACGATCATTGAAACATTGGCGCGCATGGCGTTCTCGGCGATATCGCCCATGCCCCAGGATCGAGCTTTTTCAATAGCCGGCCGCAAGTTTTGCACGAGGTAACCCAGATCACCGGGTACAGCGCTATGTTCACCTTTCTTCTTGCCGCCCTGGTGGCCGCCGCCATGTTCCAGCGCCTCAATAGCGGCCTTGACCGCGCCGCACCGTTCGTGACCCAGAACCACGATCAGCGGAATTTGCAGTTCAAAGCTGCCAAACTCAATGCTGCCTGTGACCGCTTCATCCAGCACCTCGCCAGCGCTGCGAATCACCAACAGGTCGCCCAAGCCAAGGTCGAAAAGGATTTCCGGCGGCACACGGGAATCGACACAGCCGAGAATAGTGGCGAAGGGTTTCTGAGAATTGGCCAGGGCAGCGCGGCGCTGAGGGGTTCGGTTGGGATTGATGACGCGATTGGCGACAAAACGCTGGTTGCCTTCCATGAGGCGTTGCAAGGCTTCCTGAGGTGAATTCACCGGTGTTTCGGGGAGGCCATATCCTCCCGCGCTGGATGCATCTGATACTTGCGGCGGCTTCGGCGCTTGGTCAGGATTGGATTCCGCCATGGGCGGATAACCGACGCAAGCGCTCAGGGTGGTGGTCAGGGCCGTAGCGCTGGACAGGCGCAGGAAATCGCGGCGTGATAAAGTGCTTTCAGACATAAGATGGTTTTTCTCCCTGGGCGTGAAGGGGGGGTTATGGCGGTTACCGGATTTATTGTAAGTGGTTTGTCGGCGATTAGCGGTAGAGGGAGCGACTTTTTGGTGGAATCATTGTGTTGACGCCAGCGCTTTATTTGCGCCTGTCCGGCTTTTATCTGTTTTATTTCGCCACGCTGGGTGTTTTGCTGCCGTATTGGGGACTGTATCTGCTGGCGCTGGGTTTTGCGCCGGCGCGGATTGGCGAGCTGCTGGCCATCGCGCAAGTCACCAAAGTGATCGCGCCCAATCTATGGGGCTGGCTGGGCGACCACACCGGTCAGCGCATCCGTATCGTGCGCTGGGCTTGTCTGGCAACAGCGTTGTGCTTCGTCGGCATCTATGCCGCTGGCGGTTCCTACAGTCGCCTGGCGCTGGTGACATTGCTGTTCAGCTTCTTCTGGAACGCGGCGCTGCCCCAATTCGAAGTAGTGACCCTTAATCATCTTGGTGAGCATGTTCACCGCTATAGTCGGGTGCGGCTCTGGGGTTCCGTGGGATTTATTGGCGCAGCAGTCGGCATGGGCTGGGTGGTCGAGGCTTGGGGCGTAGCGACAGCGCCAGCGGCGTTGCTCGGTTTGTTCACGGTATTGTGGCTGAACAGTCTGGTCGTGCCAGAATCGATCAAAGCGCCCGATCCGCAGCCAACGCCGCCGATCGGCCAAGTGTTGCGCCGGCCAGCGGTCATCGCGTTCTTTATCGCCTGTTTTCTCAATCAGGCCGCGCATGGCCCGTACTACGGTTTTTTCTCGCTGTACCTGGAAACTTTTGGTTATTCACGCGAATTTATCGGGCTGATGTGGGGGCTGGGGGTTGCGGTGGAAGTTGCTATGTTCGTATTCATGCACCGCTTGCTACCGCGTTTCGGTCCACGCCGGTTGCTGCTGGCGGCGCTAACTCTGGCAACGCTGCGCTGGTTGTTGATCGGCCATTTCGCCGCCAATTTACCTGTCTTGCTGTTCGCTCAGACCTTGCACGCTTTTACTTTTGGGGTGTTCCACGCGGCATCGATCCATCTGGTGCATCAATTTTTCCCCGGAGCGTTGCAGGGGCGTGGTCAGGCGCTTTACAGCAGTTTGAGCTTTGGCGCGGGTAACGCAGTCGGTAGCCTCGCCGCGGGCTATCTGTGGCAAGGGCTGGGACCCGCTATGATGTTCAATCTGGCGGCGATCCTGGCGGCACTGGGGGGATGGGTGGCCTGGCGGCGATTGTGGCCCTAAAGGGGACCGCGCTTGACCAGATGGTCATCGGCGCCGGATTTCAGCGCGACAATCGCCAGATCCTGACGACCGAAGCTGGTCAACATCAATGCAGTCACCGCCGTTGCCCCCAGATTCGATATCTGAGGCGCACCATTTTCCGGGCAAACGCTACTTGACAATCTTCAACTTCGGTTTGCCGCGACTTGGCTTGGCCGGTGGCTGATCGGATTGTGGCGCATCAGGCGGCGCGGGTGGTTCGTCGCCATCACTCTGTTCTTCGCTAAAGGCCATGCCCTGGCCGTTTTCGCGGGCGTAGATCGCCATTACTGCCGCTACTGGAATTTGCACCACGCGGGCGATCCCGCCAAAACGGGCGTTGAATTCGATCCAGTCGTTGCCCAGTCGCAGATCGCGCACCGCCGCTGGATTGATATTGAGGATAATTCGGTTTTCGCGCACGTGTTGTTTAGGAACTTCCACGCCGGGTAACTCGGTGTTGACCAGGATATGTGGCGTCATCCCATTGTCTTCAATCCACTCGTAAATGGCGCGAATGAGATAGGGGCGGGTCGAAGTCATCGTGGATCGATTGAGATCATTGGAAAAATAAATTTTCCCCGCTGAAAGCAGGGGCCGAACCGGTCAGCCGTTTCGCCAGGGAGTGAATAGGGTTGCCACTCCCCGGCGAAATCAGCATTGTTAATGCACGTCTTTCCAGTATTCCTTCTTGAGCAGATAGAACACCACGAAAGCCAGTACCAGGAACAGGACAACCCAGATGCCGATCGCTTGGCGCTCCAGCTTAATAGGTTCGCCAACATACGCCAGGAAGTTCACCAAATCCGCCATCGCTTCCTTGTACTCCGGTGGACTCATGCTGCCCGGTTGGACCAATTCAAAACCGGTGAGCGTTTTGGCTTCATGACCCTCAGCGTTTTTATGGACTGCGTAGACCGGTTTCTGCATACCCTGGAGTTGCCAAAGAACATGCGGCATCCCCGCATTTGGAAAGATAGCGTTGTTTACGCCAAAAGGTCGGCTGGAGTCCTCATAAAAAGTCAGCAGATAGGTGTAAAGATAGTCCACTCCCCGAGAGCGAGCGATCAGGGTCAGATCGGGCGGCGTTACGCCAAACCATTGCTTAGCCTCTGTTTTAGGCATGGCGTTCTTCATCAGATCGCCAACCTTGGCGCCGGTGAAGATCAGGTTCTCTTTGACCTGCTCGTCGGTCAGGCCAATATCGCGGGCCATGCGGTTATAGCGCTGGTGCTCCAGAGAATGACAGCCCATGCAGTAATTGACGAACAGCTTGGCGCCTTTTTGCAGCGATGCATCGTTGTGCGGGTCAATGGGCGCGGTCATCGGATGGAAGCCGCCGTCGCCGGACGCAACAGTCAGACCCGGCAGAGTGAGTAGCGCGAGTGCAATCAGGATTTTTTTCATTGCTCAGT
>JAGRHQ010000261.1 GCA_020444905.1 Candidatus Competibacteraceae bacterium
TGGGTAAAAAACTAAAGATACCGCTGGCGCCTATAATAATGCGCTATGGAATTACCTGTTCAATGACCGGCTGGTCAACCACTGCGGTATTTCCGCAGCCGGCATAGGTTTGGCGAAAAAGTAGCCTTGGGCTTCATTGCAACGCATTTTCTGCAGCAGACAAACCGTTTCCAGATTCTCTACGCCTTCGGCGATTACTTTGAGACGCAGACTGTGGCCGATACTGACCACGGTGCGCGCAATAGCCAGGTCATCCGAGTCGTTTGTGATGTCGCGAATGAAGGATTGGTCGATCTTGAGTTTGTCGACGGGGAAGCGTTTGAGATAGGCCAGGCTGGAATAACCGGTGCCGAAATCATCAATCGAGAACTTGACGCCCAAATGTTTTAAGTCTCGAAACAGGTCAAGCACCGTCTGATTATGGTCCACCAACAGGCTTTCCGTGACTTCCAGTTCAAGTTCTGTCGCCGGAAGACCGGTTTCAGCCAGTATTTGTTGGATGATCGCCAACAGGTTGCCATGACGAATTTGCACGGCGGACAGATTGACTGCGATGGGAACCCTGAATAATCCTGCTTCCCGCCAGACCTGATTCTGGCGGCAGGCCTCGCACAACACCCAGGCGCCAATTTCAACAATCAAGCCGCTGCTTTCCGCCACCGGGATGAATTTGGCCGGCGAGATTAGACCGCGCTCTGGATGACGCCAGCGGAGCAACGCCTCCAGTCCAATCAGTTGCCCGCTGTCCAGCGCCACTTGTGGTTGATAGTAAAGCTCAAGTTCGTCACGGGACCGGGCTTGGCGCAAGGCTTCCTCCAGCACCAGCCGCTCCTGCGCCGCCGCATTCATTTCCGGATGGAAGAAGTGAAAAGTATTCCGTCCGCTCTCCTTGGCCCGGTACAACGCCGCGTCGGCATAGCGCAGCAGCGATTCAAAGTCGCTGGCGTCCCGGGGATACAGACTGATGCCAATGCTGGTGGAAAGATGCAAAATTCGGCTGTTCCATTCAAAAGAGCGTTCAAAGATCTCCTGTATTTTTCGAGCGACTTGTGTTGCGCCCTCCAGGCTGGTCTCGGTAAGAATCACCAGAAACTCATCCCCGCCGAGCCGCGATACAACATCAGTTTCCCGCACGGCATTCTTCAGGCGCATGGAGACCGCTCGCAGCAGCTGATCGCCCACCGAATGACCCAGTGAATCATTGATGTTCTTGAAATGATCCAGATCAAGAAACAGGAGCGCAACCTCGGTTCCTTTGCGGTGGGCAGTGGCCAGCGCTTGAGCGGAGCGTTCCCGGAGAAAGGCCCGGTTAGGCAAATCGGTCAGCGCATCATAATAGGCCAGATGTTGAACGCTCTTGGCCTGTTGCAGATGCTCCAGACCGAAGGCGATATCCGTGACCGCTTCTTCCAGCAATGCAATCTCGCGTTCGCCAAAAAAACCGCTTTCGGCGAGATAAATATTCAAGGCCCCCCACACCCGGTCATCCAGGTGAATGGGAAACGCCGCCGAAGCGTGAAAGCCTTGTTCCATCATTTTCTCGCGCCAGGGCAGGGTGCGCGGATCGCACATCAGATCATTACAGATATAGGGTCGATTCTCACGAATCGCCACGCCTGTGGGACCACGGCCTTCAGGGCAATCATCGGCGCATATGCGAATATCGCTAAGGTAATCCGACTCATCGCCGCATTGCGCGATGACAGCAATTGCATGAGTTTCTGGATCAAGCTGACCAATCCACGCCATGCGAAAACCGCCAAACTCCACCAGAACGCGGCACACCTCATCACAAAGATCCTGATGATGGGTCGCCCGCACCACGGCCTGGTTAACCTGGCTTAATGCTGCATAAAGTCGAGTAAGCCGTTCGATTTCCCGTTCGTGCGCCTTGCGCTGGGTGATATCGCGGAGGATGCCCAACAGATAATTGACTCCGCCGATTTCCACGACGCAACTGCTGATTTCGACCGGAAAGGTGGAGCCATCGCGCCGGACATGTTCAGTTTCCAGGAGTGCGCGCTTTTCATTGAGCAATTGCGTCAAATAAGGGGCGCATCCAGAACGCGCTTCCGGCGTGCGCAGGTTTACGATATCCATTTGCTGCATCTCCTCCAGGGAGTAGCCGTAACTTTCCAGAGCGCGATCATTGGCTTCCAGAATACAGCCCTTGGCGTCAGTCAGCAGGATGATGTCATTGGCGTTTTTCAGCAGATGCTCGACGCGTTCGGCCAACATCTGGCGTTGACGCTCAATGACCAGTTGCCGCTGGAGCCAGCGTGAATCCCGATGGCGCCAGATCAGACTGACGCCGAGACTGGCGGTTAACATCAGCATGGCCACGATCATGCCGGTAGTGGTCGCCTGCTTTTTGAGCAGCCCGTAAATTTCCTCCTGGTCCACTTTGGCGATCAGGAACCAGGAAGTGTCAGGAATAGCACGCAACGCGGCCAGTACTGGAACCTGGCGGTAGTCCCGACCTTCAACGATGCCTTCCTGGCCTTGAATGGCCATCGCTGCAGGTAAAGGCCATGAAGGGTTCAGGGGCAAGCGCAGACTGAGCGCCGTGTTCGAGCGATGACGCAACTCGTTCAGAAATACGATTTCATCACCATCCTGGCGAACGAGTAGCGTTTCCGCTGTCCGGCTTGGCGTGGGCCAAGTCTGAATCAGCGGATAAAGAAATTGATAGGGATCGAGCCGCAGCAGAATAACGCCCAAAGGATCAACTGGAGAATGGCTGGAAAAGGTGTGTGGAGGAAGAATCGGAAACAGGATTGAGAAATGAATATCCCTGTCGCCATCAGGTTCGCGATGCAGTTCGGTCATGATGACATCGCGGGCGGACAATGCGTTGGCAATCTCCTCTCGCGCAAAAGCAAGGGGCTTAACCTGCCAATCCGGGACAGCGATGCGCGCCTCGCCCTGGGGATCGAACAAAGTGACCTGAGCGTAGCGGTCACCACCCTTCAGTAAATTCAGCCAATCGAAAATTTCATTCCGAGCGCTTTCAGAAGTGGGTTCGTTCAGGAAAGCCTGGACATCGCGAGCGACGAAAGCTGCTTTGAAGAAAAACTGGGCGTCGCTCAGACGTTCTTTGCGCCAATTAACAATTTGCTGGACTTTCAAATCAGCGATAGCAGTCAGCTGTTTCTGAATATTCAGCCGCAGATCAATTTGTTGTTGCTCGACATAAAACCAGCCGGTAACACCAATCGCTGTGATAAGAACTATCGCAGCTCCCAACAGGAACAGTGGAAAATGGGGTTGGGGGGGCGTATTCATAAGAATACCCTTGGACTTGAGCATAGTAAGGATATTTTAACGTCTTCAGCCAATAAAAAAACCGCTCTGAACCCTTTTCATCAGCCCGTCTCTTGCAAGCGAGTGAGAGGAGGTGAAACGTTACATCAGTTAATCTACTGATAAGAAGTCCATTTTAAATGCGGCGGATAGAAATCAACCCCAGCATTATGACCCCTCTGTATTTCGATACCGCTGCAACAACCCCGGTCCCTGCTGAACAAGCGACTGCTCAGTCAGTCCACGGGCGTGTCGAAGGATGAATGAGGCGAACGCCTGGCCAAACTGGAAGAGTCAACATTAACCCTGACCCACTGTCCTTCCTGCAACCGGTTCACAGGACGCGCAACCAGCGCATCCATCTCGGTTAAACCGGAAATGATTTCAGTTTTCACTTCACCGACAATTCCGATTTCGACCGGTTGACGTTGCAATCGGCTTTCACGCACTATCCAGACCTGCCCCTTAAGCACCGCGGTCGTTGGAATCAATAACGCGTTCTCACGCTGCTCGACAATGATATTCACCTCGGCGGTCATGCCGATGCGCAACGGACAATCGCCAACAAAGTCAATGCGCACCCGGTAACTGCGCGTAACCGGGTTGCCTTTCGGAGTAATTTCCGCCACTTGGCCTTCCAGAGTCTGCTCAGGCAAGGCCGGGGCGCGAATCAACACCCGCTG